>JABWCM010000058.1 GCA_013360285.1 Myxococcales bacterium
CTGAGGAATATCGGGAATATTCCGCAAGGACGGGACTGGCCAAGGCAGCCTAAATTAGCAGAACAGGGTTCACTTATCTATTTCCGCTGACCCTCTCTGTCAATCGTCCCACGAGACCGATTTCTAAGTTCCTTTTGAAGTCTCGATATCGAATCACGTATACTGCACGACCAATGGCTATTCAGCTCAGGCTGAATGTTAACTTAGGAGTACATCTCAATGCAGCGTTTTGGAATGTGGGTTCTGGCCTTGGCTTTTGTCGCCTGTTCGGAAAACTCCGACACCACCAACAACAACAACAACGACAGCAGTAAATCGGACGTGGCCGAGACACCCGATTCGGAAAATCCTGACCTGGACACACAACAACAACCACTCGACGGCACTGGGGAAGACTCCGCCATAACAGATACGTCCAGCGTTGATGATTCAGCGGCCTCAGACATTTCAGTCACACCCGAGGACACCACAGTTCCCCCTGAAGACACACACGAAAATGACGCCGACATCCCGTGGACAGTCGACACGGTCCCATTGGGAGGCACTTGCCCCATGGAAGAATATGTCGGTGGCTTTTTGGTTGAAGTCTACGACGACTATTCGATTGTAGACGGCAAAGTGTTTGACTCGGTCAATCCGGCGAACATCCTAAAAGAAGTGAAGGTGGCGGGAGATTGTCGGATGTTGCAGTTGATTTACCCGGTGTGTCTCCCGCCCTGCGGACCTGGATTTACCTGTGATTACGACGGCTCGTGCATCAAATACCCGGAACAAAAAGACATAGGTACAGTCACGGTAGAAGGTCTCAGCCAAACCGTAGTGATGACACCCAAACCACCCAGTAACAGCTATTTTGACACAAAATTGCCCCATCCGGCCTTTGTTGATGGCGCATTGATTCATGTGACAAGCACCGTGGGCTACGCCGGCAAATTGGATATGTATGGGATCGGCTCCAACCCGATTCAAATGGTAGAACCGAATTGGACGATTGAGCGAAACAAACCGTTGGTCGTGGCGTGGGATCCGGCACCGGAAGGCGCTAGAACAAAGGTGGAACTCCGACTGAACATCGATCAGCATGGAAATTCGCCCGTAAATCTGTTCTGCGAGTTGCCGGACACAGGCAAAGTGGAAATTGCCGCTGAGCTCATCAATCAGTTGTACGAGTTTGGGGTGTCCGGATATCCCAACGCCCGATTGTCGCGACGCACCGTTGACTCGATGGAGATTGTGAGCGGATGTATCGATTTTATTGTTGGAGCCCCGAAATCTGCCGGAATCACCATTGTCGGCCATTACCCTTGCTCAAGTCAGAACGATTGCCCCGAGGGCCTCACATGTAACTTTGCTATCGAAACCTGCGAATAGCTCACGTTTACACTGCCATAACACCAGCCACCTAGGTGGCTGGTGTTTTTTAGGGGAATTTTTGGCCAGTCGAATTTGAACCGGATCGTCCGGAAAAATCCTGAGTCATATCGGGAATATGGCGCAGGAATTTTTACGGGCTAGACGGCCAAAGGCGGCCAGGACAAAAATTTCATCAAAAAACACCAGCCACCTAGTCCGCTCCCAGGTTATTTACCAAACTCAGATTTCGGAGGTTGCCCTTGCTTATTAAATTAGCACGATTGTTTACCTTGTTCTTACTCGTCGCGCTGGTTGCGGGAACAACCGCGACAGTATGGGCTGCACCGGGAAAAGTCGACATACGGGCCATTCACCGCGAAGGGCCCACAAACTTAAGTGAATTGTTCACCCGTGAACTCAACTCGGCCAAAAAGCAAAACAAACGAACGCTTGTCATGTTTACAGCAGACTGGTGTAGTCCGTGTAAGGCGATAAAGGAGCATATTGACAGCAGCTCCTACGTTCAAAAAGCACTGGCAAAGGTCAAGATATTGTTGATCGACGTCGACGAGTGGCGTGGTCCCGCCCACGAACTGATTGCGGGTGCGGTACCGGACAAGTTACCCATGATAGTCAGCGTGGATTCCGCCGGAAAAATGGTCCGGTTATCAATGGGCACCGATTTGGGACTGGTCAGCGACAAAGTGGTCGGCGACAATCTGAAACGACTTGCGGAAGGACAAGCGCCCATTATTCCCGCCGATTACAACAACCCAGACAAACAGCGAGAGTTGATCGTTGCGTCGGCGAAAAAAGACAAGGAGCGCGTGGCCAATCTTCCCGCAGTCACCGTCTCCAACGTCGGCCAGAAACGGCTGAACAACGGCGAAGTAGAATTTACGTTTGATTTACATATCCAAAACCACGATTCGCGACGGCGGTGGTTTGCGTTTCCTGTAACTCCGGGAAACTCGGTGCCGACAGTCAGCCAGGTTTCCGGTTGGGACGTTGTGCGATTCGATGAACATGTACGGGCGTACATGCTCAAACTTGCTGGCCCCGTCGAGTTTTACGTTATTCCGTTAAGCAACTATGGGTCGGTTACGTTGAAGAAATTTGTGATGAAAGCGGGACAGGGAAAAAACAAGCTGGAAATCGCCGAATTGGACAACATGACAATAGGTGGCCAAAAGGCCGAATTTGACAAAAAAGTCCCGTACTCGTTGGATATTGGTGATGCGAACAAACTGACAATTGCAAAAAAGATCACAAATAATACAAAAATTGAAACTCCGGTTGTCAAACGACACGAAGTCATTTTGAAGTAAACCCGTGCCGTTTAACCTAAGTCGCCTTGGGGCAAGTGTGTCGAAGCACCCCGAATTTTGCCCGAGCAGACTTCCAACGCCGCAGGTTAATTGGCGACCCCCACAATCTTTCCGTCCACAAGATCGACACGATGCGCTTGTGGTTCTTTTGGTAATCCCGGCATACGTAATATATCGCCAAGTAGAGGAACAATATACCCGGCTCCCGCGGCGAGAATGACATTACGAATGGTGAGATCAAAGTCTGTAGGTCGCCCATGTAGTGATGGGTCATCGGACAACGACTTCTGGGTTTTCGCCACACAGAGGGGCAGATGTCCGTAACCAAATCTCCGTATGGCGTCCAGATCCTTACGCGCCGCCGCAGTCCACACGACACCATGGGCACCGTAAATCACTCGGGCTACAATGTTCATCTTTTCTTCGGCAGAAACGTGTGCCTCGTACAGAGGACGAAAACAATTGTCGGCAGCTTTTGCGACTCGAACAACGACCTCGGCTAAGGCGGTCCCACCTTCCGCACCACGGGCGTACACGTCGGACACCGCAAATGGTACATTGAGCCGTTCACATTCCCTCCGAACCGCTGCAATTTCGTCATCGTGATCATTGCCAAATCGGTTAAGCGCCACAATCGGTAAGATACCGTAGGCACGAATACTCTCCAAATGTTTGTCGAGATTCTGAAGGCCAAGCTCAACTTTGCCGACATCTGGACGTTCCAGATCCGCTTTCCCGACGCCGCCGTGCATCTTCAACGCCCGGACTGTTGCCACCAAAACAACCGCTTCAGGCCGCAAGTTGGCCTGCACACATTTGATATCAAAGAACTTTTCTGCACCGAGATCAAAACCAAATCCCGCTTCGGTCACAGTCCAATCGGCATACGCCATTGCCATCTTCGTGGCAATCACCGAATTGCATCCATGCGCAATATTCGCAAACGGACCGCCATGTACCAACGCCGGAACACCGTCGATGGTTTGCACCAGATTCGGTAACATCGCATCCCGAAGCAATGCCATCATTGCCCCCGTCGCCTGCAACTGATTTGCGGTGACGGGGTTCCCGGAGTGAGTTAACCCTACAATGATTCGGCCAAGGCGAGCGCGAAGGTCTTCCGGATCTTCGGCAAGGCACAACGCAGCCATCACCTCGCTCGCGGGAGTAATGTCAAATCCCGTTTCCCGCGGTACTCCCTGAGCGGTTCCACCTAATCCCACAACAACATTTCGTAACGAGCGGTCATTGAGGTCAACCACACGGCGCCAAAGGATCCGAGTCGTATCCATTCCCAAAGAATTGCCAAAATGAAGGTGATTGTCGATCAACGCCGCCAGCAGATTGTGCGCCGTGGAAATTGCATGGAAATCTCCCAAGAAATGTAAGTTAATATCGTCCTGCGGAACGATAATCGCCTTCCCCCCACCCGTTGCCCCACCTTTTCTTCCGAATACAGGACCCAGAGAAGGTTCGCGTAATGCCAGGCACACCTTTTCACCAATTTTCGCCAATCCCTGCGCCAAACCAATCGATGTCGTGGTTTTACCCTCTCCTGCATCGGTGGGAGTGATAGCGCTGACAAGGATCAACTTCCCCGGTTCGCGCCCCGACCGTTGCGCCGCCAAAGCAATTTTTCCTTTGTCGTGACCATAGGGAAGAAAGTGGTCGGAATGGATTCCAAGAGAACGAGCAACTTCAAAAATGGGAAGCATTGCAGCACCCAAACTTCGGCGGGGTGATGGATCGTGAAAACAGCCGCCTCAAACCCCAAACAGCTCGGCCGTTTTCTCTCGATACGTATGTATTTAGCGAGGTCCGTGGACGATGCGGCAAAAAGCGGCTTTTGGGGGCCTTTATGCTTTGCACCTCACACCGACGTGGCTCAGCAACCACGTCCACCGCCTCGGCAGTGTACTCGGGTGCTTCGCAAAGTGGAAGGGATGTCGAACAAACGGGGTGGTAATTGGTTACGGACTCACCATCCACGTCAGAGGTACAATTGACGGCGACAAATCGATCTCCTTCTGCAACTTAGCATAGTTCGGATGAGTAACATAGACTTCGTATTTTCCAACATAAAGATCTTGAAACAGAAAGTATCCGTTGACATCTGTCGTCGTCTTTTTCCCGTAGGGATGTACCTCAACGATGGCCTCCGAAACAGGCATGTTGGTTGGATTTTTCACGTAGCCAAACAGATTCATTTTCGACGGCTCGACCCCGATCTGCAACTGATACTGCGCTGCGGTGGGTGTTAGATTGCCCATTAAGTCCTCGGCAGCCAAATGAAAATGGTACGTCCCAGGGCCAATGGGAATTCCCTTCCAATCGTGAGTCAACACCACCTGGGAATTTGGTGAAAACGTGAAGCCGTCGTCTTCGGTTCCGGGCAACGTTCCGAAATGATGGTCCAATTTGTACCAGTATCCAGCAAACTGCCCTGGGCTCACCCCACTGGGTGTCGACCAGGACATGGTGACGGTTGTTTTCTGAGGCTCGGAATACCAAGCGGTTTGGTTAGGGTGGGTCGAAGATGTCAAATTAGGAGGCGAACTGTTCACATAAAACGAATATTTGTTCGCAATCGTGCTGGTTTCTGCATTCGAATGAACAGTGACGACATATAAATACCATGTGCCTGCCGAATTAAAAGCA
Organism: Myxococcales bacterium; assembly: GCA_013360285.1. Taxonomy (GTDB): domain Bacteria; phylum Myxococcota_A; class UBA9042; order JABWCM01; family JABWCM01; genus JABWCM01. The sequence continues at coordinate 5,340 of JABWCM010000058.1, forward strand.
GACCCCGGAATGACTACGTCCGGATCGGTAGTGTACGTACCCACCGCAGGAGTTAACTGAAAGGTCGGTGATTTGGACAAGGCCCACCAATAACCGGCCGCGCCGGGATAAGGTTTACTCCACGTCGCGTGAAAGGAGTCGAAGGTGTTGTTGTAGGCTCCACCGGCAAACGGATGGGTGTCGCTTTGAATATCGAGCGGCGGCAGGTAGGAAATATTGGTAACGGCACCGGTGATAAGCCCATTGTTCACATAATTACCACCATGAACAATTTTTACCCTTCCCTGCCCGCCTTCTCCACCATTGGTGTTGTATTGACCGGTGAAACACGACACGTTGAATGGGTTGGCGGTCGCGCCCAAACCGCCGGACGCAGACAAAGTACCCCCCACTGTTACGCCAGGTGCTGCAAGAAGGATGGAACCGCCCGCGCCACCACCCGAACCTGCGGTGAGGTTTCCCATTTCCCCACTGAAACCATCTGCAAGTACGGCACCGAGAATCGTTACGTCTTGAGTACCAAAAAGACGGACAACCCCTCCGCCGTTCCCGCCACTTGCGCTATCGGTGCAACCTTGAAACTCGCTGTAATAAAAACAGCCATCTCCTCCGCGTCCCCCTGATGACACTTCAAGGTCGTAGGAAGTATTCAGAACCGGACCACCGTTTTTTCCTGGACAGACACCACAGTCACAACTTCCAAACTGACTGAACTTATACTTGTAGCTGACATTGGCCGATTTACCCCCAACCGTTCCGTTGCCTCCTCCACTGGCACCAGTACGCCCATTTCCCGTGTTGCAATTCAAATCGTCGCATATTCCAAAATCAATCCCGGTTTTTGTCGTTCCTTTACCAGAAAGATTGATCACAGAACCCGGATCAACAAATATCGACTGTGCAAAAACAGTAAGGCTGGCGTCAGGACTATTGCACGTCACGACCGCTCCACCCTGTACAACAAAGTCGCCGTTGACTGTCCGTAAATCCACAATCCCGCACAACTGAGTATTCTGGCTAATGACAACCGAACATCCGCCGCCAACACAACCCGACGGGGCGGGGCATGCCACACCCTCGTTCCACACGGTACAACCCTCCGCACCGAGTTCACATGTCCGAAATAGTGCGTTGGAGCAGTCGGTGGCACCAAGTACACATTCGTCGGTACACGGTGCAACACACTGACCCTGTTCACATACGAACCCAACAGAGCATGAAGCGGCGTCACTCCACTCGGTACACCCCGACGTACCGACGATGCAAGTCACGACACCATTATCTTCGCACTTGGTAGCATTAAGTAAACATTCGTCCATACAACTGATGACGCACACACCCAACACACAGGTGGTACCACCTTGGCACGGCTGAGGCTCGGACCAGACGGGGCACCCCGCCGAGGATAACTCACATGACCGTATACCTTCTCCTACACACTCTTTGGTTCCCGGCGTACAGACCGCAACACAAGCCAGTGACCCAGGCGTGGGGCTTAAAACAACAAAAAAATCTGCTTTGTTGTTGTCGGTGTCGACTAAGTCGAGGGACCGCGAAAGGCTAGACCCCGCAGGTGGATCCAACGTCGGCGTACCTTCGCCGGCAAAAACCAATGGCGACGGAAAATCGCCGTACCCGACAGCGTCAACAACAACGCCCTCATCGTCTAGTAACTGAATTGAGTCGGGGCCATTTTGGTAGTCAACATTGTCATCCAACAAGTCGGCAAGCGCGATCATCACCGGGTCGGCGTCCGGGTGGACAATCAAATAGATGCCGTCCGACGGAATAGACCCACTCAGAACAATTTCGTTGTATACACCTCCGCCATTCCCGTTGACCCCCCGCACGCCATAGCCGGTCAAATCGGCACCAGGTGGGCCCACGATCTCGACGAAAGTGTTCACATCGGTACCAATCGAGTCATACAAGACCTCCGACAACAGAATCGGGGTACCCGGGGCGGTCTCGCAGGTATCTAAGCAGCCGTTGCCATTGACGTCGACCTCTGCCGATAATCCAATTCCAAGCGCAAACGCAATGGCAATTTGGACATCAACCACGTCCGGTGACCCATCGCAATTGACATCTGCGGCTGAATCGTATCCGGTAGCACACGCGGGCACTCCACCTGTACCCCCGAGGCTCCACAATGCGACCAATATATAACACTGTACGTCGACGATATTGGTAACCCCGTTTTGATCGAGATCGGCTAGGGGCAACGTACATTGAGCAGAAGCGGCAGCCGGCGACTGCCACAGAAACCACAGCATAGTCACCGCGGCGGTCAGGAGCCGGAAAGGCGCTTGGTTTTTTGGATGCGACACAATGGTGTTCATAATATGCACTTCCTGAATCGGGTTAATATCGTCCTCGCAAATCGAAGAGGCGGCATTCGAACCGAGTGAATACTCGGATTCAAGACCAAACTCATAACACATTGAAACAGAAGACATTATGAACGAAATCCGTCGGCTTGTTTGGGCTGGTATCTCGGAACAAGCAACGTCAGGACATCCAAACGAATAGAAGACGTCAAATGGAGATTCGAATGAACAAGACCAAAACGATGGGTGTTCAAAAAAAAGCACGACTTGCTCGAAAACGAACCAATCGGCCCGGGACACCGCCCGGGTGGCTTACAGAGCAACCAGGTTCGGTACCTTCACGAGCAAACTGCATTGCTTTCGACGAAAGCGGGGTTTTTGAGCAAGAATTTGGGAATGCACACGAAATAGAGACCATTCGTCAAGGCAAACGCAACGTATGGGTCAATGTCGATGGGCTTGGGGACATTGAGTTGCTTCGGTCCATTGGCGATGTTTTCCAACTTCACCCGCTGGCGTTGGAAGACGTCGTTCACGTTCACCAACGCCCGAAGCTGGAAACATACGGCGACATGATCTTTTTTGTGGCACGTAAACCGATAGGCACCGAGACCAGTGAAACCGAACAGATTGGCATGTTTCTGGGTGCAAACTTTGTGGTAACGTTTCAAGAACACCCTGCCGACGATGCACTGGAACATGTCCGCAACCGCATCCGGAAAAATGCACCGCGGATGCTGGAAAGCACACCGGATTATCTCGCGTATGCCGTACTCGATTCCATTGTCGACAGTTATTTTCCGGTGCTGGAGGTTTTTGGAGAACGGCTGGAAGAATTGGAAGACGAAGTACTAACGTGTGTTACCGACAAAACTCTCAGTAAGATACACCTTGTCAAACGAGATCTACTTAATTTAAGACGATCGGTTTGGCCACAACGAGATGCTCTCAATGCGGTGATTCGCGACCCTAGCCCGTTCATCAAAGAAGAAACCAAGGTGTTTTTACGCGACTGCTACGACCACACGATACAGATTATCGATTTGGTTGAAACTTATCGAGAAATCGCATCAGGACTCATCGAAGTATATCTATCCACCTTAAGTAACCGCATGAATGACGTAATGCGGCTACTAACAGTCGTTTCAACCATTTTTATCCCGCTGACCTTTATTGTCGGACTCTACGGCATGAACTTCGACACAACATTCCCGCTCAACATGCCGGAACTGAAGTGGCAATACGGTTATCCCGCCGTATTACTCGCCATGTCCGTGGTCGGAATTGGTCTGTGGACATTGTTCCGCAGGCGGGGATGGACCAATGCATCGGTTGGAAGCAACATGACAGAAACCGGAACTAAAAATCACGCTAAACACCCCCAATAGTCGTCGATTCGCTGAATGCAGGATAATTTCGCACCTATCTGGCACTGATTTTACGAATCGTATCGGCTATCCGTTCACAGTTTTCTGCAGCGCAATGTTTCGTCATTGCCTGCAAAGCGGCTAAAGCAGACCGGTCTCCCACTTTGCCCAATGCAATCAGGGCAGCGTCTTTAGCTCGCGGTTCGACGTCTTCGGTCGCCAACAACAATTCCGGAACAAGGCTTGCGTCACCCAACTCACCCAAGGCATTTAACACCTGCACTCGCACAGTTGGGAAATCACTGCGAAGCCAACCCACCAGTATTGGAATCGGGCGACGGTCGCCCAACCCCGCAACCGCCTCCGCCCAGGTCGCCTGAACTGCAAAATTTACCGGCGAAATGCGCGATCCCATCTCGATCACAGCGTCGGTTAAATTACCGTCCTTAATCCAGCCTGCCGCTTGGATCGCCGCGCGCTGGACCACCGCATCGGCATCTTTCATACCGTCCAGTACCGCCTGCCGAAACCAGTCGTCTGTGGGTGATGCAACCTTGCCGATAAACTTATGGATCTTAGACCGCAAAGTGGGTCTCGCCGAACCCAACAAAGACACCATTTTTGGACCCAACGGCTTCAACGCCATATGCAGAGATACTCTTGCTTCCGCAAACGAATCGGGTCCACCATCCAGAGGCGGCAGATAGATCGGTTCGATGGCAGGTGAACCGTTTCCACCGATTAGTCGATCGATGGCCTGACCCAGCAACATTTGATCACTGGTGGAAATCAACTCCGCAAGAATTGAAACAGCCATAGTCGAGATTGCGGTTTCCAGCTCACCCTGCATTGTTGCGCTGCGCACGGCAAAACCCATCAGCGTTTTCACCGAGACCTGGTCATTGAGCCTTGCAAGTTCAAAGTTAGCGAGTTGCAGATATGCTTCACGGATGCCCGCCTTCCATGCAAACAGCTCGTTCGACGAGGCTGGACTGTCAGGGAGTACACCTGTCCGCAATAACCCCGCCAACGCCACATCGATCATCGGCTCGTCCGAGAACAACAAATGCCGCAACAACGCCTGTTGTGCAACGGGCCCGCCAAGATTCCCCAAACTCCACAGTGCAGCGTGCACCACGTCCGGCGACGAATGTGTGATCAAACGCGCAATATCCGGTACAACTTCTGGTAACCCGATCATTCCGAGCCCCCAGGCTGCGTTTGCGCTGATTCTGTCGACGGTGCTGCTTAACGCTTTTCTCAACACCGGCACCGCATCCGGGAGACCACGGACGCCCAAGGCGAGACACGCCAATGCGCGCAAATCCGGACTGCCATGGGACAACGCCACTTCCGCTAACTTACTAAAACTCGATGGGGTTTTGAGTGTACCAAGAGCCCACACGCCGATCGGACGCAGATGGATGTCGGTCGAATCCACTAGTCGGGTCAAACCGACAACGGCGGCATCCGCGCCACCAAACGCAACGGCGATCGCCGCCTGAGCACGAATCTCCCGGTCCGGATCGTCCAAAAGGCGCAAAAGCGGCAACGCAACGTTGGGGCTCCGTGTATTCTTCAATATCTCCAAAACCTTAGACCGCGTGCTGACATCATCTTGCAACGCTGCCACCAAATGAACCAACCCACGATCAACCAATCCCGCCAATTTTTGCCGAGTACCGGCATCCGTGGGATCTTTTTGCACTGCGAGAGTCAACGCGTGGCCAAGCTGCCGGTACAAATCTACCAGCAAAGTTCGATACACGGGACGGTCCGGCCACTGTTGCACCAGAGCCAGTAATCCGTCTTCCATGCGGTCCAACTTCCCCATCAACCCTGCAGCCTGCAACAATCTCTGGCCAGCCTGCATGATCGTAGGCGAATCGTCTGCGTGCTCAACCACTTTGCGCAACAAGAGTAGCTCATCGTCAACCAATCCACGTTCGTGATAAACCGTCGCTAATCGCAAATGAATGGCATAGTCGCGTCCACCCAGATCAACGGCCCGTCGATATTGGCGGATTGCACCATCGATATCTCCCTGCTGCCACAAAATATCACCGACGTTCGCTTGGGCGCGAGCATCTGTGGGGTTCAGTTCTACGAGTTGACTGGAAACATGAATCGCGGAATCGGTATCACCAGCGCGCACCGCGTACTCGGCGTAACGAGCCAAATGTTCCGGCTTATTGGCGGCGTCCATTTCTGACAGTCGCAAAGCGAGTTCCCGTGCTTCATCGATCCGGTTGGTTCGGGCGAACACCCACTCCAAGGCCAACAACGAATCCAAGTCCTCCGGATGATTTTCGAGAATTTGACTCAACACCTGCTCAGCTTTGGCATAGGCGTGCTCAACAAGATACGTCGCCACAAGCAGTCGCCCGTCAAGCAGCAGATTCGTTTTGGTATCGAACCGGCGTCGCAGCTCCTGTTGCTTGTGGCGTAACATCCCAGAATTATTCCATATCTCAACAATTGCCGTCCTGGCTTTGTTTGCTTTTCTCCTGTCATCTCCGGCAAGTTCGAGGACATGAATCCACTGTTGGGCCGCCGCATCAAACTTACGCTGCTTTACTAGAAATTCGGAATATTTTCGGCGAATTTTTTCATCGGCGGGATCGGCGGCAACAGCGTCCTTAAAATGCTGATCGGCAAGGTCATTTCGCTGGTGCTGTGCTAAAGTAGTCGCTAATAGAACATGAGCAGTTGCTTTTTTTGGAACGATCTCCAGTAATTTTAGCCAGGTTGCGAGCGCAAGATCGCGTTTGCCGTTCGAATAGTAGTACTCACCCAAACCGAGAACATGGGCTTCTTCCCTAGGCTCAAGCCGCCTTAACGTCAACAATTGCTGAAGCACCAGGTCCCCAGAAACACCGAGGCGAACGTACTGATCCATGATCATTCCCTGAACTGCCGGATCTCGTGGATATCGGCTTGCCGTACGGCGCAATATCTCGGTAGCCTGTTTTTTGTCTCCTTTTCGTGCATGAAGCTCAGCGAGGCGAACCTCCAGTTGCGGGTCTTTACGCATCTGCTGAATCAATAGTTGTGTCTGTTCGATGACTTCGTCGACCGCCCCTTGTCGCTCCAACAACCCTATCAGTGCCTGGCGCATCTCCACCGCCTTGGGGCGTAACCGCAGTGCCTCGCGGTACGTGGCCTGTGCCATTGAATCGTCGCCTAACTCCTCATAAAGCCGTCCACACAACGCGGTGATTTCATAGTCTTTGCCTATTTGAGGTTGATACTCCTGAAGCAACTCGGGAAGTCGCGCCGACCGGCGATACACACCAACTAGAAGTTCTCTGAGTTCTCGGTCATCACCCGTGCCCCGTCGAACCTTCGCCAGTCCCCGTCGAAGCATCGCGGCCGCTTGGTTTTCGTTGCCGAGGTCCAACAACAACGCGGCCGCCTCACGAAGGACCATCATCTGTGTGTAGTTATCTTTCTCGTCGACGCCAATCTGCTGCCATAGCGCAAGCGCCTCCGCCAAAGCGCCCCAATTGCGGAACAGCTCCGCTATTTCCATTCGGGCGAACTTCGACCGGTCTCGTTCAAGCGCTCTCGCTGCCAATCCTTTCGCTCTATCGGCAAATCCTCCAACGAACGCTGTTTCGGCCGCTTTTTTATATAACTCAAAAGAAGCAGATCCTGCAGATTGAGCCGCCGTCTCGAGCACATTCAGCGCGTCTTCCCATCGTTGCTGATTCGCCAACACCTCGGCAAACAATTCGTGGATCTGCGGATTCCGCGGGGCAAGGGTTGCGGCTCTCTTTAGATATTCGATAGCTTTATCGGCATTCCCAGTAACTTTGTAAACCGCACCTGCAACCGTCAAACTACGAACATCATCATGATTATTTTGAATTTGCCTCTCCAGGTCCTGTAATATAACACCGACACCTCCGGCCAACTGAGCCTCTTCCACCAACCGCCGTAAAGCAAAGCTGTCCGCCGGATTTTTCCCGACACGGTCCACATACGCGCGTATGTCACGCGAAATGTTCGCGTCGGACCTCGGACTGGTGACCATTTGGACACCTGGTTTTTTTGCTTGGGAACTCGATTTTTTCGTGTTGGGTGATCCGCCTTTTTTTGTGGCTGCACTTTTTGTCGTTTTTTTTCGGATTTCCCAATCCTGGGCGATAACGCTCGGAGTTTTTTCAGCGACCCAAGAGGCGACAAAAAATACCATCACGAAAAAGCCGACCAACCCCAATCTATAACCGGGAGCAAGGCGGAAAAAAATGCTTTTTGGGCGAACGTTCACTCTGATTTCCCGATCCAACATAACGGTAAATTAGTCGCGAACCGACGGAATCGGTCCGTCCAGATTGTAGACTTTGATTTTCGCAGCGAGGGTTGTGCGGCTAAGGCCCAGTTCCCGGGCGAGCACCGCTTTCTTCCAATGAGTACGAACAAGTCCCTCAGCGATCATCTTCCGCTCTAGGCCAACGATTGCATCTTTCATTTTGCCGTGATGGGGAACTCCCGAAAAGGTATCCGTTAGATTCTGCCCAATATGCTCACTTACGAGCTCGGGACTGATTGAAGTAGCGTCACCGGATAACACCACGAGTCGTTCAATTTCGTTTTGGAGTTCCCGAATATTCCCCGGCCACGAGTATGCCACAAACCGCTCCATAACACCCGGTTGCAGCGTTTTGATAGCAGTCCCCGTCTTTCCTGCCATTTTGACCAAAAAATGGTCAGCCAAAAGCTTGATATCGTTGACACGCTCCCTTAGTGGCGGCAAGTGCAGGTTGATGACGTTGAGTCTGTAGAATAAGTCCTCTCTGAATGTACCATCTTGTACCATTTTTCGCAGTGGACGGTTGGTCGCGGCCAACACCCGAACATCCACACGCACGGACTCCACCGAACCAACAGGCGTAAAGGATCCGTCTTGGAGCACACGCAACACTTTTACTTGCATTGCCGGACTCATGTCTCCTACCTCATCAAGAAAGATCGTTCCTGTGTGTGCGGCGGAAAACAAACCCGGTTTATCGCGGACGGCACCGGTAAATGAACCTTTGGTATGCCCAAACAGCTCGCTTTCAAGCAAAGTATCCGGTACCGCAGCACAGTTTTTTATCACGAATGGCCGCTGACGACGGTTGCTTTGTCCATGAATGGCGCGAGCCACCATTTCTTTACCCGTACCGTTCTCTCCGGTGATCAGGATCGTGCTGTCCGATGTCGCCACACGACGCACCAAGTCGAGCACTTTTCGCATTCCTTTTGATCCACCAACCAAATCACCTTCTTTTGTGGCCCCCATCGGCATCCATGCTTGCAGTTCTTCGTCATCCTGGCCGGGTTTGCCCCAACCATCAAACTGTTGCAGTTGAATCGCCAATGTTTCCACCAAATCGCAAAGTTGTTCAAAATCACGTTTGTTCAGTACGGGAATTTGTTCCGCCGCTACCGCAGGTGCATCAACGTGGATCGCGTAACGGCGAGCTGACGCGACAATGAGCCGACATCGCCGCAGTTTGTCTTCTTCGAGGACGAACCCCCCTGTAAAGAGGACACCTACCGCGGTTCCGTCGTGAATCACGGGGACCATTAACATCGGAAAGGACAAGTGACAGGTTTCCGCCAACATCGCTCGAGGTGTGTCACTGGATTGCCGCAACACTTGTTCAACCGCCGCAGCAACAGAACGGTTACAAAGACGGAAGCCTTCGGCAGACGTGAGTGACGCGCGGCAAAACGGGTTGTCAGGAGGCACAACGACGCCTCTTGCATGGTCGGTAACATACCCATCCGGGGTGGCAAATCCGACTTCAAGTCGCCACCATCTGAGTATATATTCGCGCATACGGCGAACAATTGGCATATCTTCGAGAAATTGAAAGTCATTCATCGTCGGATTCCCCCAATTATAAGAAAAAAATAGTTTTTTCTAAAGATCGGCTTTTTTTCACCGCTGTCGGAACAACAGTGTCCGTGCACATCGTGTTTGGGCCCGTCCTGGTCTTCAGACGATCAGATGGTCGCTTCCGGCTTGAAGCTGACCATCTGACCGCATCTGATCGAACCTACGGGAAAAGCGAGTTGTTGCGACTAACTTAAATCGGCAGTAGCGCCAGAATCCCACGAATGATTATGAAGACTCGACAACCCGCTGGTCAAGACGATACAGTCCTCACATGTCCTCTGAACGGATCGGTTACTCCGTTCAGAGGAAATATATGGATAGGCAAAGTACGAGGCACGTGCAGCGCACAATCCACGGACAGAGGGTCAGCTTCAAGCCGGGAGTGACCATGGTCGAGCCGATTTTGAGTCGGATTGTCCTGGGCCGGATCGAGGAACATCGGGAATATTCCGCTGGGACGAAACTGGACAAGGCAGCCTAAATTAGCCGAACAGGGTTCACTTATCTATTTCCGCTGACCCTCTCAGAGGGTCAGCGGGAATAAGGAAGTGACCATGGTCGAGCTAATTTAGCGCTGAATTGGCCGGGACCGGACTGAGGAATATCGGGAATATTCCGCAAGGACGGGACTGGACAAGGCAGCCTAAATTAGCCTCCGCTGACCCTCTCAGAGGGTGTTTTGACTGCCCAGGCTATAGCCTTGTGCCAATATGTTATCGTAGTGGTAGCTTATGAAACTGAGTGGAACGCTATCTAAGTACGCTCATCTGGACCTACTCCGTGTTTTGCAAGCCGAGGTCGTAACCGGCAAGTTGGACTTAAGAGCGGGCGACGACCACGTTGAATTGTATTTTGAAAAAGGAGTTGTAATATTGGCACGTTCCAGCGCTGTCCGGCATTCGTACCCGGCTTTTCTCCTGCGACATCGTATTCTTGACCGCGATGCGCTTAAGGAACTGCTGGATCAAGCGAATCTAACCCGCCATCCGTTGGAAAAACTACTCGTTGACTCGGGTGTTCTGGACGAATTGCATCTACGTGCATCCAAACTCGGAATGGCACGTTATATTCTTTGTTTCGCCTTCGGCATGGCACCGGCAACCTATCGATTTGTTCGTATGGCGCCTCCCCCTGCCGGCTTACCTGAATTGTCGTTGGATCCCGAGATCGAGTTTTTTCGTTTCGTAGCACTAAGGGACGCAATCGTCGATCAGCAGGCGGAGTTGAATGACCTCACCGACCAGACAATCCATCCAACGGCACTGATGGAAAGCAGAATCGCCAAAGTTCGGGAGGCGTTTACCGGTTCGGCAACCGGCTCAGACGCGATTTTGGACTTGATTGAGACCAGCACAAAGTCGATCCAGGCTCTGATAGGCCGTGGTTTCGCTTCCGAAGATGTGATACGCCGCGCATTCGCGTTGCACAAAGCGGGTCTGGTAAGATTCGATTCCGGCGTCAATTGGGAAAGTGTTTGGAACGACGCTTTTGAAGAGCACCGCCTGACCGTTGCCTTAGACGGCGGCGGTTTTAGGGACTCCGCAACCGCGGCAAACTCAGGTGGTTCCACGGTACAAGCTGGATCAGCAGACAACGACCGTACTGCACGGGCACAATTGGTTTTACGGTCGGTCGAACCGACGGATGCCCGAGGGCGACCTCAAACGCCACGCCAACGAAATGCAGGTGACAAACCTGGGGAAACACAATCAGGAACGGCGATGACCGGCTCCTCGTTGGGTTCGGGAATTGAAGACGTGTTGCTGGAACTTCAGGACAGAATGACGCACCAAACCCTGTATGACGTTCTAGGTGTCGCGCCGGACGCCCCACTAAGCGAAATCCGGGAAAACTATCGTTACCTTCGTACAAAATACGATCCCGCGGCGTATGAAGAATTTCTTTTGTCTCCCGAAGCCAGAGAGGCACTGCGATCAATTGCCGATCGCCTTGAGCAGGCGTATCGAACACTGACAGACCAACGCCGGCGTTCTTCATATAATTCCGGGAGAAAAATCGAGAACGGCGTACTTCGCGCAACAGTAGAGTCGGTATTTGGGGCAGAAAGTCTCGCTCAACAGGCCGCAGAAGCGCTAAAATCTGGACAATTTCAGCATTCTGCCAATATTTACCGAGAAGCCATACGCCACACTCCGTACGACGCAACCTTACACGCCGATCTTGCGTGGGCAATTTTCCAAGGCATCTGGAAGGGAGGAATGCCTGAGCTGGATCATCGGGCAGAAGTGGAAGCAGAACTTGCTCAAGCGATGCGATACAACCCGCGCAGCGAGCAGGCTCTTCGAGTACGAGCGCGTATCGCACGATTGGAGGGGCGGCCCCGAGATGCTATCGAAGCTTATCAGCGGGTTTTGGCGCTCAACCCTCAGAGCCAGGAAGCACGCCGGGCACTCCGCGAACTCAAAAACTCAGACAAACGAGACATTCTGCAAGACGATCAAGGGTCAAACGCAAGTGTAATCAGCCTTCTGTCGGGAATCTTCCGAAAAAAATGACCGACGTTGACCGTGAATTGAGTAACAACGTCTCCACGGACAACACCATCGTTACTTTACTGACAATCCTGATAAGATAAGTTCAATCTCCGGAACCGGCGGCAACGACTGTTCGTTCCAGTTCGCGGCCACTTCGAGTACAACCACCCGCGAAGCAACAATGGCAAATACAACGTAGGATGATCGCCAATATCGGAGCGGAATCGTGCTTCGATACATCCCTACAGCGTACTGATCGGCTGATCGTACACGAAACCTCTCAGAAAGTTGTTCCCGACACTCCCCAACCGCCTGATTCTGCCCGAAATAGGCATTCTCATATGTGTCGATGACTTCGCTCAGTGTCATCTCTCCCAAAGGCTGCATCGTGACGCGCACATTCACTGCTCCGCTGGGTGACTGTGCCTCCGCCTGGCGATCCGCTACTACGCGCAGCGGACCCCACCTGTCTGGTAACCACAACGACACACCCCACCTGTCAATTCGGTGTTCCTTGCCCCTCACGTTGGGTAATGACCCATCACGTTTACTCTCCGAAATACCACAAGCAAAAGCCTGTTCGACCAGTTGATTGAAAGTAACGGCCGAGGTTTGGCGAGCGACGAAACCACTTAACAACACGGCCACCCCAATCACCCAAGTTGTGGATTCGCGGAACGCCAATAGGCGCTCCGGCAACGCCGTAATGAATCGATACAAGTAGCTGTGAGAGCATGTGTTAGACAAGGACAATGTGGGCATCGTGAAGCCAACCTTAGCTAATAGAACCCCCAAAGTGTCATCGAGCAGCAGCACACCGTTGCTCGATCAATTCCAGCACGTTGAACTCGATGCATACTCCATTGAGGGCATTGATTTCTTGGACTCCCGTAGGACTTGTAACGTTAACTTCAGTAAGATAGTCACCAATTACGTCCAATCCAACAAAATACAGACCTCGGTTTTTGAATTCCGGCTCCAACCTGCGACAAATTTCCAAATCGCGCGGCGTCAGTTCACTGGCGACGCATACCCCTCCTACATGGATATTCCCCCGCAACTCACCAGCGGGGGGCATCCGTGCAGTCGCTCCAAGCGGTTTGCCGTCCACAACAATAATTCGTTTATCACCGTGCGTACGTATTTCCGGAATGTATCGTTGCACCAACGCATATCTACGACCGTGTCCGGTCACTGCCTCGATAATCGCATTCAGATTTTGGTCACCATGCGACAACAGAAACACTCCCTCCCCTCCGGCACCATCCAGCGGTTTGATGACCACCTGTCCTCCTTGCTCACTTAAAAACGCCTTAATCTGGTCGGCGTGCCCGGTAACCAAAGAAGGTGGCACCAGATCTGTAAAACGAAGTGCAAACAGCTTTTCATTGGCGTCGCGTAAACTTTGGGGGCGGTTCATGACGAAGGTCGTGTTCCTAACAGCTTCAAGCAAGTAGGTAGCAAAGATATACGCCATGTCGAACGGCGGATCACGGCGCATTAAAACGCACTGAAATGAGTCCAGAGAGCGCGAAATCGGCTCTCCCAGTGAAAAAGGGCGATGACGAACACGGGCGACGGACAGCCTTGAGCAGCGCGCGAATGGCCTGCCGTCTTGCATTGATAAGTCGGTGGCGAGACAATGGAAATTTCGGTGTCCACGTCGTTGTGCTTCTAGTTGAAATACAAAGGTTGTATCCTTGTCGATAGAAACTGTTGTCATCGGATCCATGACGTACAAAATGTCCAACACGTTAACCTCCTCGGATATCGGTGTCCCCTTGAACAACCATTTTTGGCAAATTTCACCGGAAATCGTCCACGCTATGACAACCTGCCAACAAATCGCCGTCCGTTGCACGACGACGGCTGAGTCGGCCATCATACAACCATGACCACATTCTACAAAGCCCACGGACTCGGTAATGATTTCATTGTTTTTTGTGACGCTGACGTTGCAACGGCCAACCTGACCACACTCGCGATGACCTTGTGTGATAGACATCGTGGTATTGGTGGAGACGGACTCTTGCTCCTCGGAGTTGGTCAAAATCCAGCAGATGTCAGCATGCGCGTTCTGAACTCCGACGGCTCCGAACCCGAAATGTGCGGAAACGGCATTCGCTGCGCCGTTAAGGTTTGTGTAGAGAAACTCGGTATCACATCGAACCCTGTGCGCGTGTCGACACGAGCTGGACTCATGACTTGTGCGTGGGGTCCTTCTACTGGTCACAGTGTCCAATGGGTGTCTGTCGATATGGGAGAAGCAATCGTCGGCCCGCACATCGCCCAAGTGACATCGATCATCAATACAGATACCGCACTCGCCGTGGATATCGGAAATCCTCATGTGGCACTGTTTGGCGAATTTTCCCTAGAAACGATCTGTCAATTGGGCCCAAGGATTCAGGCATTACCGGTCTTTCCCAAGGGTGTGAACGTCAACTTTGCAACAATGGTATCCGTTGCTCCTGACACCGACGCTACGGAAATTCAACTCACAGTATTCGAACGTGGTGCCGGCTTGACGTTAGCCTGCGGTACGGGCGCCTGCGCAACTACCGCCGCCGCCGCGTACAAAAAATGGCTACCATTGGGTAAACCGATCACCGTGACACTCCCCGGCGGAAATCTATTTATTGAAGTCAACCAGACCGACCGTTCTCCCGACAATCGATTCCGCGTCACCATGACGGGACCCGCGGAGATTGTTTATCAGGGAACGGTAGAGGATTCTTTTCTGATGGTATGAAGTAGAAGCTTCGGCCGTTGACCAAACAACCAAAACGTAGACAGCGGGCGACGCGAATTACAGTTCGCGATGGTCTACGAATATTATTTCGTAAAACTACCGTAGGAAAATCGCCATATCTTACGTTTTCTGCACCGAAGCTTGGTCCGCAGCCGTTTTTGACCTTCAACGAATTTGGTGTGGGTGACCAGCAACTCGTTATATTAACAGAACAACATATTTAGTTAGCGGTGCACAAATCAATCGTCCATACCTTGTCGGTCTTTTTTGCGGGATGCTTTGACCATTACCAACCCGCCGTTGGCACCTGGGACACCGCCTTCCAACAACACCAGGTTACGTGTGCCGTCGACTCCGACAACGCGGATATTCTGCACAGTTATCCGTGAATTACCATGTTGGCCGGCCATTCGTTTTCCCTTCATCACGCGTCCCGGATAGGTATGCATACCGATCGACCCACCGTGGCGAAAATATTCGTGGCACCCGTGCCCACCTGGCGTACCGAGCATATTGTGGCGCTTCATAACGCCAGTGAATCCTTTCCCTTTGGAAGTCCCAACAACGTCCACGAAATCTCCTACCTGGAACATTTCGCAGGTCAACTCATCGCCAACAGCAACATCATCAAGAAAATGCTGAGGCATACGAAACTCCCGAATTACCCGTTTCGGAGTAATTCCAGCATGTTTGAACTTTCCTAATTCCGGTCGAGTCAGCTTTTTTTCCTCTATGTCCTCAAATGCTTCAACTAGCGCGCCGTAGCCATCCTTTCCGTTCTCAGACTTGACCTGCAATACGGTGCAGGGGCCTACGCGCAACACGGTGACACCCATCCTGCGACCCTCGTGATCAAACACCTGGGTCATACCAACTTTTCTACCAATTAAACCGCGCATTATGTACTCCGTAAAGTGGATTCCTAGCCCACTTGTCAGATTAAGATTGACATCCGCAGACCAGGCCGCGGAGGCGGGACCGTATCAGACGCTTGACGGCGGGTCAACCGAAGACAACCCGATGTCCAAATTCGCCAGCGATGCACCAATCCAGTGATCATTGGTGGCGATACCCATTCTTTCGGTACGATTTCAAGTGGGCGTAAGTGTGACCATATGGGGAGGAAAAACGTAGATTTACAAATCCGCAGGAACTCGCCGGTCGTTTAGTTAACGCGGAAAGGAATGTCGATCGTCTGGCTGGCGTCCTGAAATTGGGGAAATTTCATGCCTCGCAGCGCGCCCTCGATACAATTGACCATCTGCGCATTGCCGCCACTCGTCACAGAGGCGTTGGTAACGTTTCCAGAACCCGACACCGTTACACGGGTCGAAACAACCGCAGCACCGTCCGCCCCTCCACCATGGTTCTTATAACAGTTAATCACTTTACCTGAGTAGTTTCGGACGACTTTACGCACGTCACTCGATTTCAGGTCTTTTGGTAATGAACTGCCGGAATCAGCGACTTCCGGCGAAGCATTGGTTGGGGTTGGCGCCGGGTTTTTCTGCGCACTGTTCAACCCCGCAAGCAAAGCGTTGGCGGCTGTCGCCTCTTGGGAAGTTTTCTGAACCACCTTCGGAGTATCTTGCGGCGGCTGATTTGCGGTTTTCTGCACGACATCCTTCATTTCCGTTGCTTTGTCCTTCACTTCCGCCTTTTTTGTATCTACTTTTCCCTGTCTATCTTGTTTTGCCGTCGTTTGTTCCGGTGTTTTTCCCTGCTCGGTCGGTGTCGGCTGCGCGGTTTCGGCCGCCATTTCTGGTGGTTGTTTGGCCGCTGCCGCTGCCGCTGCCGCTGCCGCTTGGTCGGCCGCCATCTTTTTCATCTGTTCTTCAGCAACTTTCTTCGCAGCCTCTGCCTCAAGGCGAGCCGCCTCTGCAGTTTTTGCGGCCGTCTCAGCCAATTTCTGAGCCTCCTCTTGACGCGCGGTTAATTCTGCCGCCTTCCGTGCTGCTTCAGCTTCAGACTCCGCTTTTGCACGATTCGCTTCTGCCACCGCCAGTTCTGCTTCACGCTGTTGTGGCTGAATGACAAAGAAAAAGACCGCTGCTCCGGCGACCAAAAGCACCAACAGTGCGATGACACCATACAAGGGCCCATTTGACTTTTTCTTGATAATAATTGGTGCAGCCGCTCCCTCCTTTAGTCGTGTATCAAATGCTCCTTCCGTCTCGGAAGCTGCCGACGCCGCACCAAAGTCGCCAAAAAGATCACCTGCCGTTTGAAGCGAAGCTTTTGCTTTCGATTCCCGACGCGCGACTGCCCGGATGTCGATCAACCCGCTGTCGGACGTGTGCTCCGCTGCAGAACCTGATGCCTGTTGCTTCTTCTTCGTGTCCAACTCGTCCAGCGAAAACAACACGGACGATTCTCTGCGCTGATGCAACATCGTTTTTTCCGACTGCTGACTTTTGTCGTCCACGGCAAAAAAACCACCGCCACCGCTATCTTGTGCTGCGGGTCGAGCGGCCTGCGGCTCGTCATCTTCGTCGGAAAACAAACTTGATAACGTAGCGGCGGCAGACTGTTTGTCATCTTGCAGCTTTGTCGTCTGCGTTGAGGCGGCACCAGGCCGCATGTCGGCAAAGGACTCCATTGGCACAACCGTTGTACGCGCCGTTTCGTCAACAGTCGGCGTTACAACGGAAATGACCGAACGTTGAGCAAGCTCACGTTGCACTTCCTCGGGAAGGGTATACTGAACAAAAGTCGGGTCATGGTCATCTAAGTCATCTGTAACCATGTCGTCCGATGTGAGCGACCGAACATCCGCGGTTGCTGACCCGATGGCGGCAACAACATCTTGAAATCCCTCGACATCGCCAAATCGCCGCCAGTCGGCATATCCCTGGCGCCAAACAAATGTATCGGCGTTCGCGTCCCCCTGCTCCACGTGAGCAATCAGGACATCTTTGGTCACAGGCCCGATTTGTTCCCCATCGACGACCATGTACCAACCATCGTCCGGTACTGACGACAAACCATTTTTCTGCGCGGCGGATTTACCCGCATCGGTTCCACCGTCCAGCCCTTGTACCACAATAGGAGTCGCGCATTTTTTACACTTGATCCGAAAAGTTTTGCCCTTTCCGCGTACCTTGTCGTCCCCGATCGAATAACGAGCCCCGCAATTGCTGCAACTCAAGTTCATTCTGTGTCGCTCCCGCGCCGTTTGTTCAGTGTACTTTCAGGGTGTTCTATGTGTTTGTGTGCATCAATACGCCAGTCGGCATCGACTTCACCCACAGTCCTCGCCAAAGAATCGCCGCTCTATGCCACCGAGGCATTGCCGCAATGGCTTTAAGGACGAAACAAATGCCAACATCTTGCGCCGAACCCGCATCCCCCAACACCATACCCGGCCATCAATTATAAAAAACCTGCGGGACGGCTGGCAACGGGTGTTATCTCGGCTTCGGTTTCAAACCCATGCTGTCGTTGTTCCCGGAGCAAACGGGGGTTGGCCACCTCCAGAGAGTGGTGTATAAGCTGCAAAGCGCCCGGTTTGGCTCCATTCCGTCGGTGCGTTTCCTTCGGTCGCATCTGGCCGGTCCCGAAATGAATGTTAAGGGAGTCATGGGTAAGTTTACGCTGGCGGATATTGAAGGCGCATTGCTCCTGCTCGGCGGTGGCGCGGTTGTCAACTGGCACCGTTTGAGTTTCGGCTCTCGCGAAGAAATTCGTACGTTTTTGAAAACGAACGAACACGATCTGGACCGGAAAGAAGACGAGGAAAGAATCCGCACGTTGATTCACGAATCCGTTCAGTACATTCGGCGTACGTTTGCCTATGAGTTCCCTTTGGAAGTTTCGAATCCGAACACGGTCGAAGACCTTTTCTTACTCTGTGCGAGCCGCGATGCGTACCAAAAGCTCGCGTGTATGACGCTGAAGGTAGTACACGTCCTCAATCACCTGCAGGCACAGGAACTTCGGTATGTACTGCCAATTTCCGACCAGACATTGTTTTCCATTGCGGAGCAAAAAGTAACATCCTGTGTCGACGCGCTCATCACGAGCGGCGTTCCCGTTTTTGAATATAAAGCCAGCCGCAAAACAGCCGACAGCCTCCTTACCAAAGTGCTCAGCAAACGGCGCACAACAGCCGAACCTATTTTTGATAAGCTAAGGTTTCGAGTTGTAACGGAAAGATATCAAGATCTGGTGCCCACATTGTTCTTCCTGTTGCGCAACCTGATCCCGTTTAATCACGTCATCGCCGAAGAAAGCAGAAATGATGTACTTCCTCCTGACGAAGTTCTGAACGCAGAGCCGGAATTGGTCGGCCGAATTGCGACGATTCAGTCCGGTTTACCCCTTGATTCGGCGCAGCATCCCACGTTTGCGTTCCGGGAAAAACGCCGAAATAATCCCTTTTCGTCCGATGACTACCGTGTAATTAACTTTGTTGTCGATCTCCCGGTTCGTGTTGCATCGTTGTTGCGTGATCTCGGCCCCAAAGCACCGCAACATCTGGGCCGTATCGTGTTCGTGATGGTGGAGTTTCAACTATATGACAAACAAACTTACCAAAATAACGAACTGGGAACGGCGAGCCACCAGGTTTATAAGAACCGTCAGCGACAAATCGTACTACAGCGCCTTGTACGCAGCATGCCCGTTTATCTCCATGGAGAATCGTTCGTTACGGCTGATATCGAAGGCAAACCAAGCGAAATACCGGGTAATCCGGAAGTTAATAACGCAACAACTACGGATCTGTGATGCAGTCTAACCCAGTTTCAACTAATTTAATGACAGGTTTTCCCGATGAACGCGGACACTTTGGACCATACGGTGGCACTTTCGTCGCCGAAACGCTGGTTTCTGCACTGGAAGACCTCGCCAACGCCTGGAAACAAGTTGTTCCAACCGAATCATTCCAAAAAGAGTTCCGGGAACTGCTTGAGTCTTACGCAGGCCGCCCAACGCGGATCACATTCGCCAAAAGACTAACGGATTATGCAAACGGTGGACGTATTTATCTAAAAAGAGAAGACCTTCTTCATACCGGTGCCCACAAAATTAACAACTGTATCGGGCAAGCGTTGTTGGCAAAACACCTCGGAAAACGTCGTCTCATTGCGGAAACCGGTGCCGGGCAGCACGGAGTCGCTACCGCAACAGTAGCCGCCCATTTCGGAATGCCTTGCACAGTGTTTATGGGCAAGAAGGACGTTGAAAGGCAACGTCTGAATGTGTTTCGGATGCGCCTTCTGGGGGCCGAAGTGCGGGCCGTTGACCAGGGAACACAAACCCTCAAAGATGCCCTCAACGAGGCACTACGCCATTGGGTAGCAACCGTTGACGACACATTTTATGTGATCGGGTCGGTTGCCGGACCGCACCCCTACCCTGCGATGGTCCGCGACTTTCAATCGGTTATTGGGACCGAAGCAAGGGAACAAATGCTGACGTTGTTGGGCAAACTCCCCGATCTGCTCGTTGCGAGTGTCGGTGGCGGGAGCAATGCCATTGGGCTATTTTGGCCATTTTTGAACGATTCTGACGTGAAGATGATCGGAGTGGAAGCAGCAGGCACCGGCTTGAACACCGACCACCATGCTGCTACCCTCGCAAAAGGACGACTTGGTGTGCTTCATGGTACCATGAGTGTGGTGCTGCAGGACGAGTTTGGACAAACTCTCCCCACACACAGCATCAGCGCAGGTTTGGATTACCCGGGCGTAGGGCCGGAGCACGCTTGGTTACGCGAACAAGGGCGCGTACACTACGATACAATTACGGACCATGAAGCGCTCGAAGCATTTCAACTGACTGCGCAGCGAGAGGGTATCCTTCCAGCCCTCGAATCCTCCCACGCGATAGCATTTGCGTTGAAAGCCGCCTCGGAGCTTCCTAAGACAGCAACTGTTCTTGTTAATTTAAGTGGAAGGGGGGACAAGGACGTTCATACGGTCGCAAATGCACTAGGAATTTCAATTGACTAGCCCCTATCTCTCGCCACCCTTTGGACCCGAAAGTGGAGCTACACACACATTGGCTTTGAAAAAGTTGAGTAATATCGGGCATATTGCGAAGCCTATTCGGAGACAATGGGGCCAAAAGTGGCCGGAATTGGGGCACGTAGCTACTTTTTCACAGCCTCTGAGAGGGTGTTCCATGGAGGAAAAATGGCACTGATTCTGCCCCATCACGGCGTATCGCCCAAAATTGCCATTGACGCTTTTGTTGCGCCAAATGCAACCATCATTGGTGACGTGGAAATCGGTGGCGAAGCGAGCGTGTGGTTCCAGACAGTAGTTCGTGGAGACGTCTATCCCATTCGGATCGGGCCCAGATCAAATATCCAAGACCTTTCCATGGTCCACGTACGCACCAACAAGTATGCTACCATCTTGGAGGAAGACGTAACCGTTGGCCACTCCGTCACGTTGCACGGTTGCATTTTACGAGCAAGATGTTTGATCGGTATCGGCGCAATTGTATTGGATGGTGTAGAGGTGGGTGAAGACACCATTATCGCGGCAGGCAGCGTGATCACCCCGGGCACCATAATCCCCCCGAGGGTACTTGCAGTGGGTGCACCGTGCAAAGTGAAACGCGATTTAACAGAACAAGAAGTTGTTTCTCTGAAGGCGTCTGCCGAAAACTACGTGTTACTTGCAAAAACCTATCGAAACGCCTAAACGACCGCGTCATGCCTGCGACAGTACTTCGGCGGGATCCAGCTTTGCAGCGCGATTGGCCGGCATAAATGCTCCCATAATGCAGAACACGATTGCCATGCCGATGCTCGCGAGCATATAAGATAATGAATATACAAAGAAATTATCCGGGCGAAACGGCAAATCCTTCAGTGCCTGCTGCGCCACGCTGTTAACCCCATAACTCGCCAGAACACTTAATATCAGCCCGAGTACTCCTCCGACCACACCGATCAATGCGGCCTCCGCCAAAACTAACTTGCGGATGTCCATTCGAGTGGCGCCAATGGAACGGAGAACACCAATCTCACGTTTTCGTTCAAAAATGACCATCAGAAACGTGTGTGATATGTTAATAGCCGCAATCGTTAAGATAACCCAGGATATCAACGCGAACACCAACGTCAAAATATACAACATGTTGCCCGCTTTCTTGGCGTCTCGACTCTTGCGGCTCAATTCGAAGCCCATCTGCTCAACTGCAGCAGTAACACGATGCACGGACTCGTTCGAAATTGTGTCGAGCAATACACTGTCAAACAGACCACTTTGTTGGGTACCACGAAACCGCGCGTTCGCTCGTTCTACATAACGCAGCGGCATGGTAACCCCCAAATCCAGTGCCTTATTAGAAAAACCAACAATTTGTGCCCTTTTTATCACTTGACGTTCTTTGGCTACATCGTCGGCAAAAAAAGAATCGCCAAACTGAATCCGAAATCCCAAGCCTAACAATGCCTGTGTTTCGCTCACACGACGAAGTCCCAACGCTGTGGCCGCGGTCGTGTTGAACATCTCCACCAGAAACGGGGACAACACAACAGGAATCGGCAATTCGCATGTGCCCTGGTACGCTGGTCTAACCGGAGGTGCGCAGTACGTGCGTTCCGGACACTGTAACGGCATATCACAAACCTGGCCTTCTCTCGGAATACTCCCGTCAGCACACCAGCCAGGTACCGAACCTCGGCCAACCGACGACAAATCGGTGTACTGGTCGCCAAATGTCGCTAACTCGCACGGAATCCGTTCGCATGCCCAGATATCACTACAACGGCCGTCATGACAAACTCCAGCACCGCTGCAATCCGAGTCCTTTTCACAACGCCGACCAACACACCACTCGTGAGGCGCACACGTGGAACGCGGCGGAATGCTGGATGCGACGCCGGCACCGGATGTGGGATCACAAAGCACCACACAGTAACCACGGGAGCACCGACCGTCTGTGCAACTTTCTGTACCGCCGCAATCCGCATCCTTGTCACAAAACGTGGTTTGACAGTGAGAGCCCTCGGCACAATTGGAATTTACTGGATCACAGACGTTGTCGCGGCAAAATCCGCCCAAACAAGCTGCACCGCGGGCGCACCCATCGTCGGAAACGCATGGGATGTCTTCTCCCCAGTCCTTAAATAACCGAAAATACTGGATATCTTCGCAAACTTCGTCGCGGCATTCCTGGGCAGGACCACATTCGCCATCACGCTTACAGGGTAACTTACGCTTTCTGCGCCGCCCCGACCCGTCGGCGGACGTCCCCAATTCGTTGGCACGAATTTCATCAAACAACAACGGTGGGTCGATCCCATCGAAAAACGCTTCGGTGTGCACATCGCGCTCAAACAGGGATTTTCCACCCCACAGGCGGGCTTGAAATTTGGAACGTTGTTTGGGATACGCTGAAGCCACACCGTCAATATCGGTCAATTGCGCGAGCCGTTCGTCGTTGAGTGGAACGTCCGTCAACCGCTCTTTCACACCTAGTAAGTTCACGGTACGTGGTTCGATCTCGAGTTGGTTGATGGGATAAATTCGATTGAGTACGCCCTCGCGAATACCCTCTCCGAGGGACAAGAAAAAGGTGAACATCCCTACGCCAACGACAATACCTACCGTCGAAAAAACGAAGTTCTTTTTGTTTCGCAAAATGTTTTGAAACACCAAATAAAACAGCTTCTGTGGCGGCATCACCCCCCCTCCTCGACCAGGGCCTGTAACGGGTTTGTGTCCGACGCAATCCGACCATCCTCAATCCGAATCAGCCGTCCGGCGCGTTCACTCACCCGCACGTCGTGTGTCACAATGATTAACGTGATTCCGGATTGTCGGTTTAGCGATTCAAACAAATCGAGGATCTTGTCGCCCGTTTTTGAATCCAGGGAACCGGTGGGCTCATCACACAAAAGAATCTTAGGTTCATTAAACAACGCACGAGCGATAGCCACCCTCTGACGTTCGCCCCCCGACAGCGTAAGCGGTTTCTGGTGCGCTTTTTTTTGGAGTCCAACTGCGTCCAAACAATCAGTTGTACGTTTGTTTAGCTCTTTTTCGGACAAATTCGACATGAAATACGATGGTAAGCGAACGTTTTCTGAGCAATTGAGGTGGTTAAGTAAGTTAAATGCTTGAAAAACGAATCCGATTTTTCGGTTTCGGAAATGGGACAAATCCTGGTCACTTAAGCTTTTTAGTTCTAGGCTGTCTACCGTTACGGTACCTTCGTAGTGGTTATCCAACCCCCCGATCACATTCAACAGGGTGGACTTCCCGGAACCGCTTGTACCCACAATGGAAACAAATTCCCCGGCGTCTATCCCCAACGAAACTCCCCGCAGCACGGGAAAATCCGGGTTGGTAGGGTACACTTTACGCACATTTTGAACGGAAATCACTGAATCACCTCCAGGTCAAACCGAAGTCCGTCCGGCTCCGCGCCTATCCTTGCCCCAGCTTCAAAAATCGAATCCAGTGTGCGCAAATAAAACGGAGGCGCACCTCGTTCACCCAACTCGCGGCTGATCCTAGAAAACGTCGTCACTATCCCAAGTAACAGAGGGCTATCGGCCGCTACATCGGCCAGTAATTGTGATTCAATTCGTTTGGAAAGTTCTGTCGACCTCCCCTCCAACACATCACGCAGGCCCAGATACGCCTGAACGCCGGCTGTAATGATTACTGTGTTGTCCAAAAGAAATGCCGCCAGGTGCTCACCATTTTTTTCATGTACTAGTTTAGTCACCAACGTTGCTTTTCCCGCAGGTTTTGCCGCGGTCAATTGATAACCGGACTTCTGCGCAAACTCAGTAAGTTTAGTAAATCGTCCCCAAAACTCTTCTGACTTATGGACATCGAAGATCAACGCCGCTTCCAACAATGGCAATCCGTCAGAGAATCGACGTGCGGTAAGGATTTTTCCCGGTGCGGCCCCCTCTGCCAACCCCAAAAAAGCAAATGCTATGTTACCACGTATGTAAGATAATAAGTCTTTGTCCAGGTCTGTCGTCTCCAGAAGTGGATGAATGGCTTTCAACACACCAGACGGAATCAACGCGGACCGCAAAAACGAAGGTACCGCACGAATCTTGTCCGCCTGAATGCGAGTACGGACCAGTGCTGTTGTATCTCGAGGCAAAATGGACCCGACAGCAAAACCCGGTGGTGCATCCAAAAACCATTCTTTGGCCCAACCCATGGTCTGCGGATCAATGCCAAGTTTACAACGAATATCGATTCGGTCTTCAAACACTCCAACACGTAATACCAACGATTGTGCTCCCTGAAGCACTTCTTTGGCCGCCCCTGCGACATAGCCCAACGGCTTTACCCAAGCGTCAACTTGGTCTTCTTGCTTAACCCACGGCGCCAAATCGACCATCACAGTCGTCGATACCGGCGCGTTTGGTAACGAAGCCCATAGAGCCTGAAACTTAGCGGTGCTCAAGGCACCGGAGCCATCCGGAGGGCGAGCCATCCACTTTCGTACAGACGAAGCAACATCAACAGTCGCCCCCCCCCAACTCACAAACAGTACATTTGCACGAAACCCCCAAGCGACCGTCGGGCGCCCCGAAACAACATCGCCCAGCGCGATTTTCAGCTTGGGTTCTCCCGTTTGATCCAAAGAAGCATCAGGATAACCCAGTACCTTAAGCCGCTGGTTGACCAACCCATCCATCTTGTTCGTATCGGACACACCCGACACAAAGGTCCACACTTCGTCTGCGTAAAAGGCGATCATCTCCATTGCGGGGTCGATGCCTGCATCCTCCAAGCCGTCCGAGTCACCAAAGTTGATGCCATAATTGCCGCCAAGCCAAGCGATGACACCGTCGATAGCTCCCAAGCCGCCTACAAACCCAGTGATCGACGAACGAAGGGCTTCCGGAGACGAAAACGCAACAACCGCCGTCGCATGTTCCGGCACAAACGCCCGCGGAGACTCAAAACGCTGGCATCCGTCACCACCGCACCCAAACCACAAAAACGACCACACCCACAGAAGTGGCCAGGCAACAAACTTGTGGGCAATTTTCGGGGTTACTTTGTTGACGGACATTGCTTTTCTCTGAACACCCAAGATGGCACAATATTTGAGTTAATCCGTGTTTTTATTACCGACGGTACGACACAGACAGAGCACAATAACGAACACTCCAAAACCGTGTCAAACGCGTGGACCGCAACGTCGGAAAACGGGG
This sequence comes from Myxococcales bacterium, assembly GCA_013360285.1. Taxonomy (GTDB): domain Bacteria; phylum Myxococcota_A; class UBA9042; order JABWCM01; family JABWCM01; genus JABWCM01. The sequence continues at coordinate 31,326 of JABWCM010000058.1, forward strand.
TCAACCGTTGCACGCTGTAAGTTCAGGTGTTAGGTTCCTCGCGCCAAAATCGACCATGGAGAGTCTCATGAACAAAAAAGAACAAAATCAATGGCATTTGGATACCCTGGCAATTCATGCAGGGCAAACCCCCGATCCATCGACCGGCGCGATTATGACGCCGGTTTATCTTACCAGTACCTACGTTCAAGAAAGTCCAGGGGTTCACAAAGGATACGAGTATTCACGAACTGCGAATCCAACCCGCACGGCTCTGGAACATTGTCTCGCGGCACTCGAGCACGCCGAATATGGACTGGCTTTTGCGAGCGGCTGCGCAGCGGCGTCGACGCTGATGCACCTGTTTGAATCAGGCGACCATATTATTTGTGGCGACGATGTGTACGGGGGCACGTACCGCCTATTTCAAAATGTGTGGACCCGACATCGTATGGAGTATGACTTCATCGATTTGGCAAATCCGGCTATTGTGAACAATGCGATTCGGTCAAACACAAAAGCAGTGTGGATTGAAACACCTACCAACCCCCTACTACGGCTCATGGACATCGGCGAATTGGCACGTATATGTCACGACAAAGGCCTGTTGCTGATCGTCGATAACACGTTTGCGACCCCGTATTTGCAGTTGCCTCTGGAATTGGGAGCGGACATTGTAGTTCATTCAACAACCAAGTACCTAGGTGGTCACAGCGACGTTGTAGGCGGTTTTGTGGGTACCAATCGCATCGATATTTTTGACAGATTAAAGTACCTCCAAAACGCCGTCGGTGCCGTACCCGGTCCACTGGATAGCTTTCTTGTTTTGCGTGGATTAAAGACGTTGCATGTTAGAATGGAACGACATTGCACGAACACGCTTGCAATAGTCGATGTTCTGACTAACCACGAAGCAGTAGAAAAGGTCTATTTTCCCGGCCTTTCCAGCCACCCTCAACATAGATTGGCAACCAAACAAATGGCCGGGTTCGGCGGAATCGTCACTTTTGTTCTGCGAGGAAAAATGGCCGCCGCGGATCAGTTTATGCGGTCCATAAAGGTGTTCGCCTGCGCCGAGAGCCTCGGAGGCGTTGAGAGTTTAGCCGATCATCCAGCAATCATGACTCACGCGGCGATTCCTGCATCAAAACGCGCCGCGTTGGGGATAGATGACGGTCTTATTCGATTAAGCGTTGGAATTGAACACCCGGACGACCTTAAGCAAGACGTTAAACAAGCGCTGGACGCCACAATATAACTAACTTAACAGAAAATTCCTCGGGACTTTATCGGACGATCCGGCGCAAATCCGGTACGATCGTGAAATGAGGAAGTGTTCCTGGTCGGGTCGATTTTGAGCCGACCAGGGACACTTACCTATTTCCGCTGACCCTCTGCCGAGGACTGGTCACTGTCGGCACCCGTTGCCAGCAGATAAGCCCGCATAAAACCGTCCAGGTCACCGTCCAGAACAGCGTCCGTGTTGCCTACCTCGTAGCCGGTTCTGTGATCTTTCACGATGCGATAAGGGTGAATCACATAACTGCGAATCTGGCTTCCAAAATCAATGTCTTTTTTTTCGCTGTTAAGCGCATCGGCTTCTGCCTTCCGCTGCTCCATTTGAAGCGCATACAATCGACTTCGTAAGATTTTCATCGCCGTTGAGCGGTTCTTGTGCTGACTTCGTTCATTCTGACACTGAACCACGATTCCTGTAGGAATGTGCGTAATGCGTACCGCGCTATCGGTACGATTGACGTGTTGTCCTCCGGCACCCGATGCCCGATAGGTATCGACGCGTAAGTCGGACTCAATAATGGTCACTTCAATGGAATCGTCTATGTCGGGATAGACGAACACGCTTGCAAACGACGTGTGTCTCCGTGCATTTGCGTCAAAAGGCGAAATGCGTACGAGTCGATGCACACCCGCCTCCGCACGTAGATATCCGTACGCAAACTTACCTTCTACGGCAAAGGTTGCACTTTTGATACCCGCTTCGTCCCCTTCTTGTTCATCTGCAAGATCTACTTTGAACCCGTGCCGGTCACACCAGCGGAGGTACATTCGTTCCAACATCTGAGCCCAATCTTGAGCGTCAAGCCCACCGGCTCCGGAATTGATTGACACAATGGCATTCGAAGCGTCCACCGAAGTGCTGAACATTCGCTGGAATTCGAGGTCTTCCAACGACCTCGCTACGGCGTTTAGGGTATGCTCGACTTCAGACAAAACAGTTTCGTCGTTTTCCTCTTCGGCCATTTCGGCCAATATCAGCGCGTCTTGAACCGCTTGAAGAGGTTGACTGAATCCGTTTATTAATTCTTGGAGTGTCGTCCGCTCTTTTAGCAATACCTGAGCTTTTTCGGGTGATTCCCAAAACTCAGCAGAAGCGGATTGTTCGTCCAGTTCGGAAAGGCGTGAAAGTTTACGGTCGATGTCAAAGATGCTCCCGAAGCGCATCAAACTGACCGATATACAACTTCGCTCGTTCTTTTGTCGCTTCGATGTTCATCGTTGACTATGCCTTTCCTTCACGAGACTTCAGAAATGCCCGAAGACCTTTTTTTTCCTCGGGGTCGTTAAACTTTGCACGCACGTCTGCAGTCATTCCGGCATACAATGCCTTCAACTCTCTACGTTGCGAGCGTTTTACACCTCGACGCATGCTGCGCGTTAGTCTTTTTGTATTGGCCATACAAGGTTTTCTCCAAATGAGACTGCTAATTCAGTGAATTGCCTAAGAGGGTGTTTGGGAAAAAAATAAGCTACGCGAGCCATTGGCCTACTGCGTCGGTCCTGCCTCGGTCGGCCCATCCTCAGCGTACCTTCGGGTACCCGCCTCGCTACGGCCACTGTCTCGCTCGCCGTTATTTTTTTCACAAACACCCTCTAAGAAGGTGTGAAAAGATAGCTGAACGAACTTGGACGGATGCTTTAGGCCCCACTGCCCAGAAAAAAACCTGCATCATATTCCCGATATGACTCGGTTTTGTCCTGGCATCGGGACCAAAATCCCCGCGTCCAAGTCCGTCCCCATATTTTTTCACAAACTCAAACGAAACGATTTGTCCATCGTTTCGTTTGAGGCGAGTGTTGTTAAAACATCTGCAAGGGAAAATCAAGCACAAACCCATACAAACTCACAGACGTTGTCTCCGAAATGATCTAAAGGTACTTAGACGGCAAAACGACGCGTTTGCGCTGCTTGTACAGCAGCGTAGGTTCCGAGTATCGTTGCCTGCGTAGTCGCACTGTTTGAGGTCGGATTCATGACTATTGCTCCATACACCGATTTTCGTTTGGATCACTACCGAATGCCAACTTTGCTGGCGTTGGCGTTACGTCGCGTATACGTCGGTCGGCATTTCGGACGGCCATTGGATGTAGTTGCGGGTATGCTGGAAGGCGTCGTTTCCGGCCTTCAGTTATGTGCAAGCCTTGCTGCCAGCGATTACGCGTCGTCCGATACTTCCGACGTCGAAGCCGATGTTGCCATACGGCAAACCTACACTCGAGCCGGCGTGTGGAGGCTGTGGGAGTTGCTTGAAGCACTTGCGTTGTCGAAACACGAGTGCAAACTAACCTTTTTGCGAACCAATTTCCTCGCCGGAGACACTCATACGCTTGAGTGGCAACGAGCAGCCGCGTGGCTTATCGACCGATTGGATCACCCGGGCATGAGCCGGGACAAACTCGACATTGGCGGCGCACGACGTTTGGCAGTCGACATGGATGAAGCGTTTGCCGCTTTTGTAAGCGGGCTCGGCGGGCTGCACCATGTCACCATTTTCCAAGTTACAGATACACGAATCAGCCACGATCGAAGTTTTGCGGTTTGCCTGCCCTATCGCGGGTTTCTAAAGCAGCCTCCCATCGCTTTGGAATTGGAGGGAACTACCAATGTCCCAATTCCGGGTACGTGGTACGTATGCACTGACAAGAGTGCGCTGGCATTTCCGCTTATGCACGTGTTTGTTGACCGGTCACCGCAAAACGGTACGTTTTCGCATCCAAGCCCGCCGCAAAGTGCTCCGGCGGGCGATGAAGCCGCATACGCATCCCAGTCGCTTGTCTTGTCTGAATACTCACAACAAGTACTTGGCAGTTTAACTAGTTCAAATCCAATACTGTTGCGGCGCGAAAGCACGCATGACTTGTCGCTGCAGTTTGATTCAGACGGTGCAGCCAGGTTTTCTGTCGTACTGAACGATCTCGGGGCAAGCTCGATCCATTCTCTGGACCTTTCAGGTCCCAAGCCACCGGTTGGAACTCTTGTTGCCTGGGTCACAAGTGCGACCACAGGAAAACCACCGCGCTTATGTTATACTTTCGTAAGCGACTCAGATATTTCTGCGGCGGAGATATTGCATCTAGGTGGTAAATTAACGTCATCACTGGCAGCGAGAGCTACCGCCAATGCCGCGGCGGGGTGGACGGAACAACCTCCCACAAAACGTACACTGGAACACCTGCTAATCGCACCCGATGGCCACGCCCAATGGACTCCGGTGCGAGTCGCCGATACTACCCGCGCCATCGACGTCAACGCCGGTGTTCCGACACAGATATTTCAATGTTTTCAGTCTCTTGGAGGAGTCTCCGCAAACTCAAACTCCAGCGAAGCACAGCACCGAATCCCAGCTAACCCAAACGCAGCCGAGGTGTATTCCGTGCTTGCGGAATTCGCCACTCCGAGTTCTGAAGCGGACTTAGGCGGCGAACTGGTGTTCGAACGCCTCCAGACACAATTACTCCCCCCCCTCCAGCAGCAGATACGAGCAGCGTTGGAGATACCTCAGTTTTCCGAACGAATTCAGGCACTCAGAACCTTAGACCGGGCGTTGTGGGGCGAAAAACCACGTTTTGTGGTTCAACTTGCAATCGCAGACGAATTTGCACGGCAAGGCGATATCGTGAGCGCGTTGGAGATAACCCGCAACCTTTTTGCATCCGCGCCGATGGACCGAGAAGTTCTGAATCGATTACGTTTGCTGGCGCGAACCAAAGACGACTGGCAACAGGTGGCCACGGGTCTTGTTCAACAATTCGAATCGTCGACTTCCAAAGATGATCGGCGACGTACCATGGAGGATTTGGCGAGCCTCTTTTCCGAAAAACTTGCCGATACGCGCAGCGCAATGGTGGCCGTCGCCTGCGCCATATCGGAGGACCCGGAGCACTGGGAACCCAAGCGGCTGGCTGCCCAACTTGCAGACCATCACGCCTGCTGGGACGTGTTGACCGAGGCGGTATCCGATGCTGGCGTTGACTCCTACGTTGCGGCTGAGGTGCTTCGCCAGGAGGCTAAATTAAGAAATGATGTCGCTATATTAGACATTATTGACCGAATTCCGAAGGTAAACTCACAAACACCACCACAGCCGCAAGACTTGGAACCAGAACCACATCTACCAGATATGAAATCCGTGGCACCGATTCGGCCAGATCTGGAGTTACTATTAGGAGAATCAGGGAATACTGTAGCAGTTCCGCTGGAATATTATATTCAAATAAGACCTGATGCATCCATTGCTTCAGAATCATCTCAGCAGACACCAAACGAAGTGGATGACCAACTCGTAACAACAACAGCGGAATCCGAAATCCCTAACGTTACCACACCGACTTTGGCGGGAATTCGCCAACAAATTCTCATCGCCGAAACCGACAACCGCTGGTCAGACGCCATTGCCGCACGGAGAACGCTCGTAGATTTACTGGACGACGCGGAATCCAAAGCAGTGATCCTCGCCGAGTTGGGAGACGTCGCATTGAATCGGCTGAACGACGCGGACCTCGCGGGGCTAGCCTACGAAGAAGCTTTGTCGCATCATCCGGAATCCAAAGCTATCTTGGGGCGACTTCTGGAATTGAGACTGAATCAAGGGCGACACGCAGCCGCGGCGAAAATACTCAAACGATTCGCCGAACTTGAAGACGACCTTGGGCGACGAGCAAGCCACCTCGTCGCATTGGGGATCCTCTACAGGGACTACCTAAACGACTTGGTCATTGCGACGGAAGCAATGGAACTGGCGTTGGATCTGGATCCCCACCGATTGGAAACCTTTGCTATTCTGGACACAATCCGTTCGTCTCAGGGGGCGTTGGCCCAAATCCAGAGTTACGAACGAATGCTCCGGCGGCTCGCCGGAATGGACCACCAAGAGGAGGTGGTCTACAAGTTACTGACCAACCTAGCCAAACTGTACCGAACGGCGGGGCAGGATGACCGTTCCATCAAGGTGTGGCGAAAAGCACGAGCCATGCGCCCGGACGACCAAGCAGTGCACCGCGCGTTGGGTGTGCTTTACGAATCCAACGACAATACCTTGGGGGATGCGGTAGCAGCATATCTTGATGCCCTTTCGGTGGGTTCGTTTGACCCAGCGATCATCCGGTCGCTGCGCAGGGTTTTTACTCGCCAGAAAAAAACCGACGCCGCTTGGTGCGCCTGCGGAGTGTTGATTCAATTGCAGGCCGCAGACGATAAAGAAAAGACCTATTACGACTCACATATCGCCGGTGCGCTGAAAGTTTCGACGACCATTCGTGACACCGAAACTTGGGAAAAACATCTTTATTCCGACAACCAAAATGTCGACGTTGGCAGGCTTTTTGAGGCGTTGTTTGCCACGGTTCCTTCGTTGTTTGCGGCCCATTCACCATCCAGCTTTGGAACGCCGGCGATGCAGCGAGTCGACCTAAATCAGAGGTCGGCCTTGACAAGTTTCGCGTCAACTATTCCGCGAGTACTGGGGGTGAATGTTCCCACTTTTTTTCACGCCCGCCTGGCGACCGGCATCATGAAAGTCAGCGCAAGCCCCGCCGCGCTTCTGCTCGGCGCCGACGTAATGGAGCAAACGAAAGGAAAACGTCTCCGCTATATGCTGGGACGCGCCGTTGCGCTGCTCCATGGTCCTCACCTCGTCGCGGGTCTCCGACCGGCCGAGGACCTTCGTGACATCGCGTTTGCACTGCAACTCGTAGTCAGCGGAACTGCGTCACGAATGGATTATGCATCCAACAATATTCGGAGGTGGGCACAGATCTTGTCGCAGGCAATCGATGGAAATGCACGTAAAGCGTTGTTTGCCCTAGCGCCAACCGTTTTTCGGTCTCCCGAACCACCAGACGTCGACGGCTGGCTTCGTGCGATCGATCTTACAGCGTCCAACGCAGGTCTACTCTTGTGTAACGATATCGCGATCGCGCTGGAATGCATGGAAGCCGAGGTCCATCCACTGATACAAATCCCATTTAAGGAACGCTCTGAAGTGTTGATGAGGTACGCACTGAGTCCGCGGTATCACGAGTTGCGAGCGATGCTGGGAATCGCCGTTGCATAATGAATTCACGCAAAAATCACTGAATATCCCCTGCAGGTGGTGGCAACATGCTTCGAATCGTTGAAAAAGGAGGATTAGTAGTATCCTCGGGATAGTCCTGAGCCTTGATTCCCAGCTCGGTCATCGTCTGTTCTGCGTGAGAAATTCGTTCGGCAGGCTGCGGGTGAGTGGACAGTATCTCAGAAAGTGGGGACGATTCATCACCAAAGAGCACCTGCAACGTTTTGAAAAAGCCTATAAGACCGTTGGGTGTATAATTGATAGCTGTCGGCAGCAGTACACCGTGGACATCTGCTTCAAGCTCCTTTTCGGGGCTCTGAACGAACGCCGAGTAACTCCCGAACACGATATCCGCCACGGTGGAAGCGGTCGTTGCCTCTGTGCCAAAAATAAGATCTCGCAAGAGTTCCGCCCCTAGTTGGGCTTCCATCTGCTCAGCACCGTGACGTTCGACAATATGGCCAATCTCATGCCCCAAGACACCGGCGACTTCGGATGCATTCTTGGACTCACGCAACAGTCCTGTCGTAATGTAAATAAACCCCCCCGGAGCCGCAAACGCATTGATTTCGTCAGAATGAAGCACGGTAAAGGTATACGCGATGTCATTACGGTCCGACTTTGCCGCCATCTGATTCCCCAACGCGGAAACGTACTGCAGAATCTGCTGTTCACACACCGGGGGATCGCAAACCGTGTACTCCTGGCGGATTTGCTGATCAACCTGCACGCCAACTTCTCTTTCTTGCTCGTCACCAATCAACAGAGCTTTGTCGGTCGAACACGCTATTAAGCTACCTGCGAGGCCTGCACCGACAACGAGGCATATCCAAACTTTACCTGGGTGTTCTTTCATCGTTGCGTTCCTTGTTTATCCACCACGTGTTTTATTTTTCGAAGTCACCGCTGTAGTGGTGCTACACGCTTTAACCGGAATCTTCCACGAATTTGCTCCGATAGTGCCAAAATGCTCACAGATCCGCGGAGGATTGGCGTTTTTTACTCAAACGCATGGCAGCACTACATTGAGGACAAAAGAGGTCCATCATGACCGAAGGCGCTCGCGGATCGTCGCTCGCTGCCTCATGCTGATGAGAAACCCAGATCAACCCCAGAATGAGTCAATCCGCGCCCCCGGCGCCACCGAACGCAGGCACTGCAGAAACCCGGGAAACGACGTGTCGACACATTCGACGTTACGAATCAAAGTTGTTCCGCTCGCTGCCAACGCAGCGACTGCGCCAGCCATTGCGATACGGTGATCACCGTGGGAGTCGATTTCCGTTCCTTTTAAGACACACGGACCCACAATTCGCAATCCCGCCTCTTCCTCGCTCACTGACGCTCCCATTCGAACCAGCATTTCGTAGATGGCGGAAATTCTATCAGACTCTTTTACTCGCAGTTCTGCAGCGTCGCGAATGACCGTTTCTCCAGTTGCCTGAGTCGCCAAAACGGAAAGAACCGGAATTTCGTCTACCAACCTCGGAACCAAAACTCCGCCGATTTCAAATGCAGACAGGTGTGACCGACGAACACCAATAACCGCTGCCGGCTCCCCGCCCTCAGTAATCACGTCGGAAATCTCCACAGCGGCTCCCGTGGTCGCTAGAACATCGACTATTCCCGTACGGGTTGGATTAATGCCAACATTGTTAACATAAACACCAGAATCTGATAATATAGCACCAAGAACCCAAAAGAAAGACGCAGCCGACAAATCTCCGGGAATCGCAATGTCCTGGGGTAGTATTGATTGACCACCTGCCACGGAAACCTTTCGCCCGTCCCGGTGAACAACCACTCCCCGGGATTGTAGCATACGCTCGGTATGATCGCGGCTTTGGCTCGGCTCACAAACCGACGTCCGCCCGTCAGCGAGTAACCCCGCCAACAACAACGCGCTTTTCACTTGAGCGCTGGCGACGTCTGTCCAATGCTCGGCACCGTGAAGCGCCGCGCCCCGTATTTCAACCGGAGGCCGCTGACTTGGCCCGAGTGCGCGAACATGTGCGCCCATTCGACTCAGTGGTTCGACCACCCGCCCCATTGGCCGTCGACTCAACGACTCGTCCCCGGTCAACGTCGCTACAACACCCGGTTGTCCCGCCAATACCCCCAACATCAGTCGCATCGTGGTCCCTGAATTGCCGCAATCCAGTTCCACGTGACCGTTGGACGTCAACCCTTTTATTCCGCATCCCCGTACTACGGTTTGTTCACCAACATCCGAAATGGAGACCCCCAACCGACGCAAGGCGTTGGCTGTGGCAACACAGTCCTCCCCCCTGGACAAACCAACGATTCGGCTACTTCCGTCGGCAAGTGCCGAAAACAAAAGACTTCTATGCGAAATCGACTTGTCACCGGGTACCGTTATTCGACCGCCAACGGCTCCGTTCCCATCAATTTTCCAACACAACTGTGCACTCATCATGTCCGCCCGGTCAGGATAGTAGGGTTTCTCTACTCTTCTTCATTCGTGTTGTGGTCTCATTTCCTCCGTTGAGATAGGTGCACCCAAAAACGCGTCGGCACTTATTTGGTGAGCCAACAGATCCACTGGTTATCGATGAACAGGAGGTTGGTATGGGAGAAGAATCGGCGGGCGCGTACCGCACGATCGCGGACCATAACAGTGCGAGGCAGTCATTTATGCCACGAAACAGAAGTAATTTAGTCAAGCAGATAAGTTAGTTTGCAAATCTGCGACGCACAATGCCGGCAAACAATCCCGCCAACGCCAACAACGTCCATCCAATTGAGTTTGTCGAGTCAGGTGCCGCAGTGCACCCACTACTGCTTTTTTCCGGATTTGCACCAGCGCCACCGTTGTTGCCGCCTCCTGCGGTAACATCGCCGCCGGCTCCACCCGTTGAATCCGACGTACCGTTGCCGCCATTTCCACCACCGGAGGCATCGTCATCACCGCCGCCGGTGGCGGTATCACCCGTTCCGGCTGCATCTTCGTCTCCACCCGTGCTGGGATTTTCCAATTCCTCACAAGAATATGGGTTGATACCCGTTGGATCTGTTTCCGCCTGTGCAACGCAGTTGTAATACCCGTTGGTCGCATCCCAACCGCACACGGTTCCGGCATCACACGCGTTCGTCATGTGCTGGTTTTCGTTGCAGTATGAGATCTCAGCCCCATCGGGCGAGCAACATCCTTCGTAACTTAACCAATCAGGGCACTGCCCCTGATTGCCGCCATCATCGCAATAACCACACAAGTCGCAGGCGTCGTCACAACAATCGCCGTAGGTGACACACTGATCGTCACACTGGCATGAAGCCGCTTCATTGTAGAATCCGCAGCAATCCGCGCACGTGCCCTGTCCACACTCGGTCGGAACAACGTCATCACAAAATTCGGCGTAGTCGTCGCAACAGTCCCCAAAATTGCCGCATTCGGCATCGCACTGGCACGGTGCACCTTCAGCATAATTGCCACAACATCCGTTACAAGTGGTGTCTTGCCCGCATACAACTTGTTCGCATGCGCCATCTTTGCACGTGCTGCCGTCGGCGCACTCCCCGCAGGAGTTACCGCAACCGTCCGGACCGCACACTTTTCCGTCGCAAGCCGGCACACACACAACCAAATCTTCGTCCGGTGAACCCGCGTCCGCGGCGACATCTCCCGTCGCCATATCTTCCGCGGCAACGTCCTCGGGTGCCGGTCCGGCATCCAGTTCGCCAACGTCCGGCTCCACACTTACGTCCGCCCCGCCGGCGTCAGACGCTACAACGTCCTCCTGCGCATAAGCCGTGCCCCAAGTTAACAGCAATAACAACGTAGTCATGCACATTCGGCTTACCCAGTTCGAGAACATTGTTTCTTCTCCTTTCGTAAATTAACGTGACACAGAATCGGTTTATTAAGCTTGTCATAGTAACTTAGGGTATTCACCCTCATCTTACCTTAACCGACAGCGTATCGACGGAGCTTCTATCCTGTCAAGCACCGGATCAACGTGTTTTTTGTCACGACCGGTGACAGGAGGCACAAAACCTGCGCATTTTTAGTTGGCGCGTAGACGAGGCGCCGCACGAAGGATCGTTCCGAATTGTCGTCTTCGATACCCTCGCGTTGACAGGTCCACACCCACCGGCGATCATTCGGGCGGTTTTGAGCGGCTCCGAGTTGCCCAAAGAACAATGGTGCGCCGCCTTCCGACCATCTGAAATTATCAGCGCAACCACGCGCCACACCATACTGGCGTTCCTTAGAAGGTGTTCCGTAGAGGGGAAATTGTCCATAAAGCGACCATTTTTAACCAAATTGGCATCGGCACGACCGAGGAATATCCCCAATATTCCGCAGCGTATGGCGGTGCAGAGGGTCAAAACAGCGCCCTGTGGGGATATTTCAGCTTTTTAGAGCCCGTCTTAGACGTTGGCCAAAATGAAAGGTAGTTTTCATGCAATCAAGGACCTATCTTGTTCTTGGCGGTGCCGGTCTTGTTGGCACGCAAGTTTGCCGATTTATCGCCGAAGATCTCCGCCCGGAGAAAATAGTTGTGGCGGCTCTTGCAGAACGAGAAGCGCAGGCAGCATGTACTTCGCTTCGTGAACGTCATCCCAACGTGAATTTTGTTCCAGAATATGGGAACTTATTTGTGCCTTACGAGTTGGCGTCCCTGACCCGATCAGAGCTACTTGCAACCCAACAGCGGCGTCGATACCTGCGCGACGCACTTTACGGGGATTTCCATGCCGCGTACGAAGCCAATTGCCTTGTACGGATGATAAAAAAGCATCAACCAGAAATCATTGTGGATGCCGTTAACACCGCAACCGGAATCAGTTATCAAGACGTGTTTGACGGCGCCAAACGCCTCATCGACGGTATGGATGGTGGCGTAGCCGACCAGGACGAACTGGCGTACGATTTGGAACTCTTCTTGTTAAGCCAGTCCGTTCCCCAAATCATCCGCCACGTCCGGTTCATTTACGAGGCAACACGCGCAGTAGGAACCAGGCTCTATTTGAAGATTGGCACAACCGGAACCGGGGGGATGGGTCTAAACATTCCGTACACACACAGTGAAGACAAACCAAGTCAAACTTTGCTCGCCAAGACTGAAGTCGCATTTGGACATACGGGCCTTCTGTTTTTGATGTCACGAACACCCGATGCACCGGTTGTCAAAGAAGTTAAACCGGCCGCCCTTATCGGCTACAAAGCCGTCGAATATGCTCAGATACGCGACAAAAGTGGGCAGCCGGTGCGCCGATATGAACCACGTTCAATGATACTTGACACCAATACAGAGCTGTTTCAGCAAGAATCTGATGAAAAATACCAAAAAATTGGCGAATTAAAAACAACAATTGTGAATACTGGTGAGAATGGTAATTTTTCGATTGGCGAATTTTCTGCTATCACCGCCATGGGACAAATGGAATTCATCACTCCCGAAGAAATCGCCCGAAGCGTGGTATTGGAAATTCGTGGCCTCAACCCAGGGGTGGACATTCTTGGCGCAATCGACAGCACCGTCATGGGCCCAAGCTACCGTGCGGGACTGCTCCGTGGAGCCGCGATCCGAGACTTGAAAGCACTGGAAGCGGAAATGGGCGATCAAAGTGTGGCCCTTGGTCAACTGGGGCCTCCAGAATTGTCCAAGCTGCTCTTCGAGGCCTATTTGCTGCGCCAGGTGCTTGACAACAACATGGCAAACGCCCTCGAGGAAACGGACGCTGTGTCGGGAGCACCCCGGGAGGTTGTGCCGGCGGAGTTAAGCCACAGAGTTGCCGCGTATGCGCGCGCCAATCCGACTATTTACACCGCGGTGTCGATCGGCATTCCAGTTCTCATGCCAGACGGGCAAGAGCTGCTGCGCGGACCAAAAATCAACATTCCCGAGTTGAAAGGGCACGCGAGAAGTGTTCGACAATTCGGCGAAAAGGACATCGACCAATGGGCAAAAAAGGGCTGGGTCGATTTACGAGCGGAGAACATGGCCCGATGGCAAACACGATTCCGCCGCATGCAGACGGCTCGCCAAGCTGTGTATGCGCAGGGCAGCGCCGCAGTAGACCGGGAAACATATCTAGGCGACGGCATTGAAATCGGTGAAGTCGTCGCATGGATCTTCAACAATGAAATGGGCGGAAGCAGACTAAGATAAAGGACAACTAAATAACTTAACACCCCACATGAACAGCAATCGATAACCTACTTTCTACCAAATATGACTTGTTTAACGGCAAGAAACGAGCTCACCGCTACCAAGCACGCGCAAAACCGAAAGGCTGGCTTTCCGACGGAACAACAGTACCGGATGGTCATTCCGCCAACACCGCTCTCAACGCCGAAAGAACCCGAGCATTTTCCGCCGGTTGCCCAACAGTAATGCGTATATGGCAGGGAAAACCGTACGCCGTCATAGGGCGAACGATCAGCCCCATACGCAATAACGCTTCGTAAACTGGACCAGCCGGCCGATTGAGATCGACAAGATAAAAATTTGTTTGGCTGTCAGCGAAATTTAGGCCCAGTTCACGTAATCCCCGTGTCATTTGTATCTTTCCGGCACGATTGACTTCCAGGACCTGTGCCAAATGTTCTTTGTCACCGAGGGCTGCCGTGGCTCCCACCTGCGCAAGTCGGTTGATATTGAACGGTGTACGGATGCGATTGATATAGTTAGCGATCTCCGACGAAGTAATACCGTAACCCACACGAAGACCCGCTAGGCCGTATGCCTTGGAAAAAGTGCGTAGAATGACCGTATTCGGACGATTTCGTAATAGCGCAAGGGAATCCACTGCATCGTCCATTTCGACGTACTCGTAATACGCCTCGTCGATTATCAGCAATAAATCTGGTCCAACGTCTTCACAAAAACGCAGCAATTCCGTTTGTGTAAAAGTCGTACCGGTGGGGTTGGAGGGATTGGCCAAAAATACTGCGTGGGCGCCGCTTTCTTTTGCTACCGACCCCACCGCCCGCAAATCGTATCGGTAGTTTTGTGCCAACGGTGGTTCCGCACAGCGGATACCGAATCCCCCGGCAAACACCTTGTACATCAAAAATCCGTGTTCGCTGGACACGACGACACCGTTTCTCGGGCAAAACGCCTGTAAGATAAGTTTGATCAATTCATCGCTTCCGTTTCCCAGCACAACATTCGACGGATCGACCTGCAAAAAAGCTGCGAGTTCGCTGACCAAGGTTGGCGCCGATCCTTCGGGATATCGATGTAACTCCGCCAACTCTCGCACAATCGCCGCCAAAGCCAACGGTGACGGGCCCACGGCGTTTTCGTTGGACGCAAGTTTTGTAACGTTTTGGATACCAAACTCGCGTTGAAGCTCTTCAATCGGTTTACCGGGTACGTAAGGCGTCAAATTGCGAATATATTCTTGTGGATTGGCCATTCGTTGTCGTCATTCCCCCTACAACACCGCCACATCCTGTGCGCAAGGCATCAACGGCAGTGGAATCGGTAGTAGGTTTCTAATTCGGTACCGTTACGGAAAATCGCGCCGAGCGACCGGCCCCGCGGGTTACGATGCCGAGTTGTTTTCTCCGGTGGAGCCAACATCTTTCTCATGCCGGAAGACGGAGGTCTTCGGCACGACGCGTATACGCTACCGTTTCCCAAGGCCGCCCGCAAACGGTCATCAACCCGGTTGATCTAACCCGGATTTCTCACCAGAATTCACAGCGAGACGGCTGCACAAACGAACCATTCGGGTACACCCGCTGTCAGGACCGCGCCGTCATCGGCGTAACTTCGAAGACGAGTGTGGAAGATACTGCTGGCGGTTACACGAACACCATATTGGATCACACGGACGGAATGATTCGTTATGGACACGCTGGGGACACTCCGGATACTCTAAGGGGGTTAATGTTTGGGTCGGGACCACCTGCAGTGCGCCCAATGTATTTTTGAGGAATGCCGTTGCCCACGAAACATGCCATGTCCATTGTTTCAATGCTGGCTCTTTGGATGCTCTTGTCGAGCAACGCGCCGTCGGTGTTTGCCCAACACCATGGGCACGTACACCGCGATGTTGGCGGAGGTTCCGGTGCCGCACCAGTCGTACCCTCTCCAACCGGACGCACGGCTCCCAATTACGGTGGCAGACCGGTAGCCAACAATGGTCGCCTGCAGGTTCATCAAACCGGCCATTTTACGCTGAAAACCGATACGGACACCAACTATGCACTTACTTTAGGGAACTACTTGGATAGTTACCATAAACAACTGAGGTACGCACTATCCCAAGACTTTCAAATCACAGCAACAATTCCACCGACATCGATCATTTTGTTCGAACGGCAAGCAGACTATCAGCGTTATGCCCAAATGAATGCACCTAGATTGCTCAACAATGGCGGGTATTACGACGGTGGAACACATACAATCGTGACTTATCGTTACAACAACAGCATGCAGCTTTATTTTCACGAAGTTATGCACTCTGTTATGGGCGAAATTTTCGGAGATCACTTTTTTTATCGATATACTCGCCCGAATTGGCCAATCTGGTTTGACGAAGGACTTGCCGAACACTATGGCAGCTTTTCGATCAACAACGGCTTACTTAAAATCGGGCAAAAAAACCCAGCCAAGTTGGCCTACCTGGCCAATGCGATTCGGTCTGGTTCACTGGTCAGTTTAGAAAATCTGCTAAAAAGCGACTCGACACGATTCAGCGGGTCACACATGAACGTGTATTACGCAGCGAGTTGGGGTCTGGTCGCGTTTTTGCTCCAAGATAAGGAGTACGCCAGAGGCATGTCGGCTTTTCTCTGGCGATTGCGACGAAATCAGGACGGCATTAGCGCATTCAAAGATAGTTTTACGCGGGATTTGGTCACATTGGACAAACGATGGCGCGCGTGGCTGTTGGAATCAAGTCGCCCCGAGACGACACGGCATGTCCTGTTCGATGGCACTCACATCGACGACTGGACAATTCACGAAGGTGGCAATTGGGTTGCACGCGACGGTATCATCGAAGCGAGCGGCGACCCGAGTTACAACTATCTCATCAAGAGTGAGTTGCCGAGCGAGGATTTCTCTCTGTCGATGAATGTTCAGGTAAACTCAGGGACAGTAGGCCTTATCTTAGGCAATAACTTTCATGGCGAATATCCCTACTACTATCTAATTGACCTTTCGCACGATAAGATAACACTCCGACGCAGTTACTCACCAACAGAAATTGTGAGGCTCGATAGCTTTTCGGGCGGGTTACCCTTGGACCAATGGGCCACGGTCACCGTCACGGTTTTTGGCGGGCGACTGCTGGTTTCGGTCAACAGCGTTACAGTGATTAATGCTGCCGAAGACAGAGAGAGTTACAGCCTTTTTGGCCTTTATCTTTACAAGGCCACCGCGCGGTTCGGACAAATCACGCTCGTTACCGGAGCCGAAGCTGTCGCCCAAGTTGCCCGCGACCGCACAGGTTCGTTTGGGACCCGACACTGACGCCAAACAACAATTGAAAAGGTGTTTAGATGATTGAATCCTGCCGCGCGTGCCCATAGCCCACTACACAGGTTTTGCCTCGGTCGACCAACCCGCCTCGCTACGGCCATAGGCTCACTCGCCGAGCATAAATATCTAAACACCTGAGAGGGTCAGCGGAAATAGATAAGTATCCTTGGATCGACCGCTTTTGGCCCACTTGTCCAGTCCCGTGCTTGCGAAACTACCCGGATATTGCTCAATGCGGTCTGGGCCAATTCAGCGCCAAATTGGCTTTTTCAGGGTTCCTTCCAGCTTGAAGCTGCTTGTCTGAGTCTATTTCTTGCGCCGTGCCGTACTATCGGCTCCGTCCGCTCCCCCAAGGTCTGTAAGTAG
The DNA here is from genome assembly GCA_013360285.1 of Myxococcales bacterium. Lineage (GTDB taxonomy): Bacteria > Myxococcota_A > UBA9042 > JABWCM01 > JABWCM01 > JABWCM01. The sequence goes on from JABWCM010000058.1 coordinate 48,487, forward strand.
TTTGTATTTGATTTCCCACTGCCCGTTCCGGCGAACGACCATTCCTTCCACTTGAACTTTCTTTCCTGGCCTAATCGCTTCTTCCACAGCAACGAACTCATTGCCTCGATTAAATTGCATCGTCCGGTGTTCGTCCGCCGACATCCCACTTCCCGGCTTCTGGGGAATCGCGGTGACGGTTTCCCCTCCCGGGAGATCCAGCATGAAGGTCGTATAGGCGGTTTCTTCGCGAATCAATGATGGAACCGCTCCTTTTCGCGAATCTACTGATACGTACCCTTTGTAGCTATACGCAATGCACCGGACTGAACGAAACGGAGTCGTCAAAAGTGACTCGGCCGCCCGCGACGTCCCGGTCACAATTGCCGGCCCCTCCCGCAACTCGTTCGAGTGCGTGATCTTGATTTCGGGTTTTAGATACCTTGATACAAATGACAACATCCAACACCTCATATCCTTTCAACAGTCCGGCGGTTCCCTATCACGCCTGCTAGTCGACAGGCAAAGAACAAATTGAAACCATCGACAACACAACGGCTCATCGGCGATGTGACCTCGCTGTTATGCGGAAGCCCGGCTTCGCCACCATCTTAAAAAGGTGTCTCATGGAGGTGAAGGACCTCCCAAAGGGCGCCTTTTGCCGCCTTGACAACCTCACTTCTTACAGAATACTCGTGATATTTCTCAACCGTTCCGCCACCAATTCGGAGAAAAAATCGCCGTTGTGGGGATCATTTCCGACTCACGAAACACCCACTCTGAGAAGAGTAGTGGAAAGTAAGAAGCGATCCCATTGGAGCTAATTTAGCGCCGAGTTTACGCGGACCGGACTGAAGCAATATCGGATACATACCACAGAGGCGGCCATCCATAAGGCAGGACGAGAGGCCGCGCAATTGCCATGGTAATCTAAGGTAACTTTATGACTGTACGCCCAAAACTGTTTCGTGATCCTGTTCATGACATTATTTCGTTCGATCTTGCGACGCCGTCGGAGGCAACGGTGTACGCTTTGCTCAACACCCCCGAAGTCCAACGACTCCGCCGCATCCGCCAACTTGGCATGACATTTTTGGTCTACCATGGCGCCGAACACTCAAGGTTCTGCCATTCAATGGGCGTAACACACCTTGCTTTGAAGTACTATGACCGACTTTTTGCCGGACGGCATGCCGACGAATTTGACAGGACCACCGTTGCAGCCGCGGCGTTGCTGCACGATATCGGCCATGGCCCGTTTTCTCACGTGATGGAGCGTATCACGGGCGTTCACCATGAAAACACCACCCTTGAAATCATTGACGACCCAGGCTCACAATCGCACCAGATTCTCGCCGCGGTCGACACAACTTTGCCAAACCGCGTCGGGCGTTTGTTACAAAAGCAAGGACTTGGACAGGAGACGATCCTATCGGATATCGTCAGCAGCCAACTTGATGCGGATCGCCTCGACTATATCTTGCGTGATGCCGCAGCCACCGGGGTCCGAATCGGTACCTACGATCTTGCGCGCATTATCGGCATGGCGGAACTACGCGACGAACGCATTACAGTCCATCAACGAGCGTTGGAGGCGGTTGAAGGGTATCTCATCGCTCGGTTTCACATGTACAAACAAGTATACCTGCATCGCGCGGGTCGCGCCGCCGAACGGATGCTGGACGCCGTGTTTCGCCGCGTTCGCCACTTGTTGCAAGCGGGATATTCCTTTAGTTGGTCCCTCGATCATCCTGGTATACACAGTTTGGTTTCCGGACATAAATTAGCGTGGAAGGATTTTATATTACTTGACGATGCGGATATCTGGTACGCGCTAAAACAATGGGCGGGCGAAAAGGACCCTATCTTAGCAGAGTTGTGCTCCGGACTTTTGCTGCGCAGGCTCTACAAGTCGGTCGAAATCGACCTCGCCGATCCTCGCGGAACCGACGGCATCATCCGAGATGCCCGAGAAATCGCCCGAAATCTTGGATTTGACCCTGATTTCCAACTACTTGTAGACCACAGTACGGACACGCCATACCGACCATACCAACCTGGCTCCAAATCTTCCCCGATTCACATGCTGGACAACCGTAGCCGCGTCGTCCCGATCGAAAAAAACAGTGCTTTCTGTCGATTTCTTGGTGAAATTGTTCACGAATCTATCAGGCTGGTGGTTCCAGACTCACTGAGATCTGCAATTCGACATCTTGCAGCCCCGGAGGCGATCCCGTTGCTGCTATGATGTTGGACGGACAACGGAATTGGCGTGAGAGACTTTGTTACATATCAGGGTGGTCTGGTGAAAAAACTTGCCCGTCAATCACGATTCCTTTGCGAACGACCGCGAGATATATCAGCGGTGGCCCATTTCCCTGAGCGACTTCGTGTTCAATTGTGTTGTCCGCCATCAGTACGTCGCCCGGGCGCGCCGTCCTGTCTCCGCTTAAAACGATAGTACCCTGTACGACCAACACCGACTCGTCACCCAAATGGCTATGTTCCGGAAATACGAAGCCAGGTTCGATTCGGACAAATCCGGTAATTGCGGCGCCAACTGCGCTGCCGCCTTCAACGTGAATCAGCGACACGCCGGAAAAGGGTGACGCTTGCCACTGGCTAGGTACATCAATGTTTTCCAGATACGCCAGCGCTTTGTCTCTGGCAACGTCGAGCATCGTCGCCACCGTGTCTGCAAGCCACTCGAAGCGGCTTCTCTGCCCCAAGGAAGCCATGAGGCGCGATCGAACGTGGTCCGACGGAGTCACGGGCGGCAAAGCAGTCGCCAAAACCTCCATGGTTTCCGGCCCAGTGAGCATCGATTCATCATCGGCATGATTCTGCCCTGCCTCGCCCGCCGAACTAACCCATTCATCCCATTCATACTTCGATGGTTTGAGCATCGACATCACCCTCGCTCCCCCGCAACTTCAAGAAACCGCTGTTTGAGTGCTGCCCGTCCGGCGGCTACCCGTGACTTCACTGTTCCCACCGGAATATTGAGCACAGACGCTATTTCTGTGGACGAAAGCCCTTCAAAATATCCAAGCTCTAAAACACGCCGTTGCTCTGCGGATAGCTGATTCAGCGCCGATGTTAATCTGGCGTGATCAACGGCCGACACGTCCTGTGTGTCCACACGGGCCTCCAGCGTGTCCTGCATTTGGTCAGTCATCAGCGAAACACGGGAAAATCCTACGGACTTCCGCCGATCCAGCGCCCGACACCGCATCCGGATGCACAACCAGGCTCGAACCGACCCTCTTGATGGATCATAATCCGCGGCGCGTTGCCACAATTCCAGAAACACATCGTGGAGGAGGTCTTCAGCCGCACGGGTATCCTGCAGAATCCTGACTCCAATCGCGAGTAACGTTGAACCGTAGCGGTCATAGAGCACTCCCAAGGCATCGCGTTTTCCGCTTGCCACAGCGAACATCAGCTCTACATCGTCTATCATCTTGCGTCCGCAATTGCCGCCAGGCCAACAGCCGACGTACTCACGATATCTGTACGGACCGTGCGTACTATCGGATCGTTCTCCTGGGAAAATTAAATGGGTAAGTTGGTTACTTTGCTTAAGTAACCCCAAACGCCACCGTTGTTGACTCTGAGTCTGTGAAAAAATAGCTACGCGCCCTCTGGGCGGTGGCTTTAGGTCGGCTTGGTTCCGAAAAACCCTGCGCCATATTCCCGATATGACTCGGGTTCTCCAAAACCAATCCGCCAAATCCAAGCCCACAGGTCGCGCCCATATTTTTTCACAGCCTCTCTGTAAACGAACGCCCAGAGTTTTGCACCACACCAAACAGGATCGATTCGTTGTAGCAAACAAACGGTTATCAACATTTCGGATTGCCAAAGTTTCGTCGATCCGTCAAGCACTCGATGTGGACGTACCACAGGGATTTTTCACAAATATCCCCCCTACCATGGTCCCCAGAATCTTCCACGGATCTGCCGCCAGACCATGCTGTTTCAGTGGATTGAGATTCAGAATTGTGAGATCAGCCCACTTTCCCGGCGATATGCTGCCCAATCCCGGCAACCCAGCCGCAAACGCCGCGCCGGCAGTGGCACCAATCAACGCATCCATTTTGGTAAGCCGCTCCGAACCACCTCGAACGGGAGCTTGTCCGTCCAGGTCCGTCCTCTCCGTCGCAGCCAGCCACGCCAACCATGGATCCGGGGGCTCTATTGGAAAATCAGTACCCAATGCGATCGACACGCCGGCATCGACAAAAGACCTCGCTAAGTAAGCATTTTCTAGCCTTTTCTTACCAATTCTCGCACCTGCCCAGGCTCGGTCGCTGACTGCATGCCGGGGCTGTATGGATGCCACTACACCCAGTGCAGCAAACCGGCGCAGATCCTGCGGCAGGACGATTTGTGCATGTTCAATCCGTGGCCTCAGTCCGGCACGACCCGGTTTCATCAATACCCGCTCAAGCGAATTGAGAACCACGTGAACTGCATGATCACCAATCGCATGAACGGCAGGTTGATACCCGGCATCCATGACATTTGCGAGTTTCTGTGTGAACGTGTCCAAGTCATAGAACAGAAGGCCCTTGGTATCGGGATCATCATCGTAGCATGTACACAACGCCGCACCTCGCGACCCAAGGGCGCCGTCCTGGTAAAATTTCACCCCGGCAATGGTAAACCGAACGTCACCCGATTGATGCTTGGTCACGGGGGGATACATTGACACCGGCATGTCCAGAAATCGCTGCGCATCCAAATAACCGACCACCCGTAGCGGTAACTCTCCCCGCTCGTCCAACAGTCGCAGTATCCGGTAAGATAACGGGTCGATCCCCATGTCACTCACAGCGGTCAAACCATAATCCGCGAGCCGTTTCAAACCTGCAGCAACCCAAGGGAGTACCTCGGCGTCATCCATTTGAGGAAATAGGTGCTCCACAATGCTCATCGCAGTATCGATCAAAACCCCACTGGGTTTACCGTCAACACCTCGAACCAGTTGGCCCCCGACCGGGTCCGGAGTGCCTCGACTGATTCCTACTCGGCTCAAAACCCAATCATTAACCCACACTGCGTGTCCGTCTACCCGTTTCAGTGCCACCGGTCGATGCGGAAAACAAGACGACAACAAATGATGAGTTGGAAAAGAACGCTCCGGCCACAAGTTCTGATCCCATCCACGCCCGACTATCGGAACCGTAGCCGGCAAAGTTGCCGCAAACCGAACCACACGCTCGACTGCATCCTGCTCGGAACCAGAACCCACCAGATTGACCTGCGCAAACGAAAGCGCATATCCCAAAACATGCCCGTGTGCATCGTGGAATCCCGGCAAGATGGTTGCACCGCCCAAATCGAGAACCTCGGTCTCAGGGCCGATCCAAACCCGCAGATCTTCACTTGATCCAACCGCCAGAACCTTGCCATCGCCAATCGCGACGGCGTTTGCATCGGAAACTTGTGGATCAAGGGACACCACATCTGCTTGATTCAGGATCCATCGCGCAAATCGCATTTCCACTCCACCGAACGTTTCGCCACAAAATGAAAACGTGGGAAGCTAACCCGGAGTTCGGACCATCCTTCGGTTGCGAGATCCAAACAGCGGGCGCGTTGGACTCATGCTCCACTATCCATACTCGAATGGAAAAAACGCCTCCGCGAGGCTACTGTCCACACATCATCAATCCGCGACCAGTTTGACAATCTCGCTGCGAATGCTTGTAAGAAATCGGGGTTAGTTGCACGATTTCCAAAACGATCCGGGTGATTTGAACCAACCGGACTTTCCCAAGTTATCCACAGGTTATCCACAGCCTGCTGCGGCTCCAACACCCAACCGACAACCACAACAATTTGCAATTATTATGTTTTTCTGTTAACTAATCTCGGAAGGGCATAAACCCTGTGGACAAATTTCGGACAGTTGTAACAATTTCGTGGCAAATTCGCCGCTTGCTTCATATCGGCAGCGGCAAACGAAAAAAACGGCAAGTGTTGTTGACCGTCTCCCGCGCAAGATCCGTAAACGACATGTCGCGCAGTTCAGCAACTTTCCGGGCGGTGTGAACAACGTATGCCGGTTCGTTACGCCGTCCACGATGAGGTATTGGCGCTAGGTACGGACTGTCGGTTTCCACCAAGATTCGGTCCAACGGCGCCAGCCGCACAACGTCCGGGATATCTCCTGGATTTTTGAAAGTTACGACTCCCGGGATCGACAGATAACACCCCAAATCGAGGCACCTTTTGCCAAAATCGCGACTGCCGGAAAAACAGTGGATTACCACCTGCCCCTCATCAATCCGTTCCTCACGCAATATCCGCACTGTATCCTCCTCGGCGTCGCGACTGTGAACCACCAACGGTAAATCCAGCTCTTTTGCAGCCCGAATCCACCGGCGAAACACGTGCTGCTGCACGTCTCGTGGACTGTGGTTGTAGTAGTAATCCAATCCCGCTTCGCCAATCGCTACAACCTTCGGGTCATTCGCCATTGTGCAGATCTCCGAGATAACTTCCTCCGTGGCCGTTTTTGCATCGTGCGGATGAACTCCAATCACCGCATACACATTCGAAAACTCGTGGGCGATCGCAATGGTGTCCCTGTTTGCCTCAATGGTTTCCGCACTTTCCACGTTGATAAGCGCAACCACACCGGCGGCATGAGCACGTTCGATTATCGCTGTCCGTTGTACACTATCTCCCCGGCAATCCAAATGGCAGTGGCTGTCGATAAGAAAATTGGGGCCGGTTTGGTTGGAAAACTCAATCATACGTCGTCCGAAAAGCAAGCGGATATTTGTAAAAAAAGGTGTTCCATCATTAACTTTGGGTTTGCGTTAAACTGCGTCACTCGATAGGCTCCCAAAATCAGATCCAGTAAGTTTATGGCTGAATGTACCGATATTTTCCTGGACCACTCAATCAATTGCGGTAGAAACTCACGATAAGTTAGCTGGTCAGGCGGTATGCCGGCAGCGACGAGCATTACGTCGCGTACAAAAAGCCGCAAGAGTTCAACTACCGGCTCCCAACGATCCTTTTCCGCAGTGGCCAACTCGGCCCACAACAACATGTCGGACACCGATGCTGTGGGCAGCTTTACCAAACGATCCATCCATTCTGTGCGGTATGCGAGCAAGTCGCTGTCCAGGAGCACAAACGCACGTTCCATGTTTCCGTCAGACATCGCAGCTACGGTGTGAGCGACCTCACTTGCAACCTGTTTTTTTTCCATCAGGAGACTCGCAACCGTAGCACGGTCCAGGGCAGCAAACCGCACCTGCTGACATCGCGAAACAATCGTTGGCAACAGAAGATGCGCTCGGGTAGTCAACAGCACAAAAACCGTACTGGACGATGGCTCCTCCAATGTCTTCAAAAGCGCATTTGCAGCCGATTCGTGCAAATTTTCTGCATCAACAATCAAAATACACTTAAATCGCCCTTCAATTGGAGGATAATGCACCAATCGACTCAGATCCCGCACTTGTTCGATTTTGATGAACCGTCCATCCGCCTCCATGACTCGATAGTCCTGATGAACACCGGCCTCGTAACGTTTACATGCGGCGCATTCGAAGCAAGCTTGTGTACCACCTCGCTCACATAACAGCGCACCGAACAACGCCTCTGCAACTTTGCGTTTCCCGACACCCGGTGGCCCAGCGAACAGATACGCGTGCGCAACTTTTTGACGCTGAATGGCCGCCTGAAGGGTGTGGCGCGGGATTTCATGGCTTCTGATATCGTCAAATCGCAGCATTACAAATCATTTTGAGTGACAAATGTCGCCTTGGTCAAGTGGCTTGACTAATCCCGGCCCCGTCCACACAATCCTCTTAGCGGCCACCGCCTGAAAACGGCGACGTGTACCAACCCTGCGTGAGATGGATACCTATGGAACGAAACCGGACTCCGGCCAACAACGTTTTGGAACTTGTCGGCAACACTCCAATGGTCAGACTTCGCAGTCTTCCCACTCCACAGTCAGCAGATATTTTTGCCAAATGCGAACAACTTAATCCAGGTGGAAGCGTAAAGGACCGAGTCGCAAAGGCCATGATCGAGGCTGCGGAGCAACAGGGCAAAATCGGCCCCGGCTCGGTCATAATCGAACCTACCAGCGGCAATACGGGGATTGGTCTCGCGTTGACCTGCGTAACCAAAGGTTATCGATGTGTATTGACCATGCCCGAAGACATGAGCCTAGAGCGCCGTGAGTTGTTGCGTTCCTATGGAGCCGAGTTAATGTTGACCCCGGCAGCATCAGGAATGTACGTCGCAATGGAAATCGCAACAGAGCTTTGCGCAAAAGATTCGCGATATTATATGCCGATGCAGTTTTCCAATGCGGCCAATCCCCAGATACACCGTGAAACCACAGCCCCGGAAATTCTGGCCGCATTGGGCGATCGACCGATCGACGCGTTTGTATGCGGCGTCGGTACCGGCGGCACCATCACCGGAGTCGGACAAGTGCTGCGCCAACGTTACCCCAATATTCTCATTGTAGCCGTTGAGCCTAAGGGCTCGCCGGTTTTGAGCGGCGGAAAGCCAGGGCCCCACAAAATACAGGGAATCGGTGCTGGTTTTGTACCGGAAGTCGTTGATACGACGTTGTTTAACGAAATCATGACGGTGGAAGACACACAAGCAATACGCACCCGCGAAATGGTCATGCGCCGCGAAGGTTTGTCCGTAGGCATCAGTGCAGGCGCCAATGTCTTCGCTGCACTTGATGTCGGGGAACGGCTCGGCCCGGGAGCGTGCGTCGTCACGGTGTTATGTGATACGGGGGAACGTTATCTTAGTACGACAACACGAAGATGAACACAGATCCGCTTCAAAAAAAACGAGTGGTGATCGTAGGCCTTGGCGGATTGGGGTCACCTTTGGCATGGGCATTGGTCAAAGCTGGAGTTGAGCACATCACGGCAATCGACCCCGATCACGTAGAACTGTCAAATCTGCATCGTCAAATTCTGTTCAAGAAAGGAGATATTGGGAGAGGAAAAGCCGTTGTTATAGCTACCAGACTTAAGAAATTAAACAAAAACTGCCAGATCAACCCGATTGTCGAGCACATCAATGAAAAAAACGCCAACATGTTGCTGGCAGGACATGATGTGATTTGCGAAGGCACCGACAGTATCGCGGCGAAATATCTGGCCAACGACGTGGGAGTTGAGCTGGGAATTCCACTCGTAATCGCTGGGGCGCTGGGATTCGGAGGTCAGGTTTTCACCGTTGTGCCGAAACTGAGCGCTTGTTATCGTTGCGTCTTTGAATCTCCCCTCCACGATCATCCGGCAACGTGCGCTCAAAACGGCGTTCTGGGATCGGTGGTCGGCTTCACCGCGGGTTACCAAGCAAAAGAAACGTTAGCAATACTGCGAGGAAAACCCGCTGAGCTTGCGGGAAAAGTATGGATGTATGACGCGTTGCGTGATCGGGAACGCCGGGTTGACGTCGTACGTCGACGGGACTGCGAAACCTGTGGAGACGCGCCGATAGAGGCAATGAGGGGAGTGGCTAAGAAGGTGTTTTGGTAAAAATTGCCGGTGAGCGAGACAATGGCCGTAACAAGTCGGTCTTGCCGACCGAGGCCCACCGGAAGCGTGCCCAAAGGCACGTCGAGGATGGGACGACCGAGACAGGACCGACGGAGTAGGCCAGTGGCTCGCATAACGTAATTTTTTACCCAAACACCCTCTAGAGGGTAGCCGGAATTAAGGTAGTGAGGCGGCGCCAACTAATTTAGCGCCAAGTTGCTGATACTGGGCTGCGGCGAATTTAGCGGTATCGTTTCGAACGTTTGTGCACAACCCGAGTCAGCATTTTTCAACCGGAGACACGCCGGAGTGCGAATTGGACTGGCAATTTGCCGCTCGCAGTCGTAGAAAACCAGCACGATGCTGCGCACCGACAACGTGCTGCGTCCGATTCACACGATGAAGTCTTGGAGCTGGCATAATAATGTAGCGTGGATGATGGGTACGGATTTTGATTCGGACCGGTGGGAAAATCCATGGGGAATCTATTTCCGCTGACCCTCTCAGAGCACGTGAGGCGCGAACATGTTGTCCAACACATCGGGCAAAATCATCGACTTGAGTCACGCCGTCTGTCCGATGACTGCAGTCCTGGCACTGGTGGCACTCAAAGACCTAAAAGAGGCCGATACGGTTATGATTCGGCTACGCGGGCAGGACAGCGCCGCAAATGTAACGGAAACACTGCAGGGGCATGGCTATCGTGTAGAGGCCATCAAAACAGGGGAAGAATCCACCACTTTTGCTATTTTAATGGTGGGAAAACATTAATAATTGGCGGATACTCAGTAAAACAACGAAACGAGGTTTATTATGGCTATTACTGTAAAAATTCCCACACCGCTGCGGCGGCTAACCGGCGGCAAAGATATTGTTCAAATCGAGGGCCAATCGGTACGCGAAGTAATTGAGAATCTGGAAGCCGCCCATCCCGGACTCAAAACGAAACTCTGTGACGATGAAGGAAACGTGCGGAGATTTATCAACATTTACGCCAACCAGGATGACATCCGGTTTCTGGATAAGATGGAAACCCAACTGAAACACGGCGACGAATTGTCGATTATTCCCGCAATTGCCGGCGGGTGTTTTAAGTAATTTAGAGACACTATATGGTAGGATAGACAACATGGACGGAATTTGGGCACAACGTTGGTCACGGCAGATTCTGCTTCCCGAGATCGGCGTTTCTGGGCAAGACCGGTTGTGCCGGAGTTCTGTTTTGATCGGAGGCGGAGCAGGATCCGACTTGTTGAAAGTTTATCTTACGGCGTGTGGCATCGGGTCTGTGAACCGATTTACGAGGTTTACAACGACTCGACGTACGGTTGTAGGCATTGTCGGCACACCACAAGAAGTTCGACCCTTGATACACGGTATCCCCTCGGACCACCCAGGGTTTGTCTGGGCAGTTGTTCTGCGGAATACCTGGATGCGTGGTCACGATTGGAGAGATGAACCTACTTCCTCTTTATCCATCCGCTTTTCTCCAGACCCCGCAGAGATACTCACCGCTGCATGCTGGGTGGCGACCAGAATGATACTTACTTTGTGCGGCGGTCCTGCCGACCGGGGTCCGGTTTGGGGTCATCAATTCGGCAGTTCGAAAACGTGAGGAGGCAACGTGTCAAAAACAGTTAACATTCGGGATATCGAAAACGCTGGACTGATGCAGGAGATTTTTCGGCAATCCCAAAATGAGTATCCAAGCGAATGCTGTGGACTCATTCTACGAGACGAGCAACACCAATTAACGTTGCTTCCGTGTGTCAATCTTCAAGACGAGTGGCACGCGCGGGACCCGGTATCGTTTCCACGAACTTCGGCTACTGCCTATTCCATCGACCCAAGAGTCATCATGGATAACGAATCCCGCATGGTATGCATTTACCACTCGCATCCTGACCACGGAGCCTATTTTTCCGATGAAGATCAATTGGTTGCCGCCCCGTTCGGCGAACCATCTTTTCCCAACGTGTCCTATCTTGTGGTTTCCGTGATGCAAAAGGAAGTCGCCGCACGGAAAATGTATGTGTGGTCAGACTCCGCGGGTCGATTCGTCGACGACGACCAATCATGATGCTGAGACCCTACTTTGTAGCCGAGAGTGCCGCAATGGCGTCGATTCCTCCAGGAATCGTCGAAAACGGAGCAGAATGTACTCCCCGAACGATTCTATCCAATCCCGGCTTCTTGAAACTTGAACTAATGCGTAGGGGTATTCGCGTAGAACAGGACTGTCTTGACCCCGCAGCATTTGCACCGCAGGGGTCCAGGGCGTCAACCGGTGGCCTGAGCGCACATGCGCGTAATATGTTCGGCAACGCCACCGACGTCGATCTAATTCTTCCTGAGGGAACCTGGGTTACCGCACCTCTAAGTAATCATTTTACCCACCCATCTCCCTATCTTTTGCGTCGCAATGACTCCGGCTGCTGGCTCCATTGGGACCCACCATTTGGCCAACAAGCCGAAGTGATTCCGCCAGTATGTGTGCAAGTCGTTCCCCCAGCCGCATTCTACACGCGGACAACGTCAACCGGCTTACCTCTAGCACGGCTAGGAACGGTCCACGGCAGTTACTTAGCGTTGTCGCCCATCGCGCAGTGCTCGTTCGTCGGCACGGATGACCAGTGTCATTTTTGTTCGTTAACTACAAAGGCGACCGACGAGTTAGTTGCGGTGGACGACATCCTGGAAGCCATCCGCATTGTCCGCGACACTACCAAGATCGACATGGTTTATCTGTCAGTCGGCCATCTGAGCGGTAGCGACGGAGGGGTGCGAGCACTGGAGCCCTACATCCGCGCAATCAAAAAACACTTCGACATTCTTGTCGCCATGGACGCCCTACCGCCGGAGCATAACGCGTGGATTGACCGCACTTACGCAATGGGTGTCGATTCCTTAAGTTACAACCTGGAGATATTTGATCCCTGGCGCTTTGACCAGATTTGCCCCGGCCCTTCGCGGCGTATCGGACGGCAACGATTTCTGGACGCCTTGGAGTACGCCGCTACAGTGCTTCCTGCGGGCGCGGTGATATGCCACCTCATCGTTGGCCTGGAGTCGCCCGAATCGACCTGCAACGGAATTGACGCACTGCTTACCCGTAAGGTCATGCCGGTGCTTCCTATCTTTCGGCCGTTTCGTGGACGCGACATGCGCGAGACCGACGAGGCGATAGAACTTGAAACGCAGCAAATATTTGATTTATATGGGTATTTATACAAAAAGGTACGGCAACACAAACTACCCATGAGCTGGGTGCAAAATATTAGCGTGGTAACGACACCAGCCGAAGGTCGTTTTTTTGTCGGCGCCAAACGACCCGGCTTATTGCAACGACTTGTGGGTGGCGAACGGCGGCCCAGTGTCATGCTAAGTGACTGGCGTAGAGCCCTGCGAGTCAAGGAAGTCGACGACAGCCTGAAGTCTTCCGGATTATAAAATGCCTAAGAGGGTGTTTGTGAAAAAAATAACGGCGAGCGAGACAGTGGCCGTAGCGAGGCGGGCCTGCCGACTGAGGCCCACCGGAGGCGTACCCGAAGGT
>JABWCM010000059.1 GCA_013360285.1 Myxococcales bacterium
CCCCTGTGGTGGGAGCCACTCGCCCCTGTGGTGGGAGCCACTCGCCCCTGTGGTGGGAGCCACTCGCCCCTGTGGTGGGAGCCACTCGCCCCTGTGGTGAGAGCCACTCGCCCCTGTGGTGGGAGCCACTCGCCCCTGTGGTGGGAGCCACTCGCCGCTATTGTGCAACCAGGTCAACACAATCGATGTTCGTGTTATTTTTCTTCCCTTAACTTACGCATTCCCTCCGGTCCCAACCGGAGATAAACATGTCGCCGTATGTTTTCTACCTTCCGATGGAGCAACGGCGCTGCATAGTGGGCAAAAGAACGTACATTTCCTTGAAATTCGTTTCGGATCAGCTCGGTCAGCAACTCGTTGTTTTTCATGACGTTTATAAGCTCCGCCGCTTGAGGCGGCAACGCTTCGTCATCGCTGAAGTGATCACTTTCCGACTCAAACGATTTTTCGTCATTGTGACCCGCCGGCTCCACCGTTGCGGAGTTGGGTGGTTGAATGGATGACGAGGGATCGGCGGTTCCGAAACCACCCGGGGCCTCACTTAATCCGGATTTTTCACGCGGTTTGGGGTACGAGCGCTGAGACGGCAGTAAATTCGTGGGGACTACGTGGTTTTCGCCCGCGGGTTTGGCAGCCTCGCGATCGGGAGAAATCCAACTGAACCCCGATTCGTGGCCAAACGGGCTAATGGCCGGTTTTCCGTTTCGGAGCCACATTTCCAACGTTTCCGGTATCCGCAAACATTGGTTCCGTAGTTCTCGAACGTTTCCCGGCCACCCATACAGCAAAAAACGTTCCATGATGTCGGCGATGTGCCAGGACAGCTCGATATCTTGTTCCACCAAGCTGGTCAAACTTTGGCAACCCGCCGTATCGATAAAATGAACCACCAACGCGGAAATATCCGGCTTCCGGGTTCTTAATGGCGGCAAAGTCAGTTGTCGTGCGGTCAGTCGATGATACAAGTCTTGACGAAATGTCCCATCAAATATCCGCTGTGTGATATTGGCATGGGTCGCCGTCACCAGACGTACGTCCGCCTCCGACGGTCGCGCATCACCTACCCGTTGCAGCTCCACCCGCGTGTCCACACCAATTGTACGCAACAACTTCGCCTGAACTTGCGGCAACAGTTCCACCACTTCGTCCAGAAACAACGTACCACGATGGGCCTCGCGGAAAAAACCCGAATGATCCCGCTCCGCTCCGGAAAAAGCGCCACGCCGATATCCAAACAACAACGCATCGGCAAGTTCCAGCGGAATGGCGGCGGCATTCACCGATACAAACTCACCCGGTCGCCCCGACAGGCGGTGAATCGCTGATGCGACCAGCTCTTTGCCCGTCCCCGTTTCGCCCAAAATATGGATCGGTTCCGGCGTTTTGGCCCACAACCGAATGTGATGACGAACCCGTTCCATTTGTGGCGAAACACCCACCAAACCCAGATTGTCACCCCGACTTGGCTCCGGCGGCATCTCGGCAACCACCAGCACCGTTGTTCCAAGCCGCAGCACATCCCCTTCTTCGACAACAGCCGGTGTGGCCAGCGGATGGAGGTTCAACACAGTCGCGTTTACGCTGGGCAAAGGTTCGATCGTGATTGCCGGCTCGCCTTCGGGTGTGACCGCGCCGGCAATGCGTACGGCGATCCGCGACATAAACCGGTCGCCAACAAACGAATGTGCCGCATCGACTGACCTGCCGACTGTGGTTGCGGTTTTTTCCGGAATCAGCCAGGTGCCCGTTTTGTTGGGCGCCGGGCTCCATGCCACCCACAGTGCCAACGATGGCGATTTCGATTGGGTTGTTGGTGCCGATGCCGGCCGGCGCATCGTGTTGTCGTCGGTCATTATTTTAATGATAACTCGTGGTTATTTAGGCAGGTACTGATCCAGCAATTGCCGTAATGCCGCCACCGACGGTGCCCCGAAATGTCCCGACGCGGCGGCCATCACCGCGTGGGTTGCCGCCTGGGTCATGGCCATCGCGATGGGTCCTTCCGGAAGCGTCAGCGCGAGCTTACCGGCCCGTTCCGCTTCCTGCAAAATGCGCAAAAACTCATTTTGTTCGTCGGGCACCGGTGGATGCAATAGATCCGGCAACGGTGCGCCGTCGGTCAACAACGATCGTAACGCCTCGGTTTGGGCCACGAGCAACGATGGTTTGTACCACTGGTCCGGCAACGACTCCGGCGTGAGCAACTCCCCGAATTGTTCCAACGCCCGGCGTGTATGCTGAACCGCATAATCCAAAGGCTGCCCGGCTCCCACCGCGTCGAAAAACGCTTCCGTCAAAATCGGCGCCGCCGCAATACGCAAACTGCCGGTCATCGCCAAGGTCGCAGGAATCCCTTCGGCGGCAAAAGCTTGCTGCGGATTGGCCAACACCGCGCTGGATTCGGTTGAATCCCCAGCCCCATAACACGCAATGAGGGCCACGAGCCACGGCACCGGTCCTTCCACAAGCCGACGGATGATCGCTGTCGTGTCCAGTGCTACTGCCGTCACCTGTCCAGGTGATCCCGGTACTTCTGCGGCGAACTGCAACCCAAATCGACCCGCCGGCGTTTCAAACCCGTGCCCCAAAAACCACAGAACGGTCTCCTTCGGGACGTTTTCCAATGCGGTTTCCAATTGCTGCGACGGCACCCACCGGACCACCGCACGCCCATGATTCACCGCGTCGGTGAGTGCACGGTCTACCGCCGCCTGAATCTGCTTCGTTTCCTGTTCCAAAGACGTCAGGCCTAACACGGTTGGGTCCGACACCACCCCAAGCATACGCAGAGGCGTCCGCCTGGCCGCTTTCCGCAATGATGCCGCATGCCGCACTGAAATCCGACTCACCGCAAGCCGCTGATCGGTCGCCAGACGTAAAGGAAATCCTTCGGGATCGGTCATGACGACCAACTCCCACGGCAGTCCGCCCAAGGTGGGGTCTTCAAACCCCAACAGAAGCCGCACAAACTCCGTTCCATCTAAATCGTCGAGATGGCGCCACAGCTCCAAACCCAGCGGCGAAAGCGGTGGACCGGCATCGTCATAAGTCATACCCATCCGACGAAACAACACATTTCCCAACCGTTCCCCAATCGTCCGCAAACTGTCTTCAAACGCTCGTCGTGCAACCGTATCCTGAGGGCTGTTTACCAGTTGTGTGGTCGCGTCTTTCAATGCCTGCTGTATGTCTGTCACAAACAGGTCTGGTATATCGACATGGGTCGAACGTAACGGCGTGCCGTCAATCGACACACACAGATGATGGTCTCGTGTTAACACGACCGTGAACGTCGACCGCGCGGCTCGGCGGGTTCCAATAAGGCGTTTCAGTGCCGATCCCCATGATCGCCCCCCGTATCCACTGGGTGGAGGCGTCGGTACCACCGGTTCTTCCGCAGGCTTATCGGTAACATAAGGAGAGCCGCCGTCCCAACCGGCCGCAACACCCAAAATCAATACTTCCAGCGCTGCCGTTGCCGACTCGCCGGCGCTCCGCAGAATCGTTTCCCCCAACTCGGTTGTGCCCCGCGTAATCCCCGTCACGATGGCCCGCCCAGTCGCGATATCGTTGTTTACATATGCTGTCGCCGCTTCACGGACCTCGTCGGCCCCGGGGTGATATCCGTTATTTCGTAATGCTGCTTTGACCTCATCATAGACAAACGTAAGGTCGCTGTCGCCTTTGGAGACACGGATCACTTTATCGAAATCACCGCGAGGGTCTCCGCCTTGCTCCAACGGGTCTTTGGCTTCAATGGAATTGGTTCGAATCGTTGTCGGCAACGGGTCGTTCGACGCGTTGACAAACTGCCCCACGTTGCCGGATTCCACGACGATCCACCCGGTTGCTCCCGGATCGTCATACCGATTCCGATCCAGTTTGCTGTGTCCCGGCTGCGACGACCACCCGTCGTAAATATAACTTGCGCTCCCGGTGAACGTTCCCGAACTCGACATTCCGGCAATCGAAAACCGCACTGTCGAACTGGTCGACCCGCTTGCGATGATCACGTTGTACCAATATCCCGGTGGGTCGTCTTCTGTTGCGGTTGCCAGTGTCACGTCGGAATACGCCTGAATGCTCATACTTTCTCCCTTACTCGTCCACGCTCAATCGCCGTCATTGTTTGGATTTTCCGCCTTGTGACACCGCACAGCGGAAACCCGTTGTGTAATTTAACGCCCGGGGATGCCGGGTATTGAGTTGGCCTATTTCCGGCCATGGGCGGCTCAAGTCGGTGGCCCAATCGCCGCCGACCAGAAACCGCAAATCATACGACTCCAAAGTCAACAGCTCGCTTCGGATCCATTCGGAAACATTGCCGGCCTGGTTCAATGTTCCGTATGGTCCCACGTTTTCGGCAAAGGCGAACACCGACGCATGAACTTGGTATCCGTCATCCAATCCGGCTAAGTTAGCGCGTCCCACTGCCGGGTCATCTCCCCACGGAAAACGCCGCTTCGGCATCGGATTCAACTGTTGTTGCGCCTCGTCCAACGTCCATCCACCCCGCGCCGCTTTTTCCCATTGCACTTCGGTCGGCAATTCTTTTCCCCAATATCGGCAAAAGGTTTGTGCTTCATGCCAATCCACAAAACTCACCGGATAATCCGGCCCGTTCGTTCCCCGATATTCATCGATCTCCGGTAACTTTGGCAAGCCATAACCGGTGTTTTCCTCCAGTTCGGCAAATGCGGCGTAACTTCCGTTGGTTACCTCCGTTTTGTCGATCCAAAACGTCTCGACCTCCCGCTTCTGAAATTCAACGTTGCCACCCCCATCCGCCACATTTTCCGGTTGGACCAACCGCGACCAAACCGGTCCACCCGGCACCTTCACCATGCCGGCCCAAGTCGCCGCACACGTCGGAAACGGTACAACGATTTCCGTCACTTCCGCATCTTCACTTTCCGCATATCCCGGAAGCCACCGCAGGGAAATCCACGTCGGCGAACAGGTTTCTCCGGCCCGGCCCCGTCCGTCGATCCGCAAAATCCGCGGGCCCGCTGCCGTTTCCACCCAATCGACCCGCGCCGGCCCATGCTGTTGTTGCCGTCGTGTTATTCGGTCGTTCGAGACAGGCAAATCCGGCTCCGACGGAACGGTGGGTTTCGGATCGTACAACGTCCAACTCAGATCGGGCAGTTGGGTTGCGTTGACCGCGGTTTTGGTCTGGGAGACACCATCCCAATCAAACGGCATCAAAACCAGCCGAAACCGACCCAGATCCCGCCGGGCTTTGTCGATGCGCAACGATTGTTCGACCACGATTTCCCGTTGCCGTTCGGCTTCGTCCCGCTGTTGTTGTGCTTCGGTTTTTTGTTCATGGATAAACGCGGCAATCAAACTGCTCATCACCGCCACACATATCAGGATCGTGATGCCCGTCCCCACAATGGCCCGACGAATCCGTCGCCGCCGGTTTTGCCGCCGTTGACTTGTGTTCAAAAATTCCAACGTCAAGGCGGGAATTTTCAAACCAGAGGCATTCAGTTTGGCCATCAACTCGGAAAGGCCTTTATCCGCCCACAAAAACTCCGGCGCCCGCGTTCGCCCGTCCCACAATTCGGCGGCCGTATTGACTTCCGCCAAGGTTTTGATCCCTTCGTGGCTGTCGGCAATCCAGGTGGCCAAGGTCCGCCAGGATTGAATCAACGTTTCGTGCGCCAATTCCAGCCGCGGGGTTCCATCCCGATCTGGGCTCCGCCGTAACGCCAACAGCCGCGCTTCAACCAGTCGGGCCACCACCCGCTCCGAAGCCGGCCCCAATCCATCGATGACCCGGTCTGTCGGCAAGTTGGCGCGTGTTCCGCGGGGTGTAACCAACCGCAACAACAATGTTTTCGCCACGTCCACTTCCGCCGGCAAAAACGACGCCAAAATCCCATCCGCTTTCTGCGCCAACGCTCCCGCAACCCCACCCAACTCGTCATAAACCCGCCGCAGCAACAACTTACGTTCCGGATCTCGTCTTTCCCATAACTGGTGCGCGGTATATTGCAACAGCGGCAACGCATTGGGTTCGTCTTTGATTTGATTGACCATTTCCTGCGGCAACCCCTCGTCATCAAACCGATACCCCAACGTTTCCACCGGAGCCCGCACCGCCTTTTCCAATTCGGCAGCCTGGGGTATCGTCACCATCACCAGGTTGCTCAGCACATGACGGGCTGCACCGAATGCGGCGAATTTCCCCAGAAAATCCTCCCGCAATGTGATGATGATTCGGTAAGATAACGCCGGGTCGGGATCGACCGAACACAATGCCTCCAGAAACACCCGCCGGTCCTCATCATCGGGACCGGTCGTGAACACCTCTTCCAGCCCATCCACCACCAACGCCACCGGCCCCCGCCAATGGTCGGCCATCTGCTGCAACCTGAGTCCCAAAACCGCCGGTGTCGTCCGCAGTTGGTCGACAAAATCGGCTATTTGCTGGGGGGTTGTCGAAACGATTACCCGGGCTCGTCCGGTGCCGACCTGGTCGTTGTCCGTTTCCGATTCTTCCAAGTTGACCGCAGCTTGCCCTTCCACCACTCTTTTGGCCAATGTTTGCAGCGGAAATTCGCCTGGCCGCAGCCGCACAAACTGCCACGATCCTTGTTCCAGCAGTCGCGGCAGGACTCCGGCAAATACCAGACTGCTTTTTCCCGCCCCGGATGCCCCCACAACCGGCGTCACCACGTGGTCCCGCAGGTGTTCCACAAGAGATGTAATGTCGTTTTCCCGCCCAAAAAACAAATGGGCATGGCGTTGGTCAAACGCACTTAAGCCCCGAAACGGCGATTGATCCCCCGAAACCACGTTGGGTTTTGCCAACAAGGTTTCCAATCTGTGTCGGGCATCCCGTGCGGTTGGGCGTAATGTGGGATCGACCGCCAAACAATCGGTTATCAGCCGGGACAACGGCTCCGGCATGTGGGTATCCAGGCCCCAATCGGGAACGTTTTTGATGTCGACTGTCCACAACTGTTGCGGTTTTTCCGGGTCACGAAACGGATGTTTTCCCGTGGTCAACTCCGCCAAAATCAGGCCCAAAGCCCACATATCCGACGTTTCCGTAGGAGTCTGCCCCGTCCACAACTCGGGCGCCATATACGCAGGAGTGCCCCCGACAACGGTTGCCGAGGGTATGTCCCGTTCCGCGCCATCCGCCGGGCGGCCTGCCGGTTGCGCCATTCCAAAATCCAGCACGCGGATTCGCCCGTCGGTCCCAATCATCACGTTGCCGGGTTTCAGATCCCGGTGCAAAATCCCGCATCCGTGCGATTCTTCGAGCGCCGACGTAATGGCAAGCCCCACTCGCACCGCTTCCATGGGGCTGAATCGTTTCTGTTTCAGCCGTTCGGCCAACGTTTCACCCGGCACATATTCAAGCGCAAGATACGGCGCACCGCCGATGATTCCGGCATGATAAATATGAATGATATTGGGATGATTAAAGGTCGCCGTCACTTGGGCTTCCGCGAGCAACACGTCCGTATGCCGCGCCGATCCCGACCCCGGTTTGAGCACCTTGAGCGCCACCTGCCGCCCGAGCACCGTATCGGTCGCAAGATAAACCTGACCCATTCCCCCGCTGCCCAACAATCGCCGCACCTGAAACCGGTCCACCAATGTTCCCGGCGTAAGGATTTCTTCGGTCTGGGCCGCCGCACCAAAAGGTTGCCCCACCGCTATCGGTCGCCGCGCCAACGTGACGTCTTCGGAGTGATTGTGGGAAGGCTGTGGAAACGCCCTCCATCCACCAATAGGCGCGGGTGCTGTTTCCTCTGCGCCTGATTCTGCGGATGGAGGCACCATGGGTCCGGTTTCCAAAAGAAAAGGGAAATCAATCGACGGGTTTGGCCCCGTTAGGTTAGCTATTGTGGATCATCGGCAGCTCGGTTGGCAACCCGAACTCCAAGATAGGCGAAATGAGGCCATCGGCTGCTTATTTAACACGGTTGGTTTTCTTCGACGGCTTTTTCTGAGCCGCCAATTCTTTTTCCAAAACCGTGATTTTGTTCTCCAAACTTTCAATGCGATCCGCTTGAACCTGCAACGTGGCTACCGCCATGCTTAAATAACCATACAGGTCCACCATATCCCGTTTTTCATCAACCGCAAACGAGGGTTCCACATCATCGATCATAAACCCAAGCCGCGTCGGCGCGTTTTCGCCCTGCGCTTTATACGACCAGGTCGCAAGCTTAAAGCTCATGAGTTGCTCACTTAACTTCGCCACTTCGCCGTCGTTTAAATAAGAAATATTCTGTTTTTTCTCCGCCCTTGAAATCGGGCACCCACCGGGTTGCAGTTTGGGATCGGTGTCTGTACACGAAAGCAGGCTGTTGCAGAAGTTTTTGGGGTCACACAACATTCCCGGAGTATTACACATCTCGCCTTCTTTCTGGGCGCTTGTGCATAGCGGGTAAAATTTGGGTTTCCAGCCGCTGCAAACCGGGTCGCCGCACGTGGAATACCACTGGGTGGGTCCCATCGCCCCGCAAGTTGTTTTGCATTCCTCCATTGAGTTGAACAGGTCAAACGGCCCCGCATCGCAGCCGCTGATGGTCTGGCAAACACCGCCCAAAATCCCTACACCCAACACGGCATCGCAGGGTCCAAAATCGATTCCGGCCAACTCCGAGCACGGGTCGGCAATCCCGCAGGCTTCCAAACACTGGAGTTGGGATCCATAAAACTGAATCCCCATGGTGCTGCATCCGCTCACCATCTGGCATTGGCCGTTTAAGTTAGCCCAACCCAACGCCATTTCGCAGTCGCCAAAGTCGATACCCGAAACATCCAAACACTGAGGAACCGGGGTTCCACACTGCCAACCACATTGGCCTTTTCCACAGGTCGCAAATCCGACACACAGAATGTGCGGCCAACTGTTTCCCGGCAGATTACAATCGTTGACCATTTTGCAGGACCCGTCATCACGACAATACCCATCCAATGCACAATATTGGTCTTCATCACAGTTCAGATTCGACTTACAGGGTTTTAAACACACCCCCGGCAGGTCGGGAATGTTCAGCGGTACATCGCCACATACCAATCCCGGCGCACATTTGCTCAACGCCCAAATCGGGACAAACCCGCCGCACATATCGCCTTCCTGGGCATAGGGGGTACATTCTTGGGTCCCGTCTTCCGTCGGACGGCACCACGCATCCGTTGCACAGTCCTCGTCGCTGCTGCATCCCGACAGGCATTGGCCGTTGGCCGAACAACTCTGGAAAAACGGGCAATCCGCATCGCTTTTACACGGCTTACATACCATCTGCCCAAAATCATCGTAAAATTCCGCCGTACAGCCGCCGCAGTAATTGGACACACATTCCCCTTCGGGACAGGATGCGACCATACATGGATCGACAAAACAGTTGACCGGCTGGGTTCCATCGGCGCAGATACAGGTCGAACCACAACAGATAAGCCGGCTATTGAGAAACTTGAGGTCCGCTTTGCTCAACAAATCCCAGGGTTTGTTGTATCCGCATAAGCCGATGCTGATCGACGCCGGACCCACTTGGGTTCCCGTAATCAGCCACGTGCTGTTGACCGGCAGGTTGACGCCGCACGCCGCTTCATTGTCGGCGGTGACCAAGTTCACATAAGAACCCAGTTTTTTGCAGCCTTTGTAATCATGGATAACCCGGGCGCGGTAAACGATTTGTCCCGGTTTGATATTCTTTTGTAAAATGCGAACTTTCATTACATCGGTGCTAAGATTATACAACGTCGCAATATCCGGTTGAATACACGAGCAAGCATTTGCTTCGGGTACCAGCGGTGCCGAAATCATCGTCGCCGCAATAAACAACAGGCTGAGCCATAAACGTTTCATGTCTTCCTCCAATCTTAAGGTGACGGTAGGTCGTTTTGTTCGCCGGAAACGGACAAGTTGATGACCTTCCGCCATTTGCTTATGCCTGTCCGCCGCCGGTGTCAAACGTAAGTAACCCCATCAATTTTTAACGGCTGCGCCGGGCGGCCATTTCTTGGCCGATTTCGTTGAGTTCTTCGGCGGTAAACACCTGTGAACACAGCGGAAACACCATGCTGTCTTCATAAGCGATGTGCGGTTCATAAATTGCCAACAACCCATCCACCGCGGTCCGAAACGTCTGAGCATCGGTTGGCGACAACCCGTTTTGTGCCCGCCAAAGATCGATAATCCGGTCCACTTCGGTATGAAGTTGGTCGGCAGAATGGTGGTCGGTCTCAAGTGCTGTACATTGGGCAATCACCGCCTCAACCGCCGCGCCGCTTTTTTTCTGCAACCTGGGAAATAACGATTCTTCTTCGTCTTGAACATGCCGTACACCGGCTTGTTGAAAAAACCGCGACACCCGCTGCAGCACATCGTCTTCTTCGGCCGTCAACGGGCGACCCGATGCGTTGGCCGCTTCGTTAAGCACACCCAGAAATCGTTCGATTCGCCGGTGGCAATCCCCCAGCACCTCCATCGGGTTGCTGAAATCCCGCCGTTGACCACCCATTTTTCCAATCTCATTCATAAAAACCTCCATCAACCGCACGTCCGTGCCTACTTTCGATTCTTTTTGTCCAGGATGCAACCGGTACCAAAATACCGAATCGTTCTGTTTGAATCCGTTTCGGGCTCTGTTACACTGCCGGCCGATGCGTGCTTTGGTGACGATATGTGGACCGAATCAAAAACTATGGGATCTCAGCCATGGAGATCTCATAGGCAGGCTACGTTCTGCCGCTCTTCCCATTGACGACCCACGGGTTTCCGAAGCCCATGCCATGGTAAGTTTACGCGGCGAATCGTTACGTTTATTGGCATTACGTGGCCGCCTTCTGGTCAACAACGAATCCCGCCTGGAGGTATTTTTAACCGAAGGATTAAAAATCGATCTGGCACCCAAAGTAACCATTGAAGTCCGCCGACTGCTCTTGCCGCAAACCGTGATGGCGCTCGAAGGCGACGGGCTCCCCCGTCAGTTGTTACAAGGGGTTTCGTCGTTGGTCACCGTTCCCAATCCCCGCCTTGTTCCCGGTTATTTAGCACAGGCCAATGCGGTGTTTTGGGGCGAAGATGATATTTGGAAAATCGAGATCGCCCCTGGGGTTACCGAAAGTTTGACCCCGAACCAACCCTTCCAAATCGCCGGCCGAATGTTTCGCCTGGTTTCGGTACCGCTTCATCAAGCGTCGTCGGACGCAACCATGGGCGGATTGGTTCCGCTGCGGCTCGTCGTATTGTACGACACCGTGGAAATCCACCACAGCGGCCGCGTGGTCCTGATAAGCGGCAATTCCGCGCGGCTCATTTCCGAACTGGTGGATTTCGGCGGCCCGGTTTCTTGGGAAATATTGGCCGCGGAAATCTGGAAAGAAGAAGTGGATCGGGAACAGTTGCGGTCGCGGTTTGACATGACCGTGTTGCGGTTACGAAAACGGCTGCGTGACTGCGGGATTCGCGACGACTTGGTCACATCCACGGGCACCGGTCATATCCATTTGATGTTGCGGGAAGACGACTCGATCGAGGACCGCAATTAACCATTGCGGTTTTCTGGAGTTTGCCGGAAGGTTTCTACGTGTCCGCTGACGATCCCTGGCGCAGTACTGCGGTATTTCATACGGCGTCCCAAGACGATTCGCTGGACGAAACCAATCATCCGTTTGCCACCGACGACACCAAACGGTATGAATCCCGCAGTTTGCTTGCCGAAGGAGGGATGGGCCGGGTCCATCTCGTCTATGACCGAAGGTTACGCCGAGATGTTGCGCTGAAGTCGATCCGTCCGGACGCGGGTTCCGAACGGGGCCGCCTTGTCCGCGAAGCCTGGATCACGGCCCACCTGGAACATCCCAACATCGTCCCGGTGTACGACGCCGGAGAAAACCATTCCGGCGAAGTCTATTATACGATGCGGCTTATCCGCGGCCGCACCTTGGAAGATGTATTAAACCAAGCGGATTCACTCGAAACCCGACTACGGTTTGTACGCCATTATCTCGCCGCTTGTGAAGCCGTGGCCTATGCCCACAAAAACGGCATTGTTCATCGTGATCTCAAACCCCAAAACATTCTTGTTGGTGAGTTCGGCGAAACCCAAGTTGCCGATTGGGGGGTTGCGCGGCCTCTGGATACCCCCGAAGGACAGATGTGGACTTCTTTGGTATTTACCGATGATGCCAAAGTCACCTCCACGAACCGGATCATCGGCACTCCCACGTATATGGCACCCGAGCAGGCATCGGGTGCACCTCCCAAACCCACGGTAGACGTGTTTAGCCTTGGCGCCATCTTGTACCGGCTTGTGTGTGGCCAGCCGCCCTATAGCGGAGCCACTACCGCGGATGTGTTGGAAAAAGTACGCCATGAACCGATTGTGCCGCTCGACGTGCGGGCGCCCCATGCCCCCCGCGAATTGTGTGCGATTGCGATGCGGGCAACGTCGCGGGATGCGGCAAAACGGTATCCTTCGGCGGTGGAGTTGGTCCGGGATGTGGCCAATTATCTGGATGGGCGCCGCGTAGATGCCCACGAATATACCACGCGGGAACTCGCTGTCCGCCTGCTCCGCGCTTGGCGGGTGCCGTTGGTCATTATCGCTGTGGCGGTGGCCATTGTGACGGTGGGCGCTATTTTTTCGGTGAATCGAATTTTGTCGGAACGAGCCCGCGCGGTCGAAGCCGAACTCAAAACCCGGCACGCTTATGAACAGGCGGATCGGTCATTGACCGAAGCGATGTTGTCCAAAGCCCGTCATGCCGTACAACGAGCCCAATGGCCCGAAGCCGAAACATTGGCCGCCGAAGCATTGACTTTACGTGAAGACCCCGTTGCAAGAGGGATCTTGATGGCGGCGTTTGGTTTTCGCCCACGGATCGAACACCAGGTAGACCTGCCCCCCTGTCGCACGATGGTGCCCGACTTAAGTGGCCAACGTGGGCTTTGTTTTGCCGCCGATACATCGTTGTGGCAGTTGTTTCCCACCCCCAAACGCCTGTGGACGTTGCCGATTTTGGCCACCGGTGGGGGCTTCGACTCCGACACCACCTTTGTGATTGCCGGTGTCGACAACTGGGTCTGGCGCCGCAACCTCGCTGACGGAAGTCCGGTTGGGTCGCCGATTTTGGCCCAGAAAGCCGACCGGCTGTTTGTGGGATACCACGCCGCCATCAACCTATGGGGCCGCGTCGTTCATCTGGTCGATTACGATACCCATGCCGTGTCCGAATTTGCCGTGTGTGCCAAAGGATACAACGCCTTGGCGGCCACGTCTGGCCGAAGCCGCCTGGCGGTGGTGTGTGATGACGGCACGATCTGGATTGCCAATCGCCAAGGAACGGATTGGCGGCAAATCGAAGGGGTTTCCCCACGGATTACCGGCTCGGTGTTGGCATTGTCCCCAGATGAGGCGCGGTTGGCGGTATTGCAGGACAAAGGCAACATGGCGTTGTTGTCGCTTGTGGGCGGCCCCAATCTGAATGGGGTGGATACGGGCCTACGCGGAGCCAGAAGTATCGGATGGTCCAAAGACGGCAGTCTGTTGCTTGGGGCGTCGACTTATGGAGCCACCCGGATTTTGGCTGCGAACGACGGGCGTGAGCTGTTACGGTTTCCCGCCCATTTCAGCGGGTATGCCCGATGGACTCCGGATTCATCCCGGGTGGTCACCATGGGCAACAAATACGGTGCCTCTTGGGAATTGCCGCAAACCTTTGCCCCCCAAATCGTTGGAGAAGCTTTTGCCCCCGGATTGTCGGGAATGGCGGTCAACCCCGACGGCACACTCATTGCCGCCGCCCGAGGAACCGGCGTAGTCGATGTCTATTTGTCATCCGGAGAAAAAACGGCAACGGTGGATTTAGGCCGCCAAACGGTCAAACGGGTCGCGTTTTCCCGCGACGGTCAACGATTGTATGCCGTAGCGATGGGGCAAACCGGCATTCAGTTATACGATACCGTGACCTGGCAATCGACGGGGCGTATCAGCCATGGATTGTATCGGAGGATCGAGGTTTTGCCCGACGAAACCATTGTGGTTGCCTCCTGGGTTCAAGCGCCCGAGTTTTTTGCCCCCAACGGAAAAGAATACGGCGCCCGGCTGGGAGATCTCGAACCCTGTTCGGATATGGCCCAAGACGAACAAGTTGCCGGCGATGAATTGGCCATGGTGTTTCTTGAAGAAGGTACGGGAAGGGTAGCTTTGTGGAAAAAGATCCAAAAGCAAGAATCCATTTCGATTTTGGGACAATGGACCGGGGCGACCGCCGTGGCGTTGTCGGGAAATACCGCGGCGGTCGGTATGCCGGATTCGGTGATTTTAATTCATCTCGATGGGCAGACGAACCAATCCGAAACCCATATTCCGGTGGGCACCTTACGCCCCGTCGTGTTGCGGTTTTTACCGAAGGGCCGCCTGTTGGTTTCCGGATTGGAACCGGAATTGTTGGTGCTGGATAAAAAGGGGCAATTGGCGGCGAAACTCGTGGGACACAGCGAACGGTTGGGGCATGCCGTGCTGAACAATCAAACTTTGTGGACAGCCGGCTGGGACGGAACGATCCGCAGATGGAGCCTTGGCCCACTGGATCAATCCCCGCACCAATTGCGAAATCAGCTTATGACGATCTGGCCTAAAGGATTACCCGAAGCATTGCAGGGTACCTGGTAAAAAGATCATGGATGTTGTGTGGAAAAAAGAGGGTGTTTCATGATTTAAACACCTTCTTTACAACGCCTTATACCAGGCGGCGACGGTAGAGGCAGCTTTGGTGCTGCTGCGAATGGCTTGGTAATCGGTGTTGCCTTCGATGACTTCGATTTGTTTGGTTTCCGGTAAAACCCGTTTGAGGACCACGTGGTGGTTTAAGCTCCCGGAAAACCTCACGATGTCTCCGGGTTTGCCGTCTTTCAGAATGTCGGCTGCCGGCATTTCCGAAAGGCCTGTTACCTGACCGTTGCCCCAGCCGCCATTGCCGGTGGCCGATTTGACCGCCCACACCGCAAAAATGCCACACCAGGACCAGGGGCCTTTTTTTTCGTCTTTGGAACTTCGTTGGCCCCCAAACAGATTGGCCCCTTTGGTTCCGGCATCGGTGGCATACGCATTTCCCGGCAAGGCGACTTCATAAAACCGGCGGATCCGTTCCCATCCATATTTGGCGCCGTCGCCGCGATCCAAAGAATTGACTTGGCCGATTTGGCTTGCGGCCAACGCGACAATGGCTTGGCGTATACCGGCGTCGTCTCCCTTTTTTTTGGCTTCAGCCACCGACTGTTGGGCCGAAGCTTCATCTGCCTGGATTTGTTTACGGCTTTCCGCATCCCGCGACGCCCAATACCCCGCATCTTTGGAATTGAGCCCCGCCGCTTCCATCACTTTGATGGTGGCGCCGGTCAAAATCCCATTTTTTTCCAGTGTGTTGGTTTCTTGATACGCGGCAATGGCTTCCACCAAGGCCCGGTCTACAACCCCGGTGATCGGCAGGCGAAAAAAGTCCTGCACCCGGTGCATAAACGCTTTGTTTAGATTGGCCGGTTTGAGCCCGATGGTTTTGTTTTCTTTGATCGCTTTTTTGATCGCTTCGTCGGTCAACGGTCCCTGCGCCGCAGCCGGCGCGGCCACCGGTTGGGCGTCGGTATTGGTTTCGCCACCATTGGGTGCCAGCAGTTGTTGACCATCGGCATACGACATGGCGGCCGCGGATTTGAGCAGGCTCGAACCCATTCCAACCCCCCCGGATCCCGGAGTGGTGGCCGACTGCGCTGCGGGACTTGTGGGAGCCGATCCTTTTTTATCTTGATTTTCCTGGGCCATATGGACTTCCTTCCGATCAGTCTTCGCGAGGATTTAATGTTGAACGGATCAACGTATCGTTGCCGGGATAAAGTGAAAGCAGTTGTGCTTCGGTTTTGTTCAACAAATCCTGAGCCTCGTTCAACAATGGTTTGACCTTCAATGTGTGCAGCTCCAAGGCCAATGTTTTGGCGTCGCGGTTTAGGCCGGCGGTTTTTAGTTCGCCATTGATCAGTGCAAATTGGTTGAACGGAGCTTTGAGTTCCTCGTGATTGATAACGTTTGCCCGGGCGATGAGTTGCTCACCAAATAAGGTGGCCTGGGTGGGGCCCATCACTTTGGCTTCGACGGCTTTGATCGTACCAAATAGGGAACGATACGGTTCATTATCCGCCTTTTTGCCCGAAACATGATAGGATTCAGAAGAACATTTACCAAGATTGGCGTCCCAGTATGTATCCGTCACTTCCAGCACCGCGCGTGTCTCCGTAGCTTGTTCTTCAAGCTGTTCCCGTTCACTTAGATGGGCACGAACTTTGGTCCGGAATTCAATCCAGGGATCGAGGATGGTTTGGGGAATGGTGATCTTGGTGCCGTGTGCTTTCAACGCCGAAATCGTTTTTGTGCAGAATGTTTTTAACGCATCGGCACTCATTTTATCGGGAATTTTGTAACCCATTGTCACCTCGTTTTTGCGCCATGGCGCCGTTTTAGAACAGCCGCACGATATCATGATCGATTTCCAAACAAAACAGCTTTTTATGTGTCGCCAAACTCACCGATCCATGGTCGCCCACCGGTGGGGCGGGGTGGTGAACAGGGTGATCCACGGTCGCCCGCCGGTGGGGCAGGGTGGTTGACCCACCGATCCACGGTCGCCCACAACTGGGGCGTGGTGGTAGGTAGGGTGATCCGAGGTCGCCCACAACTGGGGCGTGCCGCCGGATAGATGGATCCGGCATCGCCCGAAATCTGGGCGGCCTGATCAGAATGACTTGACACGTAATGAATAAATCGGGAGTCTGTCCCAAAACGGGATTGGGTCGACGCCGCTCGGCATTCGGGCGCCGGATTGAACCAAAATGAAACGATGCGTCGGGCTGAAATCGGACGGCAACGACGTTTCGGTGCAGGTGAGGGTATGCACAAACAACAACATCGTCGGTGGTGGTTTAGTTGGATTCTGGTTTGTGGGGTGATGGGTACGCAATGGGCCTATGCCGTGCCGGCACCGGTAGGTTATGTCGGGGAATTGCGGACACCCAACGATCTGCCTTATTGGGGGGCGGTTTCTGCCCAGGTTTATTTTTATCCTTCATCGACCGAAGGAGAGCCGTTGTGGGTAGAGGATTTGGGAATGGTGACGGTTACCGATGGCCGGTTTGACGTATTGTTGGGCCTTTCCGATCCGCAAGGGTTGGAAACGGCGTTGCTTTCGTCTGACCAACTGTGGCTTGAGTTTGTTTTTGATACGGAAACGTTGGCGCCAAGACAACAAATCGTGTCGATTCCATTTGCTTTGGTGGCCGGAAACAGCGAAAAGTTGGGTGGGTTGTATCCCGAAGATTTTCTCCAACTCGGCCCGGATGGTTCCATTGATATTACCTCGGTATCGATCGGCGGCACGTTGGTTATTGATTCCGATGGGCAATGGGTTGGGGATTCCACCGGACTTGTGGGCCCGGAAGGTCCCATCGGTCCGGAAGGTCCAACCGGTCCGGAAGGTCCAATCGGCCCGGAAGGTCCCATGGGTATGCCGGGAATCGACGGTCCTCCCGGTGCCACGGGTCCTATGGGTCCGATGGGTCCTCCGGGAATGGATGGATTACCCGGGGTTGCTGGGGCTACTGGCCCGATGGGTCCCCAAGGTCCCCAAGGCATTGCCGGAGCAACGGGAGCAACGGGAGCAACGGGTGCAACGGGAGCGGTGGGGCCAACGGGTGCAACGGGAGCTATGGGTCCCACGGGTCCCATGGGTCCACAAGGACTTCAGGGTGTGGCCGGTCCCCAAGGGTTGACGGGTGCGCAAGGTCCGCAGGGATTGACGGGAGCCCAAGGACCGCAGGGGTTGACGGGGCCGCAGGGCGCCATTGGACCGACGGGTCCCACGGGGGCCACCGGTGCCGTAGGTCCGACGGGTCCGCAAGGACCGCAAGGTATTCAAGGATTGACGGGTCTCACCGGAGCGGCTGGTCCCACGGGGGCCACCGGTGCCGTAGGTCCGACGGGTCCCCAAGGTCCCACCGGACCGACCGGCCCGCAAGGATTGACGGGAGCGCAGGGACCGCAGGGGTTGACGGGTCCGCAAGGGCCGGCCGGTCCAACTGGTCCCACGGGATTGACGGGAGCGGTGGGTGCCACGGGTCCCCAGGGTCCAGCGGGTCCCACCGGGGCAACAGGACCAACGGGGTTAACGGGCGCAACGGGGGCGACCGGTCCCCAAGGCCCACAAGGTCCCGCCGGTCCCACGGGAGCAACGGGATTGACGGGAGCGCAAGGTCCCCAAGGGTTAACCGGTCCGCAGGGTCCGGCGGGTCCCACGGGTCCCACGGGATTGACGGGAGCGGTGGGTGCCACGGGCCCCCAAGGTCCGCAAGGTCCTGCCGGTCCCACGGGGGCGACCGGGTTGACGGGAGCGCAAGGTCCCCAAGGGTTAACCGGTCCCCAGGGGCCATCGGGACCCACAGGTCCTCAGGGAGCCACGGGCGCGATGGGTGCTACGGGTCCGCAGGGTCCGACCGGGTCCACGGGAGCCACCGGAGCGACGGGTCCCCAAGGTCCCATTGGGCTGACCGGGGCACAGGGTCCGGCGGGTCCGACCGGTCCTATCGGTCCCACGGGTCCAACCGGTCCGCAGGGTCCGGCGGGTCCTACCGGTCCAGTGGGGCCAACGGGGCCGTCGGGAACCAATACGTTGTTTGCCTCAACCGATGTCAACAACGGCGCCAATACCACCAACTATGTATGCGTTGAAATCAACCTTCAAACCCCCTGCGGAGACGAAGACGGTTGTCGCATTCGAATGGTTTTGGCCCACAAAACCGATTCCAGCGATCAAGTGCGGATTATCGACCAACACATTTTTATGGAAAATGCCACCATGTATGGAGCCAATGGTGCCAATGGTTGGTATGGATATACCCGTCAAGGAGGCGGCGGTGATTATTCGTGGATCAGCGGCAACGGCACGGCTTATAGTGTCACGTCTCCCTGGGATTGGGCCTGGATTTTGACATATCGGCATTCCAATTGCGGTACTTATGTCGTGCATCCGGCGTATACCTTCAGTTATATGGCCCATCCGCATGTGCATGCCAAGTTCCTCGTTTATGATTGATCTGAATGTGGTGTGACTTTTTTTGATTTTGTTTTCAATTTTCTCCCGATTGTTCGTATGATGGGTCATGGTGGAAGGGCGGTGGGTCAAAAAAGGGGAGACCACCGGCCGTTCCTATCCTGTCTTGTCCTGCACATTCATAACGGAGAAAATCCATGCCCCCCGGAAAAACCCCCACTCCCGAACCCAAACAGAACCCATCGGCACCGGATAGCCGATCCGCTGACGGCGGTGATGCCGTACAATCCGGCGGCAGTTACTTAAACAAACTGATCGGCAAAACGTATGCGGCCCAAAGTCAGGCGTTGGCGCCGAAGGGGTCGAATACGTTGGGAATGCGGGGGGCTCCCGATTTGGACCCGGGGCGATTTCTTGAAAAAAATCCCCAATTGGTGGAAGGGTCGGGCGCGAAAACCGACAAAAAAGCGCCGGAAAAATCGACGCGTTCGAATGCCACCAGTTATGACGCTCAGCCCGAGGCCCTTCGGGAAGTGATGGAGCGGTCGTTTCCGGAAAATGCGTCGTCGGTGTTTTCGGCATTGTCGGATCCGGCGCGGAGTAATCTCACCTATACGTATAATCGAATGGTGGAATATGGGTTGTGGGGACATGTCCGCGTCATTCGGGGATTTGTTGAAGGAGAAAAGCCGGCCAAAGTGGGACCGTTGGAACTGCATGTTGCGGGTAAGTCGGAAAGCATTTTGTTTGAAGTTTATGACGGCAAAGCGCTTGTCGATACCATGTTGACAAGCGGGGTGTTCGGCAAAGATGTGGGGCCAACTGGAGCATTACATCCAGGGCAAACGTCGATGCGGGAATGGACGCTCAAAACTCCGGATGGGCTTCATTTGTCGGTGGGTCCGGAAAACGATGCCGATGCGCATATCGACAAAAAATCGCCGACCAACAAACCAAAAGGGCAAACCAGTCAAATGGATGTGGTGCGGTCGTTGGAACACCATTGGCAGGAAGTATGGCCCGAGTTTTTGCGGCTGGGACCGGGGTGGTTGGTTCAGGTTCCTTTTCATGTCTATAGTTGGCTTGTCGACAAAACCAAATTTTTTGGGGTGGGAGACCGGTTTCGTAAGGTGCTGAAACAAATTCCGAAGTCGTTGTTTGAAGCTGCGGCATTTGCGGTGGGCATCGCCGACCCCGTGTTTGCGGGCACCACGTTTAAGCCGGCAGACAAAGTGGAGCACCCGGATCCGTCACAAAAACAAAAAGGGTCGGACTTTGTGGTGATCAAAGAATACCGGTTTGGAAGCCGGGGGAAAAAGAGCCGAACCCCGGCAGCGCCGCCGGCAGGCCAATCCTCGATGACCGAAGAATTGACCAAAGCGGTGTTAAAAGCGGTTTCCGATGTGGCGCCGGGAATCATTAAACCCGCCGGCCAAAAGGGATCCCGCGATGATTATGCCGATGGCGAAACCGTAGGCGAAGCGATGGCCGGGAAAATGTTGTATCAGGCCAAAGCAGGTGGGGTGTCTTTTGGATTGGAATTGGGTCCAACATACCACACACTCAAGCCGGCCGAAGTCAAAGATGTAAAATCCCAACTGACGGTGATCGGCAAAGCGGTTCGGGAGGCGATGTTGACGACTCTTTCATCCAAAGACGACAAACTCGCTCAAGGCGTGGCCGGAGTCCGCAGCGGCACGGTGCAGTTGGGTCCTTCGTTGGTACGGTTTTCGGTGCATTAGTCGTGACGAACCATCCGCGATGACAAATCCGCGCCAAACAACCATCTCACCGCGATTTTGTTCGATTCTTCTTTGTCCTCCAGTAAGTTAATCCCACCTGGTTTCATTTTTGTGACTTGCACGACCGCGGCGATTGTGGCTAGATCCTTTGTTGAGAGGACGTAAACGTTCGGCAATACCGGCTTGGCGTGTCCTGAACTAGGTGAGGTGAATCGTGATGGGAGTGCACAATCCGGTTAAGCCGGACAGGTTCGGCAAACCACTGAATCATTGGGTTACCATGATGGTGGGTGCTGTTGTGGCGGGTTGGATCGGAGCCGGGGGATGTGCCGACGATTCATCAAGTGGGTCACAAACCGAAGCCGACATCAGCCCACCAGCCGATATGGGTGGTAACTTTACCTGGCCGGATGTCGGTGGAGGGGTTCCCGATGTCGGATCATTAGATGGCGGTGGCGATGTGGTGGTGGGATGTTCTTCCGATGAACAATGTGCCACAGACAACCCATGTGTCATCGCCGTATGTGGCGCCAAAGGCCAATGTGTCACCACCCCGTTGGTTGGAAAAACCTGCGATGATACCAACGCGTGTACACAAGAGGATCAATGTGGTGAATCCGGCCAATGCGACGGCGGCATTGCGGTGGTGGTGCCAAACGAAGTGTGCGCCGATTGTTCGTGTGATCCCGACCGAGGGGTGGTGTGTATTCCCAAAGCACCCGGTGCGGGTTGTGATGACGGGGATTGCTGCACGAACAACGACGTGTGTGTCGCCTGCGTTGCCGGGGAGCCGGGGTGTAGTGCCGGCGGGTTGATGTGTGGGGGTGTCCCTTCGGTTTGTGACGATCTGGTGGACTGTACGGTGGACCGCTGTGTTTGTTCGTTGGAGACGGACCAACCCGAATGTTTTTATGAACCGGTCCCAAGCGGGACGGCGTGTGTGGCCAATCCCAATATCTGCACCACCGGTGACCAATGCCGTGCCGGGGTCTGTGTGCCGGGAGCTCCCGCGGAACTGAGTGACAACAATCCATGCACCCAGGATGTGTGTATCAAAGGGGAAATCGATCATGTGCCGCTGATGGAAGGCCAATGCGACGATGGGGACGAATGTACGTTGGATGACCATTGTTTTTTGGGGTCGTGTATCGGCGGGGGACCGGTGGTGTGTGAACTGCCGTTGTGCGCCGGTTCGGTGGAATGTGTTACCGGAGTGGGATGTGTACCGGCGTGGTTGCCGGCCGGTGCGGTCTGCAGTGGGCAAGCGGGATGTGGTACGAATTTTGTGTGTACGGCGGAACATACGTGTGAACCGTCGGTGGGGAAAAGTTGTGATGACGGTGATGCCTGTACGGTGGATACCTGTGATGAAAGTACCGGGGCGTGTATCCATACGTCGGATGGCGAGCTGTGTAGCGGGTTGGGGCCTTGTATTGAGCCGCAGTGTAATCCGAAATCAGGGTTGTGTGATCTTCATGTAGCGGATGGGACACCGTGTGCCGGAGGAGTGTGTAAAGGGGGCGTATGTACTTGTGTTCCCAATTGTAAGGGGGGCGTGTGTGGGGACGACGGGTGCGGCGGCAGTTGTGGGAGTTGTCCCGGGGGGCTCAGTTGTGTCAATGGGGCCTGTTTGGGATGCGAAGCGAGTTGTCCGACGCTTTGTTTACCCGATGGGACTTGTTGTCCCGCCGATGGTTTTTGTCCAAAATCGGATACAACGTTGTCGGGCAAACAGACCTTTGGGTTGGTGTATATTCCGCCCGGAGTCACGGTTACGTGTGTGGGGACTGCTCCGCTGGAGTTGACGGTAAACGGAAAAGTGGTGATTGCCGGCGCGTTGCGTGCCGATGGACAGAAAGGGAGCAGTGCTCCAGATATAGACAATACCGGTATTTGTGGGGGATTTCCTGGAGGGGATGGGTTTCGGAGCTGTACGTCATCGGCGTCGACTTTTTGTGAAACGAGTGCGGCATCGGTGCAGGAATGTAACAACTGGATCAGTCCCAAAGAAACCGTGGTCGGAGGGGTGTGTACGTATTTGGCGAATGCTCCGGGGCAGCCGGGTTATGGGCAAGGTGGAGGTTTCGGGGGGCATATGGCGCATCCGATTCACAATGGGGCGCCGGGAAGTGCCGGTGGCGGGGGAGGTGGATCGTTTGTGGGGATGGGGCAGATGGGGGTAGCGGGTACGACGATTTGTGGTACCAATCCGGCGGGTGGGGCGGCGGGACCTACCTTTTCGCCGGGCGGCGGGCTCGTTGGGGGATCGGGTGGGGGAGCCGGTGGGCTTACCCGAGCGGGAGCCTGTGATTTGGCGTGTCCGTTGGGATGTACGGCATGGGGTGGAGACGGAGGATCCGGCGGGGGGGTGATCGTGATCAACGCTTCGGGGACCATCGACGTGCCGGGCGTGGTCAGTGTACGGGGTGGGGACGGAGCGACTTCGGGCGGAGCAACCTGTGGTGGATCGGGTGGCGGCGGAAGCGGTGGAATGATTAAGTTAAGCGGAAAAGGAGTGACCACTCCCGGGGCTCAATCGGCACATCTGGTGACGAGCGGTGGGCAAGGGGGGGCGCCGAAATGCCCCACCATCGGTGCGGGCGGCGCCGGAGGCAGCGGAGCGTTGGTGATTTCGGCGCAATAAATCGGTGTTCAGATCGCCAAATACCAGGAGTTTGAATGAACCATTTGACCCATTCGGATGTAACAGCCCTTCTGCTGGCTATTTCGGTGTTGTTGTTATGCGCCCGGGCATTGGGGGAGTTTTTTCAAAGATTAAAACAGCCGGCGATCCTTGGGGAACTGATTGCCGGTATTCTGTTGGGGCCCACGGTATTGGGGGCGATTTATCCGGAATTACAAGGCATGCTGTTTCCGACAGACGGGCCGGTAGCCATTGCGCTGGAAGCGTTTACAACCATTTCGATCACGTTGTTTTTGTTTATCGCGGGAATGGAAGTGGATATGTCGACCGTGTGGCGGCAGGGTCGGTCCACCATTGCGGTATCGGTGTTGGGGTTGTTGGTTCCGTTTGCGGTAGGCTGGCTTGCGGCATTCTTTTTTCCTTATCGGTTGGGATTTGAGGGGGATTTGTCGGTCCATGTTTTTGCGATGTTTTTTGCAACGGCGTCGTCGATTACCGCGCTGCCCGTCATTGTGAAGATCCTGATGGATCTCAACATGTTTCGGTCGGATTTGGGGATGATCATCGTGGGCGCCGCAGTGGTCAACGATTTGTTGGGTTGGCTTATTTTTGCGGTCATTTTGAGCCTGATGGCGAAAAGCGGCGCCGGCGGCATGCCGATTCAGACGACCATTTTGTTGACGTTTGGGTTGGCGGCTCTGTTGTTGACAGTCGGGCGTTGGGCCATCGAGAAATTGGTGGTATGGGCTCAGGCTTATTTAACGTGGCCGGGAGGGATCATCGGGTTTTCGTTGGGGCTGTCGCTTTTGTGTGCGGCGTTGACCGAAGCCATTGGGATCCATGCGATTTTCGGGGCGTTTTTGTTTGGGGTGGCGTTTGGAGAAAACCGGCATCTACGGGAGCATACCAAAGCGATTTTGGACCGGTTTGTCTCGTTCTTTTTTGCGCCGATTTTTTTTGCCGGCATTGGATTGAAGGTCAACTTTTTGACGGGATTCGATTTCGGAGTGGTGGCGGTGGTGTTGGGTTTGGCGTCGGTCGGCAAAATTTATGGCGCGATGTGGGGTGCCAAACTGGCAGGGATCGCCAAACAAGAAGCGTATGCAATTGGTTTTGCAATGAATGCCCGGGGGGCGATGGAAATCATTTTGGGAATGTTGGCTTTGCAGGCGGGTCTCATTCGGGAAAAGTTGTTTGTAGCGTTGGTCGTCATGGCGTTGGTTACCTCCATGACGAGCGGCAGCTTGATGCAGCGGATGCTCAAACGGAATAAACCCGCCAAATTGGTGGACCTATTGACGGCAAAACGATTTACCGCGCGACTGAAAGCAACCACCGCGGACGAATGTATTGACGAGTTGGTGGGGTTAGTCGGGGTGGGGGAAAAGGTGTCGATGGAAAAAATCGCCCGGGAAGTCCACAGTCGAGAACAACTGTTGCCGACCGGTTTGGAAAACGGCGTGGCGGTGCCGCATGCAAGGCTTTCGGAAATCGAAGAACCGATCGTATGCGTCGGTCTTTCCGAAGAAGGGATCGATTTTAATGCGCCGGACGGCAGCAAAGCCCGGGTGATTTTTTTGCTCCTGACATCAGCCGACAAACATGCAAGCCAACTGGAATTGCTGGCGGACATTGCCAAAACGTTTGGAACCCAAACCGCAGTCGACAACGCGGTGGAATGTGTTGGGTTTACGGAATTTTTGGCCCATGTTCGCAGTCCGCATATCCCTCAAGCTTGACGTTGTTTTCGCCAAATTGTGGGTTTATTGGGGCCGGGCTCATCTGGACACGGGTAAATAAAAGGGGGGCGAATCAGTTGGGGTAGTTTACGGAGCCGGCGGCACACATTCGGGAACGGCTTTGGTTTTGCAAAAACCGCTGATACAGGCTTCCAACGTACAACTGTCGGCATCATCACATTCTTCGGTGGTGGTGCAGGGTTTTCCGCTCATTCCGGTGTTGGGTAAACTGGAAATACAGCCGAGAATCGGGAAACATTCATCCAACGTCAACGGGTCTCCGTCATCACAATCCTCGTCGCTGTCGCAGGGGCCTTCACCACAAGCCGGGTCGCTTAAGTTAAGGCAGACAATCGCTTCGGCACATTTGTCGATCGTACAAGGGTCGTCGTCATTGCAGTCGGCGGCTGTTTCACATGTTGTTCCACATTCCGGATTGATGGTGGGCGGTACCGGGGTGTAAACACATTGATACGACGTGCCGCAGGAGTCAAACGTACAGGGGTCCATGTCGTCGCATTCCGAAGAGGATTGGGTGGGGTCACATTCTTCGGTGTTGGTACCACAGTTGGGTATGGTTTGCGCCACGCAGCCGTTGATCGGCGAACATTGGTTGGTTGTGCACACATCGCCGTCTTCACAATCGGCCTGGGTGTCACATGCCGACGGCGTGCAGTTTTCTTTTGGAATGTGGACACATTGATCGGACGTGGAGCAGATGTCCAACGTACAGGGGTCGTTGTCGATACAATTGACGTTGGCTTCGCAAGGTGTGGCGGTACATCCTTCAACCGGCTGATAACTACATCCCACCCCAACGACACAACTATCTACGGTACAGGGGTCTCCGTCGGTACAATCGGCCGGTGTTTGGCATGTGGGAGCCCCGCATCCTTCGATGGGGGTGAACACACAGTTTTTGTCAACACAGGCGTCGGTGGTGCATTCATCTCCATCGTTGCAATCACCGTCTTCTTTACATTTCAATGGCATTTTACATTTGGGGAACACGATGTACCCACAGAATCCGCCTTTGACACACAAGTCGTTTGTACACGGGTCGTTGTCGTTACAATCTGCTTTGGATGTACATTCTTGACCGGTGCACAGCGGATGGGGTTTGTGGGAACACACCCCGCCGGGTAAGCAGGCGTCAACAGTACAACCGTTGTCGTCATTACAATCTCCGTCCGTCTCACACGTCTCGCCGGTGCAGTTTTTGACCAGGGCGTGTTGACATAAACCAGATTGCCCACAGGCATCTTGGGTGCAGGCGTTGCCGTCATCACAATCGGCATTCGACGTACACGCCAAATCGCAGGTTTTGTCGAGTACGTGGTAACAACCGACGGTTTTGCTGCATCCATCGAGTGTACAGGGATCCCCGTCGTCGCAAAACGCGGGGTCTTTACATTGGGTGGCGAGACAGACGGGAAGGAACTGCTGTTGACATAATCCATCCACACACGAGTCCAGGGTGCAGGGATCGCCGTCTGAACAGTCTGTTGCGGAACTACATTTTTTGGCACAATCGGCGCCGGCGGTATTTTGGCATTGCCCGCTTATATTACAGGTGTCCAACGTACAGGCGTTGGCGTCGTCGCAGTCGGTATCGGTAGTACATTGGGGCACAAGACACGTGGGGTCGTCCACCTGAATACATCCCAAGATGGGGTCACACAATCCGATTTGACAAAACGCACCCGTGTCGCAGTCGGAGTCGGTTTGGCATCCGGCCGTTCCGCAGTCGGCGATTTGGATATGTTGGCAGACACCCGCTTCGTCGCAAACATCGGTGGTGCACTCGTCGTTGTCGTTACATTCGTCTGCGGAAATACAAAAACCTTCTTCGCATTCCGGTAAGTTAATGGTTTGGCATAACCCGGTTGGATCGCAGTAATTTACCGTACAATCGTCGCTGTCGTTACATTGGTCGTCGCTGATACAATCGGGGGCGCCGCACAATGGATCGCCGATGTGTTGGCAGCCGACTTCCGCCACACAAAAATCCTGCGTACAGGCGTCGCCATCGTCACAGGTGTCGACAATTCCGGTACATTTTCCTTCTTTACATACGTCGCCTGTAGTGCATGGGTTGCCGTC
>JABWCM010000060.1 GCA_013360285.1 Myxococcales bacterium
TGCGGCATATGCCCGATATTGCCTCAGTCGGGCCCCGGCCAATTCAGCGCTAAATTAGCTCGACCATGGTCACTTCCTTATTTCCGCTGACCCTCTGAGCTTGTGAAAAAATAGCTGAACGAACCTGGACGGATGCTTTTGTCCCCGCTGCCCAGAAAAAAACCTGCGCCATATTCCCGATATGACTCGGTTTTTTCCGTGCATCGGGACCAAAATCCACGCCCACAGGCCGCGCCCATATTATTTCACAGACTCTTTGCCTTTTTAAACCCGAACCGTTTGTGGTTGGCCCCCCACCATTTTTTCCAATACTTCACCGCAGTTGCCCCATGATGTGCGCCAAGGCGTGGCGAATGACCGGTCAGCTCCTCCAACACCCGGTGGGCGTTATAACCAATGTGGTTGTCTTTGGCAGTGAGTTTGATAAGCGTCGGAATCGACCCGTTTTGCATCATTTTGCCCTTAAATTTTGTTCCGGCGGCGCCAAAACCCTCCTTCATCCACTGGGCCCATTCCGACGATTTATGCTCGCGGTACCATTTTTCCCAGGCGGTTTTCAGTCTAACGTCCGCATTACCTTTTCCTTTGGGAGTCGGCAGGGAATGATTGGTAAGATAAGCAAGTGTACGCTGCGTTGACTTCCGAACACTCCCGGTGTCATCCACAAGCAGTTCAACCAAACGCGGCACAAGTTTTTGTGTCCCTTGAACCGCAAGTTTCTGTAACGCAGTCAACCGGAGTTTTTCGGGAGCTTTGACATCAAACGCCAACTCTTCCAATTGCTGAACCGAAAGCGGCGTGTCGAGTTTCTGCAGCGTGGTCAACGCTGCGGTACGTACGGACGCGGATTCTGTGTCGGACAGGATCAATGCCAGTACCGTTGACGCGGCTTTACGTGCTTGAAGCAACGCCAGCTTGTCCAAAATTCTAATTTTTTCGTCTTCGGTTCCTTTCGATAGATCTTTCAGCAATTGATCGATATGAAGCGCGAGGTCTTTGCCAAAGTCATCCACCCAATCCCAAATCTGACCCGTGTTCCGACACCCATCCAACACATCCGGACGACTGCAAAAGAGCCGCACATGGAAATGATCGGCATGCGGCGACGAATCACTGGGCTGCCGCACCACCACTTCGGCCCGCGCCAGCATTGTGGGATCCGTATCGGGCAACGACGCCGCATATTCCAACAGCAGGTTACGCAACGGAGTGGAAACAAAAATCCATTGTACCTGGATCATGGGGTCGCTAAGCAGTGCTTCGACAAACGCCCAGTTGTGGGGAACGGAGAAATAAACATCGCCAGTGTCAAACTTACCGCTGCCGTGTCGATTCATCGAAACAAACCGATCGATGTCAATTAGTTTATTGTCTTTGTCGGTAACATAAAACGCAACGTCCGCATCCCTACCGGAGTTGTGGGACACACTCCAGGGAATATCGCCGCCCTCTTTGAAACTGATGTTGCCGAGCGTGAGAATAGCCCCCGGGTATCGCCGGTGAACCCGCTCGGACGCTCTTTGCAACGCGTTAAGCAACTGTGGCGTACCATGGTTGGTCTTACGGCCCGGAACGGATGCAACAAACCGCCACGTGTCGCCCACCAAAGGCATTTCCACACCGCGAACAATGCGGCCAAACGACGTACACCCCACCGATCGGCACTCCATGTCGTCTTCGTCACACACAGGCGAAACAACATCGGGCTGTTGTAATGAATCGTCGACGACAATCGGAAGCTGAGCAGCTTGTTCACCACCATAACGCCCCATTCGTTTGGCGATTTCGGGTGGTCGAGATGATGCAGACCACGCCGTTTCTGACGCAAAAACCACCCCAAGGACGACCACCCCTAACGCCAATCGACTTTCCCACATGGTGGGTTGACGACGAACAATCAAATTTTTTG
Organism: Myxococcales bacterium; assembly: GCA_013360285.1. Lineage (GTDB taxonomy): Bacteria > Myxococcota_A > UBA9042 > JABWCM01 > JABWCM01 > JABWCM01. Next base: position 1,910 of record JABWCM010000060.1, read on the forward strand.
GCGACATATCCCGACAACGCGAGGGTATTATTGGGAAAAACAACGGCATGGACCATGTTAACTTGTGCGACACAACACGACAAATCACGAACGTTCCAAACGCAAAAAGCACCGTGACAAACCGTACAAGCGTACCTCCGCTGTGTCAACGAAATGGCCAACCCAACAGAAACGGCGCAGATAGGTCCAACGAGCATAGAGACACAGCCCTGGATTGGTTGTTGTTGATCTGTGTCAATTGTACAAGTTGGACGCCGCGAGCACATTGAGACCACCGGCTGCGGCCATTGTCGGTGGTCTGGTCAGACAAAAGACCGAGGCAGCAAACACCGCTGGTACCTGCCGGCCGGCGATAAAGGCAAATTTGGAGGAGTCATATGTTTATTCATCGACATTTTTTTGGAGGACTCCTGGCAGCCCTTCTAAGCTTGGGCACCGCGGGATTTGCGGACGCCCTCACGATCACCACAACCAATGACGCCAACGCGCTTCTCAATTCAATGCTCGGGAGTGGCGGCGCCATCACGGTCACCTCAGTTACCTACAACGGATCCGGCGGCGCTTCGGGAACCTATACAGCAGGCCCGCTGGGTATCGCCGACGGTGCTCTGTTCACCTCCGGAGACGCACAACTGGCGTTGCCCCCGAGTGACTCAGGGGCCACAACCAAAGACAATAACCTTCCGGGCGACCCGTTATGTAATGCATTGATTCCAGGCTACACCAGTTACGATGCAACCAAAATCACCATTACATTCGACCTTGCACCAGGATTTGATGGTATCTCGTTCAACTTCATCTTTGGTTCGGAAGAGTATCCGGAGTACGTAGGTACGGCCTACAACGACGTATTCGGAGCTTATCTTAATGGCAATCAGGTGGCGTTTGACGCCGGTGGAAATCCTATCACCATTAACGGTCCGTTTTTTTCCGGCGGCGCGGTGGTAGTTGCACCGGCGACTCAAACCGAATACGACGGTTCGACCCAAATCCTGCAAACACAGGCCACCGCTACCGGAGGCAGCATCGGCAACGTACTTACGTTTGTCGTTTGTGACGCGGGTGACCGTGTTCTGGACAGCGGCGTGTTCATCTCCGGCCTCAATGGGTGCGTAGGGTCGTATTGCACCGGCACATTACCGTGCGCGGTCATCGACGACGACGGTGATGGCGTCAACGCCTGTGACGACTGCGACGACACCAATCCCTACACCTACCCCGGCGCCACGGAAATCTGTGACGGGCTCGACAATGACTGCGACGGTGTAGCGGACGAAGGCGACGTGTGCTGTACGGATACGGATGGCGACGACTATTGCGACGAAGACGACAACTGTATTTTTGTTCCAAACCCGGACCAATCGGACGTCGATTTTGACGGCGTAGGCGACCTTTGTGACAACTGCCCCACGACGGCCAACTATTCACAGATGGACATCGACACCGACGGTGTCGGGAACGCGTGTGACAACTGTGCTTTGGCGTTCAATGTCGATCAAGCGGACGGAGATGCTGACGGTGTAGGCGACGTGTGCGATAACTGCGCCAATGCTGCCAATACCGATCAAGGCGACGGCGATAACGACGGGTTTGGCAACGCCTGTGACAACTGCGTCGATGTTCCGAATGTCGACCAATACGACGCCGATGCCGACGATTTTGGCGATGTATGCGATGTGTGTCCATTCGACGCCGAAAATGACGCCGATAATGACGGAATCTGCGGTGATGTCGATTATTGCCCCGGCACTATCTTACCGGAAACCGTGCCAACCGAAGTGCTTCGACCCAATCGATGGGCGGACATGGATGGAGACGGCATATTCGATACCAATGCACCTAAGGGGAAAGGTCCACATCTATATTTCACGATGGAGAACACGGCCGGTTGCAGTTGCGCGCAGATTATTGAAAATCTTGGTCTCGGTGAAGGCCATACCAAGTTCGGTTGCAGCATCAGCGCCATGCAGGAATGGACTTGGTTGATGAACGGCGAGTAAGACCGATCATTGCCTGAAACAATGAATGGTTCTATCCACAACGAGTTACCCAACACAAATCAACCTCATTTTTCACAAACTTGTGGGCATGGGCGCCGAAGCGCGGGAACAATGGATTACCATTCCCGAAGTGGCTCGCGGATCGGCGTTCGTAGCCCCAAACATGTGAGACATCCAGGTTAACACTCTCGATATTCCACACTTCGTATTTGGCCCATCCTCTGTTATTTCGCCACGTTCCGGTAGAAAAACCAGCGACCACAACAACACGGTAGACGCATTACGAACCACACGTTATGGTACCCGACTGTTGCGCGAACAAATCCCGCGTTTCATATTTTTCCACTGCCCGAGGAACTCCGGATGTCGTTAGGTACTCCATTCTCTAAACGGAAACCCTTTGTTTTAGTCTGCGTAACCGCCTTGTTGTTTTTTGGCTGCGGTGGCGGCAGCGGCGGCGGGGGATTAGGGCTAACCGAACCATCCACGCCCGATGTCAAAGACGACGTAGCGGAAACGTCTGACAGCGTAATTGGTTGGGATGGAGGCAATGATACAGCCGGTGAGCCAGTTGACCAAACTGCCCCAGACACATGGGCCATCGCGGACACAGCGACAGGAAGTGACTCACATAACGAACAAGATAACGGAGCGGAAATTCAAGATACGGTATCTAGTAACGAAGATACCAGTGTGATTATCCCCGAGGATACCCACACAGTTGATCCCGAAGACGGGGTTGTTTTGCCCTTCTGTGGTGATGACAATTGTGACCCGGATGAAGACTGCACGGGATGCCCGCAAGACTGCGGCGATTGCCCTTTGGCTGAAGTTTGCTGCAAACCGTCGACCGTTCCTGGGTGCAGCACGGTCGACATCCAGGAATGTACCTGCGATTTCGACCCCTACTGCTGTGACGTCCAATGGGACGATTTGTGTGTTGCGGCCGCGGTCGAACAATGTGGGTTGCAGTGCGAAGGAACCTGCGGAAATACGCAGTGTGATGATTCGGAGGACTGCGGCAATTGTCCCGAAGACTGCGGGCGATGCACAAGTTGTGGAGACCTGACCTGCGACACACCCGAAACCTGCGAGAACTGCCCCGAAGACTGCGGCGAGTGTCCGCCTCCCGAATGGACAGGGTTGTGTTGCGAAGCCAACCCGACCCCTGGTTGTGAAGACAGCACGATCACCGACTGTGTTTGCGATCTCGATACAAGCTGTTGTACCGGCACGTGGGACGAAGCCTGCGCACAACTGGCTCAGGGGGCCTGCGGCCTCGATTGTCCCCCAATCTGTGGTGATCTCGAATGTGAACCCACCGAGACGTGCTCATCGTGTCCCACCGACTGCGGTAAATGTGTCACCTGCGGCAACGGCAAAGTGGATGCTGGGGAAGAATGTGAGGCCGGTCAAACCACCACTTGCGCCGCCCTGGGTGGCCTGGGCGGCACGGTTGCCTGTCAATCAGCAACGTGCTCCTGGGATGACAACATCTGCACACCCTGTACGCCAACAACCGTCGGATGCCCGGGAGGACCGGTGTGTGACCAAGGGTTGTGTTGTGACCCCCAATCCGGCCAATATCTTTCCAAAGGCACACTCTGCGGCGATACGCCGCTTTCATTCCAAACTCAATGTTCCGGAGCCAACATACAACAACGGGAAGCCTATTTCGGATGTGCCGGCGGCACCGCGGTGTGCAGCAACGAGGCCAAAAACTGGGTCTGGTCGGACTGGAAAACGGTTAAAACCTGCAAATCGGAAGAATATTGCACTACAGCAAAGGGATTCGCCGAGTGCATTATCGCCGAATGTACGTCGGGCACGTGTTGTTCAACCAACACCAAAACATTTAAACCCCAAGGAACCAAATGCGGCACCGCCGTCACCACCACGGAAAAGGCCTGCGCCGGAAACTCCATCGTCGAACGTAAGGCGTATGACGGCTGCTCCGGAACCGACGCCGGCTGCTCCACATCGTCCACCAACTGGAGTTATACCGGATGGACCGTCGTAGAATCGTGCGGCGGGGGCATGTCGTGCAAAATGGTCAACAATACCCCAACCTGTTTGGGAGAGTCCTTGTGCACATCGGGTCCTTGTTGCGACGTCGCCAAACAGGCGTTCAAACCGGTGGGTTCATTGTGCGCGGACGCCACGTCCCCCAAAATTCTTGGGTGGCTAGACATGAAGTGTAACGGCGCCCAGAAGCAGGAACACGAAGGATACCGTGGTTGCTCCGGAAAAAGCGCCCAATGTTCCTTATGGGAAGGTCATGCGTTCTGGGAAGCGTGGAAAACCACCGAGACTTGCGTATCGAACAACCATTGTCTGGAGGTCACGTCCACCCAGGACACCAACATCGCCGGCGGCAGCCACTACAAAAAGGCGTTTTGTGCCCCCAAATACACGTCCGCCAACGCGGCTTGTTACACGGGAACCGATCCCTTTTCCGCACCCAAACCCTACGCCAGCAAATGCGGCGATACTGCAAAAGCATGGCAGGTACGATGTATTGACGGAAAAGCCCAAACTCGCCCGATTTATCCCGGTTGCGCTTATTCCGGTAGTTATGGGTGTACCGGTGGCCATTATGGCCCCTGGCAACTCAAAGAAGACTGTGGCCCCGGAAAGTTTTGTTTTCAGTACTTGGGCGGCGAATACCTGACCGCTGCCGAAGCTCAGAATTTTTCCGGCTACAAGTGTCTGAGCACCTCCACCCCGGCTACTTGTTCCATAACGGGCCAATTATGCGGAACCGGCCCTGTCAACGAAATCTACAACTGCGACGCCAACACCAACTCCATTGTACGCCTAACAGCCATCACCACCTGCGCAGCAAACGGCAGTTGCCCCACCACTTATTCCGGCACCTCCAAGTGGGGGGTCATGTGGGAACCGATACAAAACTGCGGGACGAACGCATTGTGCGAAATGTGTGCAGCCGGTGTCACGATTCCCGGTAGCCCCGGCGGCGCATGGCTGAAAAGCGGAACGGCTTCTCTCACCAAACCGAAATGCGAACCGTTGTTGGGAGATTTCACCCCGGGCGGCTTATGTTCGGACTGCAAAACCGGAACGTTCGACCCGCCTGGAACAAACTGTTTTGATACACCAAGTACCAGCCAATATATTTGCCAAGGCAACGACATTTGGCGAAGACAAGGTTACTTCACCTGCGATGGTGCCGGCACATGCTCCACGTCTGCCACCGCGATCGCGTGGGGTGAGTATACCTTTTACCAATCCTGCTCCGACCTTTTTACATGTACCGAGGTTTCTTCAACGAAGTCGGCATATTGTAAATTGAAAGACAACCTTGCGGGATGTGGACAGCCGTGTAACGCGACCACAGTCTGTACCGCCGGCACTTGCCTTGCAGGTAAATGCCAATCCGCCCTATGCCAACAATGTATCGACCAAGGACTGGAGTGTGACCTGACTACAAATTGTGGGTTTTACAAATGTAAATCCACCGGTGGTGGGGGTACGGAAGGCCCCGGGGGTCCCGGTGTTCCCATCGAACCCGATACCAACGGGTGTTATCCAATGGAAGGCACGATTTCCAAAAAGAACTTCAGTCAGGGGGGGATCAGCTTTGTCGACTTCACGATCCTGTATTCGTTGGACTCGCTTATCGGCGAACCGTTGTTTTTCGGCACCTACAAATATACGACCCAATCCAAAAACGTGACGTTGCCGCCGTTTAGCATGTTTTATCTGCATGTGAAGGTCGGCAGTACCACCAAATCCATTCCGTTTGGTCCAGTCATCCCCAAGGACGGGTCCGGAGACTGGGGTTTCCAGGTCAAACAAAGCCCCTCTTGGTCCAAAACGTTCTGCGACCCTGTGGATCCCCCGACGGGATGTTTAGATACCGAAGCGGCAAAAACATTCTTTAAGAGCCCGCCGTGCGTTACCGGGTTTACGATTGTACTAAAATAGCGATAGAAACAAGTTATTTACCACCAGCCAACTTACGGATTCCCACCCAGTCGGCTTGATTGATTTGTCCATTTAGATCCAAATCTCCCATCGCACATTGGGGAACCAAACTGACCGATTTGCCGTAACAGGTCCGTTGTAGTTTTACGTCGCCTTGATCAACATCGCCGTCCAGATCAATATCGCCCGCGATGGGCATCTTTCCGATGGATACCGTTCCTAGACGATACGCGGCATACGGTTGGTCCGGCACAAAAAACGACGCCGTCATCAGCGTAAATCCGGCATCTGCCGCCAATTGCGGATCGACTGCGGGTTGGGGACCCACCGCCACCGGAAAACTGACGCCATCAACCAACGTCGCATCCGCACCAATCCGCGCGCCGTACAATGCGGATCGATAATCAAAAAAGGTTGCCGCATCCCTTTGGTCTTCCCACACCATGAAAAACTCAGTTCCAGTCCAAGTCGCTGTGGGGCGAAGTTGGCGATACGGGGCCGCCGAAACCACCGTGGGTCCTCCGACGATCGCTCCGGTTTGAGAAATCGCCACACAATGCACATCATTGTTGGCATTGGAGGCCGAATTCGACCGCCACACCACCAAACCCGTCGTGGGACCAGGAGCAAACCGCGTCTGTCCTCCGTATCCCGCACCCTGACTGGTTATGACCTTTCCGTCGGCGCCGATGATTCCATAAACCGTTGCCGCCTGGGGGTTGTCGTGCGAAAAATGACTTTGCCAGGTGGCGACCCACAACTCGTTCCACCGTTCAACCCGAGGAAACAAAGCGTAACTGCCGCCTAAGTTAACGGCCGTATTGGTCAACAACTCCCCGGTAACGCCATCGGCAACGATCCCAAACACAAACACCTGCTGGGGATAAGAAATGTACATATTGTAGACCAGATAAAACTGGCTCCCCCCTCCTGCAACATCGGCATTGTATGCGTTGGCCACAAATTTCGGTGCATTGTCGACCACCACACCACCCAATCCGACGCGCCGCACATACAGTTTATAATCCTTCACCCACGCGACCATCCATCGTTGCCCATCAAAGGCCGCCCGAACGTCACCAAATAGACCCGTACCTGTATCCAACACCAGCGGAAGCGTATCAAGGGGATAGCCCAGCAATGAGAATCGTTGTGCCAACACCTGGTGCCCCATTCCGGTACTTTCCAACCATACCATCAACCGCTGAAACGGTGCCGGTGCCACATCGGTATTTAGTTGTGCCGGTGCCCCATTCGACACCGACACGACATCCGTCACCGATCCCGCTACCGTCACGGACGCTCCCCAAATGGACGTATCGTTGGGGGTAATGGGTTGCCCCTCCCACACACCCACGAGGCTGCCCGGAACCACACCCGCCACTGCGTGTGTACCCAACTTGGTCGACGAATCCGAACTCAACGCAACCTCGCTACCTGTTATAGGCGATGCAAAGGCGTCCAAAGCGACAACTTGGATTCCCGAGGTCACCGAAACATAGGAGACCCACCAATTGGATCCATCCCATGCCACCTTTGGGCCTCCATTGGTCGTAGCGGCACCAAAGGATACCAACTTTCCGCTTGGATATTGCACCGTCCCTTGAGCCGACATCGGGGTCGCAAAAATTCCATTGTTGACCCAACTGACCAGATACGACGACCCCGAACTGGCGATTTTGTCTCCCGGAATCGAAAACGCAGGCGCCAACGGGACCAACGCCGGGGAAAACCGCCGCGCCATCATGGTGCTGCTGCCAAGCCAGGACACCAACAGTTCGCCGTTGGCGCTCGATAAACCAAGCTTAAAAAACAAATAATAGGTGGCAGGGAGGATTTCTATGGGCTTTTGCTCGAGTAACACGCCGTCTTTGCTGATCCGCCGGGCATAAATCGACGATTCCCCAGCCGAAGTTCCAGACGCCGCAACAACCCATTGGTCATTGACGGCGGCAACAGCAAACATCCCACTTGTGGAATTCGCAAAGGACTGCACCGGAATCGGCTGGGAATCAACCACGGTCCCATCCAACGCCACGCGTGCCGCCTGGAGTGCGAACCCATAATACCCGGCAGTCGCTCCTTGATTTTCCCATACCACCAGCCAATGGGTGCCGTTAAATGCCACCTGTGGCGCTCGCTGATATCCAAAGGCCTGGCGAACGAGAATGGGAGTAACATCAAAGGGTTTACCTTGTGCATCCAAGCGAGCGGCATAGATATCTTGGCCGGTTTGGTCATCCAACCCGCCGTGGGCAACAGACGTTCGGGCGTCCGCCCATACGGCCAACGCCATCCCCCCACCCGCCGCAATAGCCGGGCTGAGTTGCATCCCCGACGCGGAGTTGGATTCGACGTCTCCGGGCAACAATTCGGGTGATGAGATAACCGGCGGCTCCGCGGAAACACTCGCTGTCCACAGCACAGCCAAACACAGTACAATGACATCCAACAACACAAACACCCAGCCCGCCGGCCTGCTGTTTACATTCAGCGTATTCATAATCACCTCCACCGTACCCGAAACACTGCATGACACATGAAGGAGCCCGACGGTCCTTCGCCATCAACCCATGCAACATAGGAGTGTCCCCCCAAAAAAGCAGTGCGCCCAATCAGGTTGTTAAATGACGCAGATCAAGATAAGTGGACGACGTTTTTAATTTTAAGAGGGTGTTCCATAAATGGGAAATCATCCTCAAAACGGCGATTTTTAGCTGCATTTGCAGCGGCAGGACTGAGAAATATCGGGAATATTTCGCAAGGAGTGACGTTGCCAAGGCGGCAAAAAGCGCCCCTTTTGGTGATATTTCAGCTTTATGGAAGCGTTTATGCGACGTCCGCAGTTCTTTATTGCAACGGTGATTCCATGGAGTCTGCGGGGGGCGCCGCCTGTTTGGGGCCTGCTTTCTTGGACGCGGGTTTGGCGGGCATGCTGGAAGTTGCTTTTGTCGGCTCGGATTTCCCGTCAACCATGTTCCGTAAATGAGCGTACCGAGCCGGATCCGATGTCGAGGATTCCAACTCCGCCAGCGCTGCTTCCGCTTTTTGCCGCTGTCCCGCCAACAAATACACCGTAACAGCTTCCGCCAACGCCTTTTTACGCCCAACGTAACCGGGATAATTCGTCAAGAGATCGTCATAAACCTTCGCGGATGCGGCCACGTTCCTCGATTTGAAATAAGATAACGCCAACTCATGGGTACTCACGTCGGCAGCGGGCTCCTCGGGGGCAACTTCCTGCGGCAACGCAGCTTTTGCACCGGCCCGCCCCTCGCCTTCCCCCTGGTGTACCTGCTCCAGACCGCCCGCAGGCGCGTCGGCTTCTTCCGCCTCGGCAACCTCGGCGGCCACTGGCGCCGTTTTTTGCACCATCACAGTGTCGGATTGGGAACGATATTGCGCTTTTTGTGCTGACTCCCCCGACGCAGCCGATTTCCCCTCCACGTCGCCGTAGCCGGCCCCAACTCCGCCGTACAATGCCTGGTTATCGGCCGTCGGCTCATCGGCCACTGCACCATCCAACGCCACATTTGCTGCGGCTTCTTTTTTCAGTGTGCCAGCCGAAACGACGTCATCCGGCACGCCATTTGTTTTGCCCCACCCGGTTGCCACCTCTGTGGCCTTTTTATCCACATTTTTGGAGAGTTCGGCCACGTCTGTCCCATTCGCCTTGCTCAGTTTTGGTCCCCCACCGTCTGCTGCTCCAAGTACTGCCAAAGGTTTCGTATCGGTCGCCGGGGTGCCGCCCACAGGCTTAGGTGGAGCCGGGGGCGCCGCCCGTCTTTCGACTTCTTCGGACGCAGCCACAGCCGCCGGTGCGGGTTCCCACTTCGGCTCCGCCGGCGGGGCTCCGGGAATCGCACTCGGCAGTTCGGCGGGTGCCCCTGTCGCAACCGCCACCCCCGGGTCTTCAGATGGCCGTGCCGCCTCACCTGCCGGAGTCGGCGCGGTCGCGCTGGTTGGTTGAGGTGACGACTCGGGCCGTGCCGCCAGAATATCGGTTGGAGACGGTTCCTTAAATAAAGATTTGTCAGCGTAAAATAACCCCACGCCGGTTAAAATGACGGCAACAGCCGCGGTGGCAAATGCCGGTCGTAACAAAAATACCGATAATCGCTCGACCAACGTCAACTTTGGTGTATGGGCAGCCCCCGAATGGGTTGCGCGACGCGCCTCTGCCGCCAACTTGGTATGCAGACGGGACGGCAATGCGTGCATCTTCAACGCACCGGCTTTCTGCTGCACCGCTTGGAATTGTTCAAGCCGCTCCTGCAATTGTGGGTCCTGCCGAATCTCCGACACAAAAGCGGATCGGTCCTGTGCCGGCATCTCATCGTAGAGATAATCCAGTAACCGATCTTCCAACTCCTGCTTCGTCCGATTCATTCGACTCGTTTTCCAACCTTTTTAAGAGCTTGTGAAAATAACGTTATGGCGCAAAATCCGTAAGCGCGCGCTGAAGACTTTCCAGGGCATAACGCATACGCGATTTGACGGTATTCGGCGATACGCCGGTAATTTCAGCTATTTCTTGAAACTGTAGGTTTTGATACTGCCGCATTAAGAATACTTCCCGTTGTTCTTCGGGCAACCTCGCCAACGCACGCTCCAATACTACGGAAAACTCGGAATCCACCACTCCGCGTTCGCTGTCGGGCAAATCGCTTTTGACCGTATCGCCCAATGTCCGCGACTCGGCGCTGTCCAATGGTTGGTCCAGGGAAGGATGACGACGGTGTTTGGCCCGGCGTAACGCGTCAATGCACTGATTCCGCGCTATCGTATACAACCAAGTCGTAAACTTAGCGCGGCGTTCATAATCACCCGCGCCGCGAATCACCCGCATAAAGGTTTCTTGTGTCAGGTCTTCCGCAAGCGTCGGATTGTGAACATGGCGAAGGATGAAGTTATAAATCGGCCCGCCGTGCCGTTTAAGCAACCGGTCAAACGCCCGTGCATCCCCGCCACAGTACCGTTCCATGAGAACTTCGTCCGCGGGGCCGCCGTCAGCGTGAAGGGCAACCTCTCCTTCATCCGCGTCGGCGGAACGCCCACGAACCCTGTCTACCAGGGCTTTCAGTACTGCAAAAACAACCGACACCATCAAACGTAACGTCCTCGATGCAGCTTATTCCCACGCTGGGCAACGATGCCGTTCGACCCACGTAAGCGGAGTGTAACACGGCCACTTCAATTTGCCACCCGCCGCCAACCGGTGGTTCAACTCACCTACTTGCGGGCGCAGACCGGAATCCTGTAAGAAATCCGGTGCAAAGGAGGCGCATGTTGCGACTACGTACCCTAGTAAAAATCGTCATGGGTGTAAGCCTCGTCGGCACACTGGGGATAGCCACCACAAACCTGATCGTGATCCGCACGGGGGTTCCGATTTACGAACAAGCAGACCAACTGCCAAACAAAACGGTGATACTGGTTCCCGGCGCCCGGGTTTATCAAGACGGCACCCCCTACCCCGCGCTGGAAGACCGGTTGGTTGCAGCCCTGGAGGCATGGAAATTGGGTAAAGCTACCCGAATCCTCGTGTCTGGGGACCATCAATATAATGGTTATGACGAAGTCAACGGAATGAGAACCTGGCTACTCGAAGCCGGCGTACCATCTGAAGTGATCTTCATGGACCACGCTGGGTTACGAACGTTGGACACCATGGCCCGCGCAGCCCAGGTGTTCGGCGTAAAAGACGCGATCCTGTGCACCCAACGATTTCATTTAAGCCGCAGTCTATTTTTGGCCCACCAAGCGGGAATTGACGCCGTGGGCCTGACAGCGGACCGACGCATTTATCCCAAAGCCCCTCTGGACGCAGTACGCGAAGCCATCGCCCGAACCGTCGCGATCTTGGACACAACGGTGTTTCACACCCAACCCAAATTTGCTGGGCCACCCATTTCCCTGGAAGGTGATGCCGCCCAAACCCACGATCGCTGGACTCAACGCACAGATTGAGCTTGAAGCTTGTGAAAAAATAGCCGCACACCCGGGTGAGGCGAGTTTTGAACCGAATCGTTCAAAAGAACGGACCAAACGCCCGGGCAAGCCACTCGCCCTTTGGGGGCAAGCCACTCGCACCTCAGGTGGCAGCCACTCGCACCTCAGGTGGCAACCACTCGCACCTCAGGTGGCAGCCACTCACACCTCAGGTGTCAACCACTCGCACCTCGGGTGGCAGCCACTCGCACCTCAGGTGGCAGCCACTCACACCTCAGGTGGCGACCACTCGCACCTCGGGTGGCAACCACTCGCACCTCGGGTGGCAACCACTCGCACCTCGGGTGGCAACCACTCGCACCTCAGGTGTCAGCCACTCGCACCTCGGGTGGCAACCTCTCGCACCTCAGGTGGCAGCCACTCGCACCTCGGGTGGCAGCCACTCGCACCTCGGGTGGCAACCACTCGCCCTTAGGGGGCGAGTTCCGCGCTTGATTTCAAAGAGTCTGTGAACTGCCGATCAATGCACGATCTGCCACACAAAGGACACCGGATTGCCGGTACTGGTGTCGGTGGCCACGAGCACGACCTGATTGTAGTCGATATAATTGGGAATCGGAATGTCGGCAATGGAACGTGGCTGGCCCTGAATCAACTCACCCAATCCCAATGCAATGGATTCGGTAGCCTGGGTGACGGTGTGCGACAATACCAACCGTGGATTGACCAGTTCTTCGGGACAGTCGCCGCGAATGTAGTAATATAAGGTATATTCGTTACTACCCTCATGCGCCAAAAGGCAGTCGTCACATCCACATCCGCCCGGCTGCGGATTGACCGTACCCACCAACGCTGGCCCCGGTGTCAACAACTCGGGACAGAATTCGGCGGCGGCAGACGGTTGTTTTGTAGTCATCGTTGCTGTTCCCGGTGTCCCCCCAACCACTTCAACCACTCCGCCATGGTAATACTGATACCCCGGTCCACACTCGGAAGGCACCGTGGTTATCTGCGTTTTTGAAACAAATTTGTGGCTACCCGCCACGTTCATCGTCGGCAACCCAGTTGTGTCGGACTCCGGATAACAGGGTTCATTTGCCGGCTTCGACCCGTCGGCATGACACATCGAGACGATGCGCGGAGGGGTCTCATTGTTGCAAGGAGTATAAGGTGCATTGTGGCACACACTTGGCACGATGGAATTGGAACCGATGGGGCTCCACGTTACACCTCCGGCGGGATTTCGTGCTGAATTCCAAATTCTTTCCATAACGGCATGGGGAGGCAACTTGGGGTCTTTTCCCCATACCCTCGCCGCCGTTGCCGACAACACTGCCGCGGAAACCGAGGTACCCGTCAACGACGCAAGATGAGTCATAGATGGGCTTGAGGTTTGTAAATAGGCGGCTTCCCCGGCGCCGGCGAGTGCCGGAGCCATCAAATGCGGCGATCCTTGAGGCCGGGCTCCCCACAGAAACACATCTTTTCGGTCTACTCCGCCGACCGGCACCACGATGGGACAGTTCATCCCCGCGGGACTGCCGGGAGGAGCCGGCACACAAGCGTAGGACTCCGTAGCATAAGCGGCCGGATACATCAGCCCGGCATATTTGCCGGACATTTTGGTGGGGCGGTTGCCGGCAGCGGCAATCACCAACGCACCTTGGTCCACCGCGTCCAAAATCCGGTCCCGCACCACATGGATGTCGTTATCGCTGCCGGGCTCCCAGCCCACCGACAGATTGATGATGAGCTTTTTGGTCTGGTGACTTTCCTGCCAAATCGACAGCGCCTCCTGAATCGCCCATGCCAAACTCAACTGACTTCCAACCGATCCCCCGTCCGATACCACCACAGGGATTTTTTTGCCGTTTCGAGAAACAATTTTTTTGTCCAAAGCCAATGTTGTCAACAGCTCAGCAGCACAAACCTCGGCGGAGCCTTGGCCCAGAATGGTCCCGCCGAATTCGCGGATCAACGCAGCAAGAGAAGCGCCGTGATCCACCGTCACATTGGCGCCACCGGCAATCTTTTTGGTCCCTCCGGAACCCGGTGAATTCGGCGGAAGGCTGTCGGGCAAAGCTACCAGGATCGGGCTCGTCCCATTTGCTACCGGGCCGGTAGCGGGACATTTCGACGTCACGCCGACTTGCTCTGCTAAAGAGGTATGCAGCCAAACCGACGCCGGGCTAAGCGGAATCACTTCGGCGACATCCTGACGGCACAACATCGTGTCAGGTTTGTTTTTCGAAAACCCGGTGATGACCCCAATCAAAGAATCCGCGGTGGGTATGGGCAACGACAGAGCCGTCCCGATGGAGTCGGCGACAACATACTCATATCCACACCAGATGCCGCGGGGCTCAACTTTGCCTGTCTGTGGACTCCGAACCGTTCCAAGATGGGTAATATGCCAATAAGGCAAACTATCCAGCGAGTTGTTTTCCGGCGCGGGGCACTGTGGATTAACAGTACCGATCGTTGCTGTCACTTTACAAAGAAACGTAGCGGAGATGGGTTTAGCCTCCAACATCGCGCTATGTGATTTCTGCGAACCGACATTACCTGGTCCCGAACCTCCGACCGGCTTCGACGGCTCTACGTCCGGCTTCGACGGCTCTATATCCGCCTTCGCACCCGGTGTTGGCGAAGGGGCGAGCGGCTGCGGAGGCGGATTCGAACTAGGGCAGCCGCCACATCCCAGATTTGCCAACAAAACACCAACGACAGCAAAATAGGCCCCCAAGATAGCGTAACGATTCATCGTTTTTTCCTCCCAATTACCCAACTTTCGTGATGACGCTCACACTGCTGTTTCGCCGAACATTTATTCCTCACCAGCCTGAGGCCACGAATGCCGATTCGTAAGCACGCCAGCCATGCCGGTTAGAGTCGATAGTATAGCCAAACTTAACAACCTGCAATCAGCACAGGCCTCCGCCTTTTTGCCTGAAAAGACAAGCTTTCTGGTGTGCAGGTGTGCATTTGTGATCGATTCGGTTGGTTGATTCCGTTGCTTTTCCGTTTCCTCCAATCCAAAATGAAGGGGTTCGTCACAGGCCGGTGCTGAACCTGTTTGAAGTAGGCGCGTTCAATCGACACAACAACTCCATCGAACCTGGATCTGGAGGAAATCATGTTTTCACCGCGTTTTTTTACACGAATGTGGGCCGTTGGCGTTGTGTGGGCTCTGACCCTGTGGAAACATATGGGAGCATCCTGGGGTCGCGAGGTTTGCGCCGAATTGGACTCGAAAAACCCGAGTCATATCCGGAATATGGCGCAGGGTTTTGCGAAACCAAGGCGGCCAAAATTCGCTCGCACCAGGGTCCGCAGCTATTTTTTCACAGCCGCTCTGCTTGTGCCTTCTTCGGCGTGGGCATGTGGGTGTTTTTCGCCGCCGATTCCTAATGCCGTCGAGGACTTTGCCGTCAATCAGCAAGCGGAACAGGTCATTTTTGAAGCGGGTGTGGGCGTGGTTACGGCGCATGTATTGATTCAATACGCCGGGGACCCCGCTCAGTTTGCCTGGTTGTTGCCGGTGCCGTCCGAGCCGGAGTTGGCTTTGTCCGAAAGCCTGTTGTTTGGCCTTGTGGACCAACTCACGTCACCCGTGATCACGATCACGTCCACGAATCTTTGTCCGTCACCGGAGTATGTTTGTAAATACCACCCTCCATGCCCCAAGCCACCCGGCGAAGAAGTTTGGGATATAAATACTCAAGAAGACGCATCAGGCAGCGCTGGAGGAGAAAATCCCCCGCCGGTGACGATTATCAAACAGGAAATCGTTGGATCGTATGACGTGATAGTCTTTTCGGCAGAAGATGCAGGGTTGACGACGACATGGCTCAACGACAACGGCTTTATTGTCAATGCCACCATGCAGCCGTTTATGCAGCCTTATCTGGATGCCAAGATGTTGTTTGTGGCTGCAAAGCTGATTCCCGGGGCCGGCACGTCGGAAATTCGGCCACTTAAGTTAACCTACGCGGCAGAACGTCCGATGATTCCGCTGCGACTCACGGCGGTCGCCGCAGAACCACACATGCCAGTCACTGCATGGATCTTCAGCGACAAACCGTTTGGGCCAATGGACAGGCCGCTGGTAGCCGTTGACCCGGACCGCCTGACAACCGACGTAACGGGGCGCAACAACTATCCGATGGTGCTGGCGCGAACCATCGATGAAGCGGGTGGAGACGCATTTGTTGCCGAATATGCGGGTTATTCGATGCCCGCGTGGGATGTTGCCGGCGAGTGCTGCACAAACAATGAGGCGTTCATGTGCGATATTGAGAACAATGGGACGTGCGAATGCCCCACCTCAAAACATGACGCACAGGATTGCGACAATGATTCCAAGTTGGGTCCGGCGATCAAAGCGTTAAAAGAAATCAATCAACAATATAAAGTTGTGACCCGGCTGACGTCACGAATGTCGCCCGAGGAAATGACGTTTGATCCCGAGTTTGCGCCCATGACCGAAGGGCTGAACCAACTCCCCAAAGGGAGGTTAAACCTGACAGGAACCCGGTATCAACTGGATGGCTGCAAAAACGGAATTCAGGACACCAACCTGTTTAACGAGATCGAAGCGCGGCGTGCCTGCGCGACGGTATATTGTGGACAAGGAGAATGTGTGCCGGTGGACGGTGGGGCGGGATGTGCTTGCGCGAAGGGCTACGTAGCGCGAACATTTATTGATCTCGACGGCAAAAATTCGGTGACGTGTATCCCTGAAACCGCGCCCGTAGATTTGTCGATTGGGTTGAATCTGAAGAACCCGTGCGACGGGGTGGATTGCGGCACGGGAATCTGTGTCGACGTCGGTGGATTTCCGAGTTGTTTATGCGATGGATCGACGGTCGGCCTACTCAGGGATGATGCGCTGGGTGCCGATGCGGTGCCGCTGTGCACCCCGGGAATCGCTGCTCCTAAATCGCCTGGGGCGGAAAACTTCAGCAAAGCATTGGCGACCGTTCCGGTATGTGCGCCGGCTCCTCCATCATGTGGATCGGGCGGATGGTTGGTTCCCAACACCAAAAAACGGATATCCGGACTGGTGTGTGCGTCCTCACTTCCCCCCATGGGCGCCGCCACCACTCCGACCGATCCCCCAGAATGTGGAGACGCCCCACGTGAAGATGTGTCCTCCGGTGCCGAAATCTGGAACACAAACGAATCGGATGCCCCCCAATCGGCGGACATCCAGAAAGAAGATACATCCCTATCATTGGACACGAACCAAACAAACAAAAGCGATACCTTGAAGGATACGGTCGAAACCCCATCGGCCGCGGGCACTCCCAAAAAAGACAACGATGGCTGCAAGACCACCGCCGGACGGCACAGTGTGCCCGCTATACCGCTGTGGTTATGCGCCATAATCGGTATGGGTACAGCAGTGTCACGTAAGATGTCTCGCAACCGCCACTAACTCCAAAACCAGTGATCTCGGAGCGCATCGTTGGCCTCGGAGCCTGTGAAAAAATATGGGCGCGTTTTGGGGCCGCGAATTTTGCGCCGAATTGGACTCGAAAAACCCGAGTAATATCGGGAATATTGCGCAGGGTTTTTCGGAACCAAGGCGACCAAAATTCGCTCGCACCAGGGTCCGCAGCTATTTTTTCACAAACTCTCTGAGAACAACAAGATTCGCCACGCCCGAAACAACCCGCGGATCGGCATTCGTAGCCCCTCAAGCTGATGAACAATCCCTCCTAGTTTCCCACGACCGCACCGGTTTTGATCTTGTCCGCCAACTTGCCGCGCAAATGATCCAGTTTTACCGCCGCTATGGCTATGTCCGCTTTGGTTTTGGTTACCCTCAACCTGGCTTCCCGCACACTTTGTTCCGCTAAAATCACGTCGGTTGCGGTTGCGTCACCGGCTTCAAACCTTGCCGCTTGGCCGGCTGCTGACCTTTTTGCGGTTTTTTCCGTCTGCTCGGCAAATCGTAATCGTTCGACCGCCGAGGTCAGCAGGGCCACTTGCACTGTTGTTTCCGCCGCCACATTTCGAATCCTGTCCAATAGGGCTTGCTCCGCCGCCACGACCAACCATTTCGCCCTCGCTGCTTCGTTTTTTTGCTCCGTACGATCGAGGGGCAACTCCAGTTCTACCCCAACAAAACCGCTGACGGCTTCCCCACGCCCAAACATTCCGAACGCATCTGTTGGGTCCTTGGCCCCCACACCATCCAATTGAACCCAACCCGACAAATCCAGTCGCAACTCCGCCTGGTCATCCGCCACCAGCACTTGATTTTTCGCGGTTTCAACCGCCGCTTTTTGTTGGGCTACCTCAAACGAAAATGCCACACTCTCTTCGACCCATTGGGTTATTGTCTCGGGGTTTTCCGGCGAATTGGGCACCGTTGGAAAAGCCTCTACCGTCGTCACGATGTCCCCCACGGGCAGCCCCATTCGCCTCATCATCTCGACTCTCGTTTGAAACGTAGTCGCCTGCGCCGCCGTCAACGCCTCCTGGAGTGATGCCACATCGGTTTCCAAAGGCAACACGTCGAAGGGTGCCCGCTCCCCCGCATCGACCCTGGTTTGGGTTTCATCGAGTCGCCGCTGGGCTACCGCCAACGAAGCCCGAGTCACTTCTTCGGAACGTTCGGCAACCCACAGCGTCCAATACGCAATCACCACGTCCCTCACCACCTCGCTGCTCACCTGCTGCTGTTGCCGTTCCGCCACTCCCTGCGCGAGGGTCGCCCCACGCAACTCCGCTTCCCCCACGTCGTCCCCAAGCCCCCGCAACAACGGTTGCCGCACACTTGCCCGCGCCGTCACCCCATAGGTTCCGTCGAGCGCCATCGCCCCCGTTCCACTCGTTTGCGGAACCGACCGATCCGCCCCGTTGAGTTCCACATCCACCCCCACCGCGGTCCCCACGGAAAAGGTGTGGTGAATCCCCGCTCCTACGGCCACCGTATCGCTCACCCCCACACCGATGGCCCCATCTGCCTGAAACGACGGCATCTCGCTGTGGGTATAGGTCGCGTTTGAGGTCAACAGGGGCACATACCGGTGCTCTGCTCCCTCTACGGCAAGCTGAGCGCGGCGGAATTCCGCTTGAGCTACCGCTAAAGCAGGACTGTTTTTGAAAGCCAGTTGTACCGCTTCTTCCACCGTCAATCCTTTCCCCATCCCGGGCTTCGGCCCCCACAGCCCACACACCACGAGCAAGGCTGTCCCCCATCGATACCGTTGGTTATTCATGGCGCAGCGCCTCCATGGGATCCAGCCTGGCGGCTTTTCGCGCCGGCACATAACCAAATACAACACCCACCACCGCGCTGAAAAAAAACGCAAACACAACAATTTCCGGAATGAGAACAAAGGGCATCCCCAACGAATCCGCCGCGATGGCAAATCCCCCAAGCCCCAGGCCAATGCCGATGATGCCCCCCAACGTGGATAGGATGATGCTTTCCATCAAAAACTGGGTTAACACCTCCCGCCCTCTCGCGCCAATGGCCATGCGGATGCCGATTTCCCGGGTGCGTTCGGTCACACTGACCAACATGATGTTCATGATTCCAATCCCCCCGACCAACAAACTTACCGCAGCAATCGACCCCAACAACGCCGTCATCGTGTCGGTCGTTCCCTCCACCCGCTGGGCGATTTCGTCCATACTCATCACCGAAAAATCATCATCATCCCCCGGTTTGATCCGGCGCCGTTCCCGCAGAATTTCTTCGATTTGTTTTTTGACCGATGCAGTGGGTTGGTGACTGGGCGCGGTCAAATACAACATACCCACGTCGGTGGACCCACTCAGCCGCCGCTGGACGGTTCGCAGCGGCATCACCACAACATCATCGGGATCCGAGCCCATCGACGATTGTTTGCTGGTAAGCACGCCTATCACCTGGCACGACACGTTGCCCACGCGGATGGTGTCTCCGATCGATTCCCTCCCACCACCAAACAACTTGTTGTACACCGTCGCACCCAACACACATACGGGGGCCGCCGAACGCACCTCCTGTTCTTCAAACAACCGCCCCCGCTCCAGTTTCCACTGCCGAACCTCGAAGAACTCCACCGTGGTACCGGTTACCGCCGTGGGCCAATTCACGTTGCCCCACACCACCAGAGCACCGTGGTTTACGACGGGGGCCACCGTCAGCCCATCCACCTGCGCAGCAATAGCCGCCGAATCCTCCAACTCAAACGGTGCGGCATTCGCCCGGGCGCCCCCCGGTCCACGCGGCCCCGCACCGGGGCGAACCATGAGCAGGTTGTCACCGAGGCTCGAAATCTGCGATCGGACCGACTCCTTTGCACTTTGACCGATGTGTACCATGCCGATGACCGACGCTACACCGATCACCACGCCGAGTGCAGTCAACGCGGCCCGCAACTTGTGGCGCAAAATCGCCTGTGCGGCCATCACAAAAGTTGTAGCTGGATTCATTTCAAAACCTCCGCTGCCGGGCCGTCCCGCTCCACTACCCCGTCGCTGAACCAAATCACCCGATGGGTATAGGCCGCCATATCCCGCTCGTGGGTCACCATGACGATCGACAACTTACGATGATGTTGTAACTTAACCAACAACTCCATCACCTCGGCGCTTCGTGCACTGTCGAGGTTTCCTGTCGGTTCGTCTGCTAAGATAAGGTCCGGTTCCGTCACCAGCGCCCGGGCGATTGCCACCCGCTGCTGCTGCCCTCCGGACAACTGGGCGGGAGTGTGGCCCAATCTGTCGCCAAGTCCCACCAAATCCAAGGTCATGGCCGCTTTTTCCCGCCGAACACGCCGCGACTCCCCACGGTAAATAAGCGGCAATTCCACGTTTTCGAGCGCGGTCATACGCGACAGTAAGTTAAAACTCTGAAACACAAACCCAAGGTAGTGACGCCGGAACAACGCCCGCTGATCTCGGGTCAGCCGGGCAATATCGATGCCCAAAAGCCAACATTCGCCGCGACTGGGACGGTCCAGCGCTCCCAGAAGACTCATAAACGTAGATTTCCCCGACCCGCTGGCCCCCATGACGGCAACAAATTCACCTTCGAACAAAGTCAGATTCACTCCCCTCAACGCATGTACGGCCGTGTCACCACTTCCATACACTTTGTGGAGGTCGATGGTTGTTAACAATGGGGTTTTAGCCGGCATGTTTTACCCTCCTTCGGCTATGCCCACACGTGGGCTCAACCAGCGCAAAGCCGACCGCCGCGTGTACGTGGGCAACGCGCCCCCAATTTGTGGATAGTTCGGCCCTTTTGTTGTGGCCGCTGATACAAGATGCGGGTTGGGAATCATGGACTGGTTTCCTGGATACCCACGATGACTTCGTCGCCTTCCTTAAGCCCATCGCCTTTGATTTCCGTAAAAGTACCGTCGGTGATACCGGTTGTCACGGAAATGGCCACGGGTTTGCCGTTTTGGAAAACCCATACCCGACCTTCGGAACGCCGTGTGCCGTTCGGACCTGGTCCATTTTTACCCTGGCGGTTTTGTTGTAACCGTACTTCTTTTTCACGCGTCGACGAACCACCGCCGGGAGGACCCAAAAACGGCATTCCGCTGCGTGACCCCTGCCCCCTGGACGAACCGTTTCGTGCCTCGGTTTGACTGTCGGGCGGAACAAATCGTAAAGCCACGTTGGGAACCTTGAGTACGCCTTCAAGTTTGTTGGATGTAATCGTGGCGGTTGCGGTCATTCCCGGCCAAAGTTTGCCGTCGGGATTGTCCACAGACAACACCGCTAAATAAGTGACCACATTTTGCTCTACATGAGGAGCCAACCGTAAATTGGCAACGGTCGCAGGAAATGTTTGATCGGGATACGCATCGACGGTAAAAGTCGCCGTCATGCCTTTGGTCACTTTGCCAACATCGGCCTCATCAATAGCCAAATGCAGCTCCATTTGGGACAGATTTTCGACGATGGAAAACAATACCGGTGTTTGAAACGACGCGGCCACCGCCTGACCGGGTTCGACGAGTCGATCAAGCACTACACCGTTAATAGGAGACCGAATGACGGCTTTTTCTAAGTTCGTGCGGACCTGCTTCACACGGGCTTCCGCGAGATCCCGGTTGGCTTTTGCATTGTCGAGCTGGGCTTTGGCTCTCGCACGGTTTCCCGACACAACTTCCACACTCGCAGTCGATTGCAGCCCGTCTTTCGCCAACTTCTTCGCCCGATCATCCGCTCGGCGAGCTGTTTCGTAGTCGGCCTGCGCCAACGCGGTGGTTGCTTTGGCTGCTTCAAGTTGGGCTAAGGCTTGCTCCAATTCGGTTTGGATTGGAACCGTATCCAAGCGGGCCAATATTTGACCTTCTTGAACTGTCTCGTTCCAGGCCACTTCCACCGACGTCACCCGACCCGAGATTTCGGCACCCACTTGTACGGTTCGAATGGGCTCCACCGTTCCGGTGGCACTTACCGAGGTCACAATGTCACCGCGTATCGCGGTTTCCATACGATACTGGGGTGCCGGCTTCGGTGTATTCAATCGTTGCCAACCAAACCAGGCACCTACCGCGATGAGTACGAGGCCCAACAAAACCAGGATCCGCCGTTTCCACCGCGAACGCCGGTCCAGTCCCAATACGTTACGAATATCCTTCCGGCCAAAAGCAGTCGGACCGGACACTTCATCAGCGGAAACCATCATCAGGGGAAAGCCGGGATCGAACCGGAGCCGATTGGACATGACGCACACCGGGCAAGATTAGGAACAGGAGGGCCGCCGGCACAATGAACCGGCGGCATGGGCACATGTTGTCGGCCCGTGCGCACTATGCGCCGTTTTCGACGCCGGTTCAACGGCGGCCACAAAACGTGCCAAAACGGGTCCGATTGCCAATCGGACGGGTTCCAAGTCGATCCAAACGTCTCCGATTGCCAATCGGACGGGTTCCAACTCGATCCAAACGTCTCCGATTGCCAATCGGACGGGTTCCAACTCGATCCAAACGTCTCCGATTGCAATCGGACGGGTTCCAACTCGATCCAAACGTCTCCGATTGCCAATCGGACGGGTTCCAACTCGATCCAAACGGGTCCGATTGCCAATCGGACGGGTTCCAACTCGATCCAAACGTCTCCGATTGAGGAAAGACAGGGGTTTTGGGTTAGAGCATCACGTGGGCGTCGATGTGGGGTAGATGCGGGGAGCGGTGCAGTGAGTTGTATGGACTTATTCGGTCCAGGCGCAGGTGACGCTGGTTTCGTCTCCCGGCACGATCGGGGCTGTGTAAATGCCGATGCGGCCACCATTCTCAGCAATGGCTGCCGAACGTGCTGCCGGACAGGTGAAATCGAGTTTCAAACTGTCTCCAATATGGGTGCCGACGGCGATCGCGTCGTTGTATGTGCAGGGAATCGCACCCAATTGTTCACTTGCTTCGCAGATACGAACGGCCACCGGTTTGTCTGCCGAAGCGCCGGTACACGTAATGGACGCGGGCTCACCCGGCGTGCAGGTCAACGCTGCGCCGGCCGACGTAAAACCACAGTTTCGCACCGGGCCAAACTGGCCGCGGCCACACGGTTCGGTCACCAAACCGCCGTTGTTGGTGGGAATCGTAACGTCCGCGGTTGCGTGGTTGTTGTCGGCGGCTCCGTCGACTTCTTCGCAGGCGATCCGGCTTTCGGTTTCCCCGGCTTCGTTTTTGAACTCGGTTGGCTCAAACATCGTCATGCCGGCTTCGTCGACTTTGGTGGTGCCTTCGCACAAGAACTTGTCGGGGTTTACGTGGAATCCCAGGGTATCGACTACAGGCGCCGCGGTGGTATCCACCGTCGTGATGTCAACCCATTGGCAGTCCAGCCCCGCGATATAGTCGTCACCCCAACCGGCAGCGGTTCCTTGGTAATGACAGGTGTAAGGGTGGTTATACGGAGTGTCTTCGTTGTTGTAATAACGCCAGGTGCTTTCCAAACAAAACGCCCGTTTGCTGCCCAACTGTTGGTCGCCACTGCCAAACGTAAACTTACCATAATGATTGAAGTGCATGTGGTTGTGACAGGGGCTGAGACTGACGAGACGATTTTCTACCGGCGCGCTGCCTTCACTCACATCACCCAACGCCGCGTCTACCGCACCAAGATTTTGGACCGTGGCGGTAAATTGCAGCAACCGGCGCCAACCGGGACCGCCGACACACCCTTCGACGATGGCGCAGGAACTCTCAGCGAAATAACGATACACAATCCGGTTGTCTGCGACCCCTTCGGGCATGGCGCGTAATTCAGCGATGCCGGGGATCTGCTGGCCAACACGCACCGCATCGGCCGTCGCCTGGTTCCACGCCAATCGTTCAAATCGAACGGAGGTCTCTACTTTGCCGACGTGAGCCTCGATTGCTTCGACACAGGACTGGGTTGGAACGGGCGAAGATAAATGGCAACCATCGTCTTCAACCATGGCGAACGCTTCACATTCCGGATCGTAAAATAACCGCGCGTTTTCGGTATCGACTGAATTCGGAGGGAAATCCGCTTCGTTCATACAGGCATAACCCGTACGTTCAAAAATGTGCTCCGGATCAATGGGTAAAATAAAAGCCTCATCGACAAACTTACCGGCTTCGGTCAACCGCGCATCCGCGTTGACGGCGTCGAATTCCGGACCCAACAGTGTACTTGTAAACGTATAATCAACGGCGATAACTTGATGCCCATCCACCGTGCGCGCCTCCGGCGAACCGTTTAGCACCACGTTCCAGATTTCGACTGGCGGCAGGGGCAAAATCCCTTTTCCTTCTTCGGGCTCGAAATACAAATTGCGGAAAATCAACCGATAAGAAGTGTAATCGATTTGCCGTTTTGCGCGTTCAATCCAAAAACTCTCCGGTTTGGCCAACAGATCATCCGCCACGCGGGTACGGGCGCTTTCTGGAACTTCGTCGAGCAGGACACCCACGGTACTGGTCAGGGAAACTGCCAGCAAAGAACCGGGATCACCTGAGCCTGTTGTGTCGGATGAGGTGTCCGTGGTTCCTGAAGTGTCGCCGGTGCTGGATGGATCATCGTCATCGGAGCAGGCAAAGGTCATGGCCAACAGCGTGGCCAGGGCAAAAATCACGTGCGGTTTCAACGTCATAGGGTTTTCTCGGTCCATAGGTGAAGAGAACAATCACACCTGGTCAAATCGCAGGTTTCAGAGAGTTTGTGAAAAAATATGGGCGCTGGCTGTGGGCGTGGATTTGGCGGCGGATTGGTTCTGGAAAACCCGAGTAATATCGGGAATATTGCGCAGGGTTTTTCGGAACCAAGCCGACCCAAAGCCACCGCCCAGAGTCCGCGCAGCTATTTTTTCACAGACTCAGAGCTCAAGCTATAGTCCGTTCCCGTAAGTTTGACAATAACTACTTTTGACGTCCGGTTGGAGATGACCCGCAGAAAATCAATTGTTGAACGTTGATCTGAATGACCTTGCATAGATCCGATTTGGGCCTTGATTGGCATTGTCCAAGCAGCGGATG
>JABWCM010000342.1:0-3751 GCA_013360285.1 Myxococcales bacterium
TTCAATGGTTGTTTCAAAATGATACGGGAGGGGCTCAGGCTGCGGAAGCGGCACGGGTGGGGAGGCGAATGGGGGAAGTGCGAGACGAAATGGTGCGTCGTTTGACCGCGCGGCGGCATGAAGAACAAAACCCGATCCAAGGCCCCGTTGTTCGAATGCCTACTTCGGAGCCGGACCCGGTTCCCATTATCCCCCGAAATCCGCTGGAGGGGCTCGACCGTATCCGCAATTTGGGGGCGTTTGGTTCGTTTGCGATGGTGATTGCTATTTTTGCCACCGACGATATGGACCAAGCATTGGCGATAGCCGAAGGGGTAGACACGGTGGGGAATTTGGGAATGCTGGCGGGCGGAGCTTATCGCGCACGAAGGAATGCCCAAAGTTTTAATCCCACCCTGATTTCCGGCTCTGGATCGCCGGTGGTGCGAGGGGGACCGTTCGGGTCGGAGACCTACCTGACCGAACTTCGGCGCCTTGCTGCTTCGGGGCAACTGGAATCCCATTCCGCGCCGGCACCGGCTGAATTTCTCAATCGAATTCAGTGGGACCCCAATCAGCGACCAACCCGCCGCGGCACGCCGACTTTTATCGTGACCGAACAAGGAATCCAATGGCAATCCAACCGCCCAACCTCCGGTCAGAGGGGAAACGGTCAGGGATTTCAGTTTGATTTTGGCGCCAACCAGGGGTTGCCTTCGTTTTTGCAACTCCCGCAGTCGCAGTCGGGAACGTGGGGTAATATGGAGCAACCCCCCACCATCACGTTGTCCAATGGGGTTACTGTAACGTTGCAAAGCACCACACCGCGGCAGGGGACGTCCTGGGTGTTTCCGTCCACCAGCGGTGGAGGCCAGCAGGGTGCCGGTTCGGGACAAGGGGGCGCTTCGACGGCGGGCAACGGGCGGCCCCCTTCGCGAAGTGTTTTTTTGCAGTTGGTGTCGGACCCCCAAGGCAATGCGCTCGATACCGATACGTTGATTTGGAACCGGTTTTCCGAACACCCCAATCGGGCGTCCATCGAACGGAATCTGGCATCGATCAACGTTGCGGTGGAGGCCGACCCGGGACTTGTGGGGCGAAGGGGAGCCAGCGCCGACGTGGTCATGGTGGTGGTCAATGGACCCAACGGACAGTCGTTTACGCGGTCGCGGATTCGGTTTTCGCCCGATCAGGCTACCTCGCAGCATTTTCACCACGAATTAAACCACTTACTCGATATGCAGGCGGGGCGGATTCCCCGAGTACAACTCACGGTAGTCGACCCCGTACGCTATTCCCAAATGCAATCCTGGCGTGTGGACCAACTGCTGGATGTTCCTCGTCCGGCTGCCGAGGGCGAAGTGGTGATGCGTAATGCCCGGTCGATGGCGCAAAGTCGGGTGCTGGAAGTGAGAAACCACCTGCGGGATATCGCCGAGTACGGAATGACCTCCCAAGGGGGGCGCGAAGTCCCAGCTACTCCGGGGGTATTTGCGGAACGCCAACGCGAAACCATCCGCAATTATGTGTCGTCGTTGCGGCGGCTGCGTACATCCCCCGAGTTGTCGACCTCCCAGCAAGGCGAATTGGATCGGTATATTCGCGAGTATGTCAACGGTGCATTCCCCGAACTTCCCGCCGAATACCAACGATTGATGAATGGCCGGGACTTCTTTACCGCCGCCGGCTTGTAGTGGTTGGCTAGTTTTGCCCCATTGGAGTAAGATGGACCGATGGTTGGGTGCCGGGGCGCTGGTGGATTCGGCTTATGACAAAGGATGATCGGGAAGGCCTCAATGATGACGAACAAGATCGGATATGTGGCGATGGTGGGAATGGTGGCGTTGGTTGCGTGTGACAACGGCACCACCTCGGATGGTTCCAAGGATGCCGCTACTGCGGCGGCGCAGGATGTGGGGGAGGATCAAGGCGGCGGTGCAGAAGCCGATCTGAGTCAGGCGGATGGGTTGGTGTCGGTCGACGTACAGGCCGGCGGCGAAACTCCGGATACGCTGGAGGGTATGGAAGAAGATGTCGCCGAATCCCAATCCCAGGACACAGTTGACGACGACGTGCCGGAGCAGGTGGAACCCACGTTGGTAATCGGGGGCGAACGGCCGGCCAAAGTGTACCTGCCGAACGGATATGACCCGGGAAAAACCTGGCCGCTGCTGGTGTTGCTGCATGGATATTCGGCAAATGGAGCGGTACAGAATTTTTACCTTGGGTTGAGCCAACGTACGATGGCCGACGGCGTTATCTTAGTGGTTCCAGAGGGGACCGTGGATGCGAGTGGAAATCAATTTTGGAATGCGACGGATTATTGTTGTGATTTTTTTGGAACCGGAGTCGACGACGTGGGATATATCGGGTCGTTGTTGGATGAAGCGCAAACGGTGTATAGTGTCGATTCCAATCGGATTTATTTGATGGGGCATTCCAACGGGGCGTTTATGGCGTATCGGATGGCGTGTGAGGCGGCCGACCGGATTGCGGGCGTCGTCTGCATTGCCGGGACAACCTGGGCCAATGAAACCAAATGTGTGGAAACCGGCCCGGTCGCGGTGTTGCATGTGCATGGAACCAACGACGATACCATTTTGTATGACGGGGAGTTTGGGTATCCGGGGGCGCAAGAAACCGTATCCCGGTGGGTGAGTCGTAACGGGTGCTCGGCTATGGGCCAAGACGGGGGAACGTTGGATATGGATACCAACGTGGACGGAGCCGAAACGACGGTTACAAGATGGTCGGAATGTTCCCAAAACACGTCGGTAGAATTGTGGACCATGCAGGGAAGCAGCCACATTCCGGCGTTTCCGGCGGCGTTCGTCAAAGACGCGGTGGCCTTTTTGTTGGGGCATTCGTTGTAACTCACTATAATGGATACGAGGAGGTAAGTTATGGCGGAAAGAACCCATCAATCCACCGAAATCGATGCGGATTATGTGCTGAGGCAGTATAAAGACAAAATCGATTATTACTGGGGCGCCAGTCGGCACAACAAAAAGGCTTACAAAAGTGTACGTACCCTGTCGATTATCTTGGGGTCGGCGGTCACCTTGGTGTCATCGATTTCCGCGGCAAGTTTTGTACAAGACATCAACGAACTGCGGGTCTTTTTTGCGGTGTTGACGCCGATTATTGCGGCGACGCTGACGGTTATCAGCGGTTTGGGACAAAATTTCCACTGGGGAGCAACCTGGCGGGATATGGTCATCAACGCGATCCGGTTGGAAAAAGAACGGGACCGGTTTTTGGCGACCGAACCGAGCAAACGGAATCTTGAAGCGGAACTGGAAATCCTCAACGGTATCGTGCTCGAAGAAACCAAAACATTTTTTCGGCGGGTCCTCGACAGCGAAGTAAGGCCCACGGACAAAAATCAACCGGAAACCGAGGGGAAACCGTAGGAAGATAATACGCCGGGTCGTCGTGTTATGGCCGTAAAACGGGCACCCGGGCATCTGTGTGCCCGATCTTTGTCGCCAAAACGTGTACCGAGGGCTCTGAGGTTGTGAAAAAATAGCTGCGCGCCCTGGTGCCGGCGACTTTTGGCCGACTTGGCTTCGAAAAACCCTCGCCATATTCCCGATATGACTCGGGTTTTTCGAGTCCAATTCGGCGCAAAATTCGCAGCCCCAAAACGCGCCCATATTTTTTCACAACCTCTCTGTGTGCCCGATCTTTGTCGCCAAAACGTGTACCGAGGGTCCTGTGTGCCCGATCTTTGTCGCCAAAACGTGTACCGAGGGTCCTGTGTGCCCGATCT
>JABWCM010000342.1:3766-9864 GCA_013360285.1 Myxococcales bacterium
TTTGTCGCCAAAACGTGTACCGAGGGTCCTGTGTGCCCGATCTTTGTCGCCAAAACGTGTACCGAGGGTCCTGTGTGCCCGATCTTTGTCGCCAAAACGGGCACCGAGGGTCCTGTGTGCCCGATCTTTGTCGCCAAAACGTGTACCGAGGGTCCTGTGTGCCCGATCTTTGTCGCCAAAACGGGCACCCAGACCCCTCTGTTCCCGTCCTGCTTGGGTTTTGGCGGGCTCGGCATTTCGCCCCACATTCTGTGCCAAAAATAACTTTGTACGGATCGAAAATTCACTTCGAACGTCAGCAGCGACATTCTGTTCCGCTTTGTCGCGGAGAGCTGTCTGTTAAAAATGGAGTGTGTCATGTTTTCGTCCCGTATGTGGTTGTTATCCTTGTTGTTGTCGTTTGCCGCCTTCGCCTGTAGTTCCGGCACATCTTATGTGAAAACCGAAGCCCCGCTTGGGCGTGTGGTGGTGTATCGCAACGGTATTGCTTATTTCGAACGGTTGGCCCATGTCGATGGGCGCGTTCTTAAGTTATCGGTTCCGGCTGATAAGATTGACGATTTTCTTAAGTCTTTGTCGGTGGTTGATGCCAAAACCCGCGAGCCGCTGCCCGTTTCTTATCCTACTGACGTGCCGACTTCCGCCACCGGTTTTGTCGAGTTGGAAATCGGTCTGCCCCACGACGGCCCACACGACCTGGAGCTTTCCTATATCAGCGAAGCGCCCGCTTGGAAGCCGAGTTATCGGATTACGGCAACCGACGACGGCAAGGTCAAACTTCAGGGGTGGGCGATTGTGGACAACACGTCGGGAGAAGACTGGACCGGCGTCAAAATCGGGGTCGGATCGTCGTCGGCATTGTCGTTTCGGTATGATTTGCGGTCCGTTCGGTTGGTCCAGCGGGAAACCTTGCAGTCCCATTCGTTGTTCGCCCAGGCTCCGCCTATGGGTGGTGCGGTGTTTGGTGGGGAAACGGCGTCGGTGGTGGTGACCGAATTTGGCGACGACGTGATTGCCCGCAACGAAGCGGCGGTCACGGGGATGTTGGCTAACCGTGATGATCGGCAATTCTTCCAGGAAGAACCGATGGATTTCGAACGATCCGGTGCCGGCGTGGGCAGAGCGGCTGCGGCACGGACCAAGTCGAGCCCGGCCGATGCGTTTGCGCCGGCATCGACTACCGCCGAACAACAACAACTGATGGCGCTGGCCGGACGGATTCAGGGTTCGGCAGGAACGGTCGTGATTGAAGGGTATGCCGACGGCAAAGATGAAGACAAAACCCGGTCGTCGTTGGACCGCGCCAATCGGGTGCGTGAACAATTGATTCGCCAAGGGGTTGCGCCGGACAAAGTGGTGGCGGTAGGCAACGGTGTGGGGCATACCAAACGGGGGGGTGTACGTATTGTGGAGCAAAAACCGGAAACGCAGGTGGCGTCTGCCGACACGACGATGGTGTCGCCGGAGTCGGAGGAACCCATTGGAACTTCCCATTTCGAATCGGAATCGACCGTAACCGTACCGCGGGGTACATCGGCGATGGTTTCGATTGTTCAGCAGGAAACCCCGGGGGAATTGGTTTATCTTTTTGATGCAGAAAGCAAACGGGGGAACGACACGTTTCCGTTTCGGGCAGTGCGGCTGAAAAATCCAACCGATTCGGCGTTGGAAAGTGGTCCGGTGACCGTTTACGGCAAAGGAAAATTTATTGGCGAGGGGCTGTCGGAACCGATTCCGTCGGGTTCGGTGGCGTTTATTCCGTTTGCGATGGACCGCCAAATCGTGGTTGAGCGGAAAGACGATACGGTGGATTCCATTACCCGATTGCTCACGGTGCAACGAGGGGTGTTGTCGTCGGAAGTGCAACACAAACGGGTCACTTCGTTTACGTTACATAATCGGCTGAACCAGGACACCACGGTGTATATTCGGCACACCCTCAAGAAAGGATATTCGTTGGTCGAAGGGCCGGAAAATCCGGAACGAATCGGTAGTGCGCATCTGTTTGCGGTCACGGTTCCGAAAAACGGCAAAACAGACGTAAAAATCGCCGAGGCGACCCCCGTGTTTCGCAGCATTGACATCCGTACACCCGATGGATTTGCGCTGGTCAAAGCGTATTTGAACGGCGACCAGGCGTCGGGACCGCTCAAAGAAGCGATGAAAGAATTGTTGGCGTTGCACGTGGAAATGGCCAATGTAGAGCAGAAAATCAAAACCGAACACGACAAACTGGATGAATATCGCGCCCGTATGGACGAGCTGCACGCGCAGATCGTGTCGTTACGTTTGGTCAAAGGGGGCAACGCCCTGTTGCGGAACCTGGAAGGGAAAATGCGGGAAATCAGCGACAAAGTATCTCAAGGAACCATCGCGGTGGTCAATCTGGAAGAACAACTGATGGTGGCACGGATTCAGTTTCAAGACGGGGTGGCCGAGTTAACCCTGGAACAAAATTTTGCCGAAGTCGGACCCAATTGATCCACCCGATTCATTCACCCGATTCAATCGACAAGTGCGTGGCGAACTCCATTCCGTGGGAAAGCGCTCGCGAGTTTTTATACCTCCCGACTTGTCTGCCTCGACGTCTGCAACCACGCCTGTCGCCAAAAAGCCATTTATTTTAATAGTTTAAGAGACAGATCCAACCTTTTGCTTGACAGTCGACGAAGCCTGGAATAGGAAATACCCGACTGATTTGGTTCGGATTTAACCCGAGCCAGGAGGAGCACAATGGTACGGCTCAGTCGACTTGCGGATTATGGGGTGTTGTTGCTGACGCATTTGGCGCAACAACCCGAACGGTTATTTAACACCACGGATCTGTCTTTGGATACGCGGCTTGCTGTTCCGACCATCAGCAAGATTTTGCAGGTTCTCAACCGTGAAGGGTTGGTGGCCTCCCATCGGGGAATGCGGGGAGGATACGGTTTGGCGCGGCCTCCCGAGCGTATTACCGTTGCGGAAATCGTCAACGCGCTGGAAGGGGGGGTTGCAATGACCGACTGCGTGAAAGGAGCACCGGGCGAGTGTGAACTGGAAGATGTTTGCCGCGTGCGCACCAACTGGCAGGCTATTAACACCGCGATTTTGGATGCGTTGCAACGGGTTACGTTGGCGGAGATGGCACAAGTCCCACAGGATTTACCGCCGGCGCATCTTGTGCAACTGACTCGTAAAAACAAGGAATACAACCCGTTTTCCGGAACCACGGCTTCGTCCGGCAATACTCACGGAATGGAAGGAACGTTTTGATATGGTAGCCGATTCGCAGACGATTTCCGCGGTAAACCAAGAATACAAATACGGATTTGTGAGCGACATCGAATCCGAAACCGCACCGCCGGGCTTAAGTGAGCACATTATCCGGTTTATTTCCGCCAAAAAGAACGAACCGCAGTGGTTGCTGGATTGGCGGCTGAAAGCATACCGGCATTGGCTTACCATGGTCGAACCCACGTGGGCAGCGGTTCATTATGAGCCCGTCGATTACCAAGCCATCAGCTATTATTCTGCGCCCAAACAAAAAAAAGAGGCGCCGAAAAGCCTGGATGAGATCGACCCGGAATTGCTGCGTACGTACGAAAAGCTGGGCATTCCCTTGAGGGAGCAGGAACGGTTGTCGGGAATCGCCGTCGATGCCGTATTTGATTCGGTGTCGGTGGCGACTACGTTTAAGGGAAAACTTGCGGAAATGGGAATTGTGTTCTGCTCGTTTTCGGAAGCCGTACAGCACCATCCCGACCTGGTTCGGAAATACCTGGGGTCGGTTGTTCCGCATACCGACAACTTTTTTGCGGCGCTGAATTCGGCGGTATTTAGCGACGGATCGTTCTGTTATATCCCCAAAGGGGTTCGGTGCCCCATGGAATTGTCCACTTATTTCCGGATCAATACCGCCAATACGGGGCAGTTTGAGCGAACGTTGATCGTTGCCGAAGCTGGTTCGTATGTGAGTTATCTGGAAGGGTGCACGGCGCCGATGCGTGACGAAAATCAGTTACACGCGGCGGTTGTGGAACTGATTGCCCTGGATGATGCGGAAATCAAATATTCCACGGTTCAGAACTGGTATCCGGGTGACAAAGATGGGAAAGGGGGAATTTACAATTTTGTAACCAAACGTGGGGCTTGTCGTGGGGCACGGTCGAAAATTTCGTGGACCCAGGTGGAAACCGGGTCGGCGATTACGTGGAAATACCCCAGTTGTTTGCTGCAAGGGGAAAATTCCGTAGGCGAATTTTATTCGGTGGCGATTACGAACAACCGCCAGCAGGCAGACACCGGTACGAAGATGATTCATATCGGAAAAAACACGCGGAGTACGATTATTTCCAAAGGGATTTCTGCGGGGTTCGGCCAGAATACGTATCGAGGAATGGTCAAAGTTTTGCCGGCCGCCCACGGTGCAAGAAACTACACCCAGTGTGATTCCTTGTTGATAGGCGACCACTGTGGGGCGCACACGGTTCCGTATATCGAGGTAGGAAATGTGACTTCCAAGGTCGAACACGAAGCTTCGACGTCAAAAATCGGTGAAGATCAATTGTTTTATTGTGCCCAACGAGGGTTGTCGATGGAGGATTCGGTATCGCTCATCGTCAACGGATTTTGTAAGCAGGTGCTGAAAGAACTGCCGATGGAGTTTGCGGTTGAGGCGCAAAAATTGCTGGGCCTCAGTCTCGAAGGCAGCGTGGGTTAACCCGTCGGATTTGGGAGTAAGATAACATGAGGATGCTGGAGATCCGGAATTTACACGTTTCTGTGGGTGGAAAAGAAATCCTGCGGGGAATCAACCTTGAAGTCGCTCGTGGTGAAGTTCACGCGATCATGGGGCCGAATGGTTCTGGGAAAAGTACGTTGGGTTATGTGCTTGCGGGGCGCACCGGTTATGAGGTGACTCAGGGTGAGGTGTATTTTGATGGGGAAAACCTGTTGGAAATGTCGGTCGAAGAGAGGGCGTGCCGCGGGGTTTTTCTTGCGTTTCAGTACCCGGTCGAAATCCCCGGTGTTGGAAACATGTATTTTCTGAAGGCGGCGCTGAATGCCCAACGAAAGTTCCGCGGGGAGCCGGAAGTCGATGCGATGCAGTTTTTGAAACTCGTCAAAAAGCAGTTGAAGGCACTGAAAATGGATGAGGTATTTTTACAGCGGGCCGTTAACGTCGGATTTTCGGGCGGGGAGAAAAAACGAAATGAAATTCTCCACATGAGTGTGCTTCAGCCGAAGTTGGCGCTGCTTGACGAAACCGATTCGGGATTGGATATCGATGCGCTCCAGATTGTTTCGGAAGGGGTGAACGCATTGCGGTCCGAAGATCGGGCGATGGTGTTGGTCACACATTACCAACGGTTGTTAAATTACATTACCCCAGACAAAGTACATGTGCTTGCCAAGGGCCGTATCGTGCACGAGGGGGGGAAGGATTTGGCATTGGAACTGGAAAAGAGTGGGTATGCGGGACTGGGGATCGACGACACGGAAACCGACCGGGGGGCCAGCCACGCACGATAGTGGGTGGGCGGCAGGGAGTAAACAATGACGGGTCACTCAGCCCAAAAAACAGAAGAACTGCTGATCACCTATGCGAGGCACCTTCACACCATGGCCACTTCGGAGCCGGTGTGGATGAAGGCGGCCAGGGCAGAATCCGCAAACCGGTTCGCGGCGATGGGGATTCCGTCCCCACGGCTCGAAGCCTGGAAATATACCAATCTGCGGGAGCTGATCGAAGGGGCATTCGTGCCCGTCGACAGCACCCCGGTTGCTTCCGACGTTGTTGCGCAGATCGTTTCAGAGTTTGGTTTGCCGAAACAGGAGGGGCGTCCAAGTCCGGTCGAGGTGGTGATTCACAACGGCCAGGTGGCGGAAATTGCCGGGGCGGACGTTTCCGGGGTAAAAGTCGTGAGTTTGGCACACATGCTCGAAGAGCAGCCCGAACGGTTGCAGGAGTGGCTGTTCGCCCTGGCGAAACCCACGGAAAACGGAAATGAGACGTTGGTTTCGTTAAACAATACGTTGTTTACCGACGGGGTGTTTGTGGAGTTTTTGCCAAACGCCGTGGTTGAGCAACCCGTTCATTTGGTGTTCTGTGGGGC
>JABWCM010000002.1 GCA_013360285.1 Myxococcales bacterium
ACTGAGGAATATCGGGAATATTCCGCAAGGACGGGACTGGACAAGGCAGCCTAAATTAGCCGAACAGGGTTCACTTATCTATTTCCGCTGACCCTCTCAACGCGCGGGCGGATCATCGGTCCTCGCAACGGACGGATGGTGAGAAATCCGGGTTAAGGGCACCCTGGGCCAGGAACGGGCGTGTTGACGCAACTGCCGTCGGTGACGTCGCAGGTGTCCGTCGTACATTCGTCGTTGTCGTTACAATTCTTCGGAGGACCGGCCACACAAACCCCGCCTATACACTTGTCAGACAGCGTGCATGGGTTGCCGTCGTCGCAGTCTTTGGAAACATTTGAAAACGAGCATCCGGTGGCAGGGAAACAGGTGTCGGATGTACACTGATTGCCGTCGTCACACACTGTGGGACCTCCCGCTGCACATACCTTGTCTTTGCAGGTATCTCCGTCGGTACAAGCGTTGCCGTCTTGGCATGGCAAAGTGTTGGCTTCATTTTTGCAGCCAACACTGGGGTCGCATGAATCGGTTGTACAAATGTTTCCATCGGCACAGTCGATGATCTTGGTAGACTTACAAACGCCGTCCACACACGTGTCCCCAGAAGTACAGGCATTTCCGTCGTCACACGACTTGGCTACCTTCGTGTTAACACATCCCTTTGCGGGGTCGCACGAATCGGTCGTACATTGATTGTTGTCGTCACACGCGATGGGTGCTCCGCTTTGACAAACTCCCCCGGAACAAAAATCGCCGGTGGTACAGGAATTTTTGTCATTACACGGGTCATTTGTGGGAGTGTGATCACAACCAACGTTCGCAATACAAACGTCCGTTGTGCAGGGATTCATGTCGTCACACAAGGCGTCAGACGGTTGATGCTGGCATCCGCTGTCAGCGATACACGAATCAATCGTACAAAAAACATCGTCATCGCAATCGATAGGAGTGCCGGTACATAGCCCGCCAGTACATGTATCCTCCTCGGTGCAGACCGAGT
Organism: Myxococcales bacterium; assembly: GCA_013360285.1. Taxonomy (GTDB): domain Bacteria; phylum Myxococcota_A; class UBA9042; order JABWCM01; family JABWCM01; genus JABWCM01. Next base: position 998 of record JABWCM010000002.1, read on the forward strand.
TGTCGTCGCAACCCCCTGTTTTGTTTGGAAATATACAACCACCCGGAATAGAACACTGGTTATCGGTACACACATTGTTGTCGTCGCACAGTTCATCGTTTGGCACATGTGAACAACCGCTTTCTGAATCACACAAGTCCAATGTACACTCCAAACCATCGTCGCAAGTATCAGCGGACCCGCCCACACACACTCCGTCGACGCAAACGTCTTCTGTGGTGCATTCATCGCCATCGTCACACTGGGTGCCGTTTTCAACATGACTCCAGGACGTGTTATCAGCATCGGGGTCACACACAAGACACTGTGACGTGGTGTCTCCTGTTTCGTAACATTGCTTGTCTATTACACACGAGTTCGGAAGAATTTCAGCGACACAGTCACCGTTCGCGCAGCTATCGGTCGTGCATTCCAGCAGGTCGTCACATACTTTCACCGAACCCCTGCAAGTTGAGTTGATGCCGCCGGTGCATACGTCGTTGTTGGTGCACAAATTGCCATCGTCGCACGGTATCCCTTTGTCCACACCACTCACACTACAGACGACGTCGAAGCTATCCGGTGCACAGACGGTCGTACCGACATTTTTACATGTTCCAGTGCCGCCCGTACACGGTGTGCCGACATCATATCCCTCGTCAATATCACCGTCGCAGTCGTTATCTTTAAAGTCACACACTTCCGCGTGACCTGCGTGAACGTCAGGATCGTTGCTGTCGCAGTCCTCCAATGAACAATCGGCAACGCCGTCATTGTCATCGTCTTTACAAACCGGGGCCTTGCCGGAACATACGTAATCCGGTGCGTTGCATGGTATACACTCTGGAGCGGCAGTCACAAAAGGCGACACGGACGCGTTGATATCGTCGCAGTCCTTCACCGCAATGTCATAACTGGTCCCGACACAACACCCCGGAATTCCGCAGCTTAATGCTCCGTCGGCATCCTGATCACAATCCGTACCGATACTCCTTAAATAAGCCGACCTAGGGCCTGTAGTTCCCAGTTGTACCACGTCAGCGAATGCAACCGTCGGTTTACGAGTAACTGTGTCCTTATACCCATAAACCAGTAATTTAACATTCTGTTCTGTGGGTAGTCCTGTCGCGATTCCCACGTCGAACTTTCCGTTTACAAGATCGTATCCTGACAGGTTGCTGAGTTTATCGGCAACAAGGGAATCCCCTTCCGAGTCGTATACGGCACGATTTGCGCCGTCGTTGGTGACAGCGATGATACGTAGGCCAACTACGTTTTCTTGACTAGTCACAACGAGTACAAATTCGTCATAAACGGTGGTTGGCTCGCAAGACAAACCCAGGCCTATCAATACAATTCCAAGCCCAAATAACGAACGAAAAGATCCATCGAACCAATTAAGCATTATCGATTTCCTACACGGCACGAGTAGTTTGCGTGTTTTGGATGCCACGACCGCTCCTCAGCGGCTTGGTTCATATATAGCCGGATTCCACCCAATTGAGCAATCGTCCGTCGTTGGTAATCCGTAATCGTGACACGATCTGTTCAAGTTATCGTTGCCCTTCATTGGTCCACAAGCTCGTAAGAAATCCGCGTTAGCATTCGGTAGGGGTGTTCAGAGGCAAATTCGAAAATTTTTTGTGCACCGAAAATTTTTTGCCTTGCCAACTACGGTCGTGGCGATTATATGAGCGACACGTTTTAGCACTCAAGGTCATCGAGTGCTAAACCCAACCCCAAACACAATTCCCAACCGCAAACGATGTGCCGTTTGCCAGTTTGAGAGGATACAATGAAAGTCAAACCGTTATATGACCGTGTTCTGGTAAAACGTGTTCAGTCGGAAGAGCGATCCAAAGGTGGGATTATCATTCCCGACACTGCCAAGGAAAAACCCGCGGAAGGAATCGTTGTCGCTGTAGGCGGAGGTAAGATTCTCGACAACGGAGACGTTCGAAAACTGTCGGTCTCCGAAGGACAGAAAGTGCTGTTTGGTAAATATGCGGGAACTGAAATCAAGATTGATGGCGAAGAGCACACAATCATGCGCGAAGACGACATCCTTGGCGTCGTCGAAGACTAAGATCGATTTCACTAGATTTACCAGAGGAGAATCCAACCATGGCTTCAAAAGAAATTCAATTCCAGGAGTCGGCACGTAACCAACTGCTGAACGGCGTTAACATACTTGCCAACGCTGTTAAAGTAACGTTGGGCCCAAAAGGGAGAAACGTAGTCATTGAAAAAAGTTTTGGCGCACCCACCATTACAAAAGACGGCGTAACCGTTGCAAAAGAGATCGAACTTCCGAACAAGTTTGAAAATATGGGCGCGCAAATGGTCCGCGAAGTTGCGTCCAAGACCTCGGATATCGCTGGTGATGGAACCACGACGGCAACAGTGCTGGCACAGGCGATTTATCGCGAGGGGATCAAACTCGTGACCGCAGGTCACAATCCGATGGCGCTGAAACGCGGCATCGACAAGGCGGTTGCCCAAGCGGTCGCCGAATTGAAAAAGCTCTCCAAACCAACACAAGATCACAAAGAAATCGCACAAATCGGTACCATCAGCGCCAACAACGACGCGACCATTGGGCGAATTATTGCGGAAGCGATGGAGAAGGTTGGAAAGGAAGGCGTCATTACCGTTGAAGAAGCAAAATCAATGGAAACAACGCTTGACGTTGTTGAGGGGATGCAGTTTGACCGTGGCTATCTCAGCCCATACTTCATCAACGATGCCGAACGAATGGTCGCTAATTTAAGCGATCCTTACATTTTGCTTTGCGAAAAGAAAATCAGCAACATGAAGGATTTGTTGCCGCTTCTGGAGCAAATCGCTCGTTCCGGCAGACCGCTTGTTCTGGTTTCCGAAGATGTTGAGGGCGAAGCATTGGCGACCCTCGTCGTCAACAAACTACGCGGCACGTTGAACGTTGCTGCCGTCAAAGCTCCGGGCTTCGGTGATCGACGTAAAGCGATGCTTCAGGACATCGCGATCCTCACAGGCGGTCAGGTTGTTAGTGAAGACCTCGGAATGAAGTTGGAAAATGTGACCTTGGCCGACCTTGGCCGAGCAAAACGTGTCACGATTGACAAAGACAACACGACCATTATCGATGGCGCAGGTAGTGATTCCGATATCAAAGGACGAATCCAACAAATTCGTGCCCAAGTTGAGGAGACCACCAGCGATTATGACCGCGAAAAACTTCAGGAACGCCTTGCCAAACTCTGCGGCGGAGTCGCAGTGATTCGTGTTGGCGCCGCAACCGAAGTTGAAATGAAGGAAAAGAAAGCGCGCGTAGAGGATGCGCTCCACGCGACCCGTGCTGCGGTTGAAGAAGGGATTGTGCCCGGGGGAGGGGTCGCGTTGTTACGCGTAGCGACAGCACTGGGTAGTTTCTCACTCAGCGGTGAAGAAAACCTTGGTGTTGGCATTGTTCGCCGCGCTTTAGAGGAACCAATCCGACAAATCGCCGCAAACGCCGGAAAGGAAGCGTCCATTGTTGCGCAAAGGGTTCGCGAAGCATCGGGCGCTTTTGGTTACAATGCAGAAACGGATGTGTTCGAGGACCTGGTTGCTGCCGGAGTCATCGATCCTACTAAAGTTACTCGGTCAGCCCTTTTGAACGCAGCAAGCGTTTCCGGCCTCATGATTACCACTGAGGCTGTCATTGCAGAGAAGCCGAAGGAAGAAAAAGCGGTAGGTGGCGCCCCAGGTGGAATGGGTGGCGATATGGACTACTAATTTAGCGTGAAGAAAGACTTGGTTTCGTGTAACCAAATGCGACGATCGTTCGACGAACAAGCCAGCATGTGGAACAACTTTATGTTGTTTCCACGTGTTGGCCTTGTCGTCGTAACCGAGTGGTGCGCAGACATAACGTGATAGTCCAAGTTCCGAGTCGGGTTCGAATCCAGTAACCGTTTAAGCCAAGTTAACTTGATTAATTTACATATTGTGGTCGAGGAGTAAACCATGAAAGTACGTCCACTTCATGACAGGCTGATCGTCCGTCGGCTTGAATCAGAATCCCGTTCAAAGGGAGGCATCATCATTCCAGACACCGCCAAAGAGAAACCGGCTGAGGGCTTGGTTGTCGCTGTCGGCTCGGGCAAAGTCCTTGAGGACGGTGCAACCCGACCTATGGCGGTTGGTGTAGGCAACAAGGTGTTGTTCAGCAAATATGCCGGCACGGACGTTAAGATAAATGGCGAGGATCACATCATTCTGAGGGAAGATGACTGTCTCGCCATACTAGATAGCTAATTGGCAGATACAAACTTATAACGTGAACCGATAAAATTAATTAAAAGTTCGGGTTACGAACTTACATTATTGACCAGGAGAAAATGCTATGTCAGCCAAAGATATTGTGTTCAGCGATAAAGCCCGCGCCAACATCCTTGTTGGCGTCAATACCCTCGCGGACGCTGTAAAGGTGACCCTCGGGCCTAAAGGACGAAACGTGGTCATCGAAAAAAGCTTCGGTGCGCCGACGGTGACAAAAGACGGAGTTACCGTCGCCAAAGAAATCGAATTGTCGAACAAATTCGAAAACATGGGTGCTCAAATGGTGCGCGAAGTCGCATCCAAGACGTCGGACGTTGCCGGCGACGGGACGACAACCGCTACGGTGTTGGCCCAGGCGATTTATCGTGAAGGGATCAAGCTGGTGACGGCCGGACACAATCCAATGCCGCTGAAGCGAGGCATCGACAAGGCTGTGGCTGTGGCTGTGGCTGAATTGCAAAAAATCTCCAAGCCGACCGCCAGCCATAAAGAGGTGGCACAGGTGGGGACAATTAGTGCAAATAACGACTCCACGATCGGCAACATCATTGCGGAAGCGATGGAAAAGGTTGGTAAAGAGGGCGTCATTACGGTTGAAGAAGCGAAATCGATGGACACCACTCTGGATGTTGTCGAGGGTATGCAGTTTGACCGCGGGTACGTCAGCCCGTATTTCGTCACCGATGCTGAACGAATGGAGGTGGTGCTTCAGGACCCGTACGTGCTGCTCTGCGAGAAAAAAATCAGTACGATGAAAGACCTGTTGCCATTGTTGGAGCAAGTTGCTCGGAGCAGCCGACCGTTGCTGATTATCGCCGAGGACGTCGAAGGCGAAGCGCTTGCGACCCTCGTCGTGAACCGGCTCCGCGGATCGCTTCAGGTGGCCGCTGTAAAAGCACCGGGATTTGGTGACCGCCGGAAAGCAATGATGCAGGATATCGCGGTCTTAACTGGTGGCCAGGTTGTCAGTGAAGACCTGGGCATGAAGCTGGAAAATGTAACCCTTCGTGATCTCGGACGCGCCAAGCGGATCAGCATTGACAAAGACAACACCACCATTGTCGACGGTGCGGGTGTAGAGAGTGACATCAAGGGTCGAATCGGGCAAATTCGAGCACAAATCGAAGAAACTACCAGCGACTATGACCGTGAAAAACTACAAGAGCGTTTGGCGAAACTCGCCGGTGGCGTTGCCGTCATCCACGTTGGAGCCGCAACGGAAGTGGAGATGAAAGAAAAAAAAGCGCGTGTTGAGGACGCCCTTCATGCTACGCGCGCAGCGGTTGAAGAAGGAATCGTCCCCGGAGGCGGTGTGGCGCTTCTTCGCGTTTCGTCCAAACTTGGCGATACCGATGCTCAAGGAGAGGAAAAATTTGGCATCGACATTGTGCGACGCGCTCTTGAGGAGCCGATTCGACAAATCGCTGCTAATGCTGGACAAGAGCCGTCTATTATTGTTCAAAAAGTACGCGAAGGCGCAGGCGGGTTTGGGTACAACGCTGAAACCGATACTTTTGAGGATCTGGTTGCGGTCGGGGTAATTGACCCAACCAAAGTGACCCGTTCCGCATTGCAGAACGCTGCGAGCGTCGCCGGTTTGATGATCACTACTGAGGCGTTGATTGCTGAGTTGCCGAAAGAAGACAAAGCTACGCCGGGTGGTGGTATGGGTGGCATGGGTGGTATGGGTGGTATGGGTGGTATGGGCGGTATGGGCGGTATGATGTAATGCCCAATGCGTGGGTGGTTTACAACGAGCCACCCACGGCCAAGTGTTCATGATTGGCCGAAGCCTATTGTACCCGCCCGCAATCTGAGCAGCTCCTTCCGTACTTGTCAGACTCTAAAAATCCATAAGTGCTGCCGCACTCATGTCGATAACCAACAAACGAAAAAGAAACCTAATAAAGGTCTAGGTGTGTGGGGTTTTAGATGAATTCCACGCCCTGGCCGCCTTTGGCCGTCTCCCCCGTAAAAATCCCTGGGCTATGTTCCCGATATGACTCAGAATTTCTCCGGACGATCGGGCTCAAATTCGGCGGGGTCGTGAAATCCCCTAGAACACACCACACACCTAGCCTCGATTTATCACAAGCTTGAGGCTACGAGCGCCGATCCACGAGCATCTTCGGGGATGGTAGACCTTATTTGTTCTCAACATGGCTGCTGCCGTGCTTCCGGGAAAAATGGCCCGCCATCCCCGAAGATGCTGGCGGATCGGCCTACTGCCACCGGTTTGTGTGAGACAAATGCCGGCCAAAACGGGACGACAACGTAATTTGGAGCAAGACCACGATCAGAGAGTATCAATTTCGGAAAATAATCACCGAATTCTGCGAGCCGTTGGGCTGCCAACTGTAGGGATTACGAAGTAGGTCAATGTGTAAGTGGTTGGAAATACAATTGAATTGGCTGAAGGATTGCTGTTGGATTAGGGTTTAGCTTGTCGGCCTTTGATTACCAAAAATGTGGATTTTTGGTCGCGATCCACCGTGATTTCCAACGACGCCGACGCGGGGATTGCGCCAAGGATCGCGGCAAGTGTTTGGATTGAGTCCACGTCGCTTTGCCCTACCTTTTTTATCAAATCACCGGTCTTCAGTCCGGCTACCGACGCCGGAGAGCCTTTATGTACTGAAACCACAATGACGCCATTAACAGACTCACCCGCACGAAATCCTACGGCGGAGAATTCCGACGCGTCCACCGGCTCGGCCCCACCGCGTGCTCCACCCCCGTGAGAGTCTGTTGGCATTTCTTCCAGAACAACCAATTTCGTTGTTTGTTTCTCGTTCCGTTGCACTCCAATCGAGGCCGTTTTTCCGGGGCCTGCTGTGGACGCCATCCACCGTAGTTCGTCCCGATTTGTGATGCGCTTTCCGTTAAAATCGACCAATATGTCTCCGACTGCAATGTCGGCTCGGTCTGCGGGGCTCCCTTGGCGTACCTGAGTCACTTTTGCGCCATATGTCGACGAGAAGCCCATGGCCTGGGCTTCTTTTTCGGTTACGTCCTCAACATCAATACCCAGCCATGATCGCACTATTTTTCCTTGTGCGAGTTGGGGCAACAGAATTTTGATCATATTGCTTGGTATTGCAAAACCAATACCCTGCCCGCGTCGGTTGATCGCTGTGTTCATTCCGATTACTACGCCGCGAGTGTTGATCAGTGGACCGCCGCTGTTTCCAAGATTGATGGATGCGTCGGTCTGAATGAAGTCTGAATATGTTTGTTCTTTACTTGGACGAACCTGAGTTCGACCTGTAGCGCTGACGATTCCCGCCGTTACTGTGTGGTTCAGACCAAAGGGGTTACCAATTGCAATCACCCATTCTCCGATACGAACGTCGTCGGAATTTCCGAGAGGCGCTGCGACTAGTTTTTTCCCGTCTGGCTTGATCTTCAGTAGCGCAATATCTGTTTCCGGGTCGCGCCCAACAACGACGGCCGGTGACTCACTTTGGTCGACAAAAACAATGTCAATTTCCTTCGCCTTTGCCACAACATGGTTGTTAGTTAGTATGTATCCGCTATCAGATATCACAAGTCCAGTGGCTTGGCTTTGTTGTGCGTGCGGAGTATCGGAGGGGTTATGGCGATGTAACTCACCCTTCACGCGGACGGTGACAACGCTGGGGTAAAACGCCTCGGCGAGATCCGACAATGTGCTCAACGCCAACGGCGCGGAGTCACTCAGCGGCTCAACCAGGGGTGTTTCCGTCCACAGCGGGTTTGCTACTAGTGTTGTGTTTACGCTCAAAGTGCTAAGAACGGCCCCTACTACCATGGCACGTTTCATATTTTTATCCTGGTCTAAGAGGGTGTTTAGATATTTAATCCCGCTGCGCGAGCCCATGGCCTACTACGCCGATTTTGCCTCGGTCGGCTCATCCTCGACGTGCCTATGGGCACTCCTCCGATGGGCCTCGGTCGACAAAACCGACTCGCTACGGCCACAGACTCGCTCGCCGAGGATAAATATCTAACACCCTCTTAAGAGTGCTGTTCGGATTCGCGAGGTCTGTACGTATGTAAGCTACATTTGTAGTGACATTGCACGAAAAGTAAGTTGCTTGCATGAGTCGCGACGTCGTTTGGGACGGCACCATCTGATCGGTCAGCGAGCACAACGAGCTTTAACCCAGTCGCACCTTTGATAATTCCTGGGTGGTCGATGGGAATGCTGGCAGCTTCCACAACGGACTAGGTGGCTGGTGTTTTTAGATGAAATTTTTGTCCTGGCCGTCTTTTGCCGCCTCGCCAGGAAAAATCCCTGCGGCATATTCCCGATATTCCTCAGGATTTTTCCAGACGATCCGGCTAAAATCCGGCTGGCCCAAAATTCCCCTAAAAAACACCAGCCAGCTAACCCGGATTTCTCACAAGCTCGACGCCACGAGCGCCGATCCTCGAGCGTTTTCGGACATGGTAGACCTATTTTGTTCCCGAAAGAGCGCCGCCATGCCTGCGGGCAAAAAAGCCTACCATCGATGAATTTGCCGGCGTCTCGGCGCTCTCGCCCACAAGCTCTTGAGAAATCCCGGCTGGATTCGTCGTTTTGCGCTATGCTGCCGATACGACAGGTTTTTTGCTGGCCAATTTACCGCCAGATTCGCCATCGCGGTTTGGGTTCGCCTCTTTTCACGGCCTTCCCGAATTTTTATTTAAGGCGGAGGGGCGTGGCTCGTTGGGGGAGCTGCTGCATTTTTCAGCTCTTCCTGTTTGCGAAGTTCGGCCTTACGTCGAAGGTTATCTAATACGACTTGGGCGACATGGATGTTCTTTGGCGGAGTGATGTCGCCGTTCTCGGGCCGACTAACATAACGTTCCAGTAGCGCTTGTGCTGCGACGTCATTTCCCGCCATTAAGTGAGCGTTTGCCAATGAAAACAAGATCTCCTGATCGCCTGTTCCGAATTCGAAGGCGCGTGTCAATAATTCCACCGCATCCTCACCGCGCCCTCGACGCGCCATGATTCCCGCAAGCAATTTTCTATTGTCTACATCGGTCGGATTTAGTCGAATCGCCTCTTTGTATACCTGAGTGGCTGCCTCTTCAGCGCCTACACGTTCGTAGAGGCGCCCAAGTGCGCTGTAGGCAGTGTTTAGATGAGGATCGTATACAATCGCATCGCGGAATCGAACGTCTGCCTCTCTAAGGTCTCCCAGTTCGTCCGCCACCAGGCCAAGAAAATAATGCGCGCCTGCTAATTCGCCGTCCTGCTCCAGTGCTAATCGCAGAAATTTTTGCGCGCTGGAGTGGTCGTTCAACTCGTAACTGAGTCGGCCGAGCTGATACAACGCATCTTTGTGTGTAGGCTCCAGGGTTACTGCCTGGTTCAGGCTGTCCCGTGCGGCGTGAAGTTCCTGACGCTCGTGATATTGCACCAAGCCGAGGTGGTAAAACGCCTCGGCGAAACTCGGATCGATATGTGATGCTTCCAGAAAGAAGTCATATGCACTGTTTGGAGCACCTTGGTCAAGCGCGACGACCCCTTTGTTGAGAACGCTAATTGCGTCCTTTCTGGCTTTGCTGCATCCCACAGTAAGCATCGCAACGACACAAACACCGACGAACAGCACCGAAAAAATCTTGTAGGCTGGATACAAGATGCCTGCTGACCCGACCTCGGCAAAACGATTGTATACTGGTCTGAGAGCCGAATTCATAACATCCTCCGCCAGTTTTCGAAACGCGGTGTCTTAACACGTACCGTGCAGCCATCCGGGCGGACGCTTGGCACACCTTCTTTGTACCACTCTCCACCAACCGGTTCAAAACCGCCCAACCTACGTTGCTATTTTGCTTTGAACATGAACGGATAGGTAACTTTGACTACGCCACCGTTTGGAGGCGCAGGAAATTGCCATCTAAGTGATTTCTGCGCAATACATTCACCAACTTCGTCAACCGGCATGGTATTGTTGACGACTTTTGGTGCTTGTACTGAACCATTTGCAACGATCAGGAACGACAGAACAACTTTCCCGGCTAAATTGGGGTTTTTCTGTAGTTCTTTCTGATAACACCATTTGATTTGATTGATTTGTGCTTGAATCACGCGTCGAACCGCTTCTCGATCATAACCATCGGACACGGTTGGAGACAGCATGTCGACCTTCACTGTCGTCTTTTTGTCTTGTAGCCCAACTTTTCCTAACCCTTTCTCTCCCTTTGTAACGTCTTCCTTACCCAAGCCGCTGACTGAGCCACGGAGCGAGCCACCGCCGCCGACCGATCCCATTGGAGCAGCGAACCCAGAGCTACCAGCGCCTCCATCCGTTGCCAAGGAACCACCGAACGGGTCATACGTGGTCAGTGTCGCATTTCCGCCCAGCGAGGCGATTTGCGTCGGCTTGTTAATTCCGGTGCCCATAACGTCACCCGAATCCATGATATCATTCAAAAGATCCGTTTCGTTGAGCACTTTATTGAGTCCCGCAGTTTTTACTATCTCCTTGTTCCTTTCTTTGCGCTCTTCCGGTGTTAACTTATTGAGTAGTGCATCGTCTTTCTTCTCTTTGACGTCGATTTCAGGGCGAATGACCTGTTTTTCTTCAACTTTGACTACTTTTTTTTCCTCTACAAGGAAGTCGGGATCGCTCTCCTTCTCCTCTTTTTCTTCTCGAACTTCTTCTTTTTCCTTTTCTTGTTTTTCCTGTTCCGCAACCTGGATCGCGGCTATCAAGCTGGCGCGCGCTTTATGTGGGTCACGGCGCGCATACAATTGTTCCTCCGGAATCAGACTCAGCATGATAAGGAATGCGAGATGTGCTACCAAAGACAAAGCCATGTAGATTTGTTCGTGGACGTTGATGCGCCCGAAAAAAATCGTACGAGGTTTTTTTGCTAGTTCCTTATATCCAATGAGAATCGTAAGGTGTCCGAAATCGAGCCGAAACCGCGAGTTCTGGTTAAGATTGGCCTTTCCGCCAGATCGGTTACGGATGCCTTCGATGGTGACGATTTCGTCGCCGATACGCGCAACCCCGGTAACTTTGGTTGGTATGTTGACAACGAAATCGTTGCCGTTGGGCTCAATCAATTCGAACGAATCCGACCCCACGATTTCTTCCGGCATCAGGATGTCGCATCCCTTGTTGCCGCCGATCGTAACCCGTTGACCAACTGGGAAATGTCTCGCTGCGAGTACCGTTGCACCCCACATCAAGATCACTTCCGCTGCGAATTTACCGGATCCAGTATCGCTTTCGCGTTGCTCAATATACGTGTCTATCTTGAGTTCCGGCGGCATGGGAACCGGAGTTGGTGTTGTGTATCGCCGCCGTCCCGATTGCGACGAGTCCGCGGAGCGTGACTGGGTCGCTCTGAAAATTTCAACTAAGATACGGGTATTTCCTACTAAGATTTCGTCGCCGCTCTTCAATGGAGAACGACTGATTCGTTGCCCATTTACTAAAGTTCCATTGGTGCTGCCTAAATCGGCAATCTCCACTTCCCCGCTCCGCGTCACCTCAATGACAGCGTGCATACGAGAAATGTTGGCATCTTCAAGTCTCAGATGGGACCGCGTCAATTTGCCGATGTTGATTACATCGCGTTCGTACGTCTGCTCTGAAATCAGCGTGTCGCCTTCATACGCGGTTAGCTTGATGGTCGGAATTCCCTGCGCCATACTTTCGTCCAGTTCCTCAGGAATTGTCCTGGGGTCCAAAATAAACTGTCGATTACAAGAGCATTTACAATTGCAATGCAAACGGCTGCGATTGCCCTACACGATCCACGTTGAGGGCGTTTTCGTGACAGAGACTGCCTAAATGTCGTCCGCCGATTTGACGATTTCGGTCACAAAGTCATTTCGGATTCTAAGAAGTGAAATTCCACCTGTTCGTTTTTCGCCCTGGATGAGACTGCCATCTGGTTTCAAGAACGAGGTTTCAATCACGTCGCCTTCAAAATCAAGCTCTTTCGGCTCAGAACTCGCTTCTTTTGCGTCTTTCTTTGTCTGGGCTAATCCAGTTGTGGCAAGTAACATAAGCGATACAACAATCAGAACCAAAAAGGACTTCATTCTTGTTCTCCCATTTTTCAATCCGACCGCCGACTACACAACTCGTCCATGGAACCGGTTGCTAGTATAGAGGGTCCACCAGCGGTGTCCACCGATGAGTACAAGACCCAAACACTCATAAGGGACGCTCAACCACCTAAACGTTACACTGACAACTTGGTCGACACATTTTTCAACGCAAAACATCACTAATGTCCAACATCATACCGAGCAACCTTCGTTGTCTAAAGCAACAACAATCATGACAAAGCTGCCGGGTGAAGGTTCCATTTTGTTGTCCTGTTTTTCCCTGTGCATGACGTTTCTGTTTCTGTCGTGGCTGATCAGCCGCCGTCAAGCGCTTCCAATGTTGTTTTGATCCCGGATACCCGCTGTTTCATTTCTGATTTCTTCGGGTGATCGTTGGGAAGCGTTTGTTCCAATTTACCGCAGTGCTCAAGTGCCAGTTTATAGTCATTGATGTATTCATTAAACAAGATGCATAGGTTGTATTGTGCGGTAATCTCTTCCGGTCGTTTTGATAGAATCGACTCGTATGCCGCTCTCGCTTCGTCGAAACGTTCGAGGCCACGCAGAGATACGGCTCGGCTCAACAACGCTTCAAGATGATCGGGTTCTAGCGCTATGACTTTGTCGAAGTACGCGAACGATTTTTCGAAGTCACTGTAACTTAGCGTGAGTGCCCCAGCATTTAAGAGCGCAGGAATGTAGTTTGGGTTTTGTACCAATGCTTCGTTGAACTCCCGCAAAGCATCACGCACCTCATCTAACTTAAGCAAAGTTAGTCCCAGGACATTGTGAATCGCGGCATCCGTCGGGTCTATTCCGATCGCGTTCAGGCAAATCAGCCGCGCCAAATCAAACATGCCGCGCTCGTAGTATGCGACAGCAAGGTTGTGGTAGGCGTTCAAGCTCTCCGGATCATCAATTAGAGCCATTCGGGCGTGTTTCACAGCCAAACTGTAGTCGCCACTTTTCAAAGCCGCGGCGCTTAGACGATTGTGGGCAATTGCGTTGGTTTGATCCAGTGACAATGCGATTTCGAACGCTGCCTCAGCTTCGCGGGTTTTGTTTTGCTTTTCCAACAATACGCCACGCAACGCGTGGGCATCCGCAAATTTGGCGTCCCGCGTGAGCAGTTCATCAACGATAGTTGTAGCGTCGGTGTCCCGATTTGTTCTTAGGTAGAGGATTGCTAAGTTGTACCGGGATCGGGCCAGATCTGGGTTTTGCTTTATCGATTCCTTAAGCAGCAATTCGGCCGCCGTAGCATTGGAACCAACATCTTTTCGTACCGACATGAGCTGCAGAGCCTCGTTTAACTTAGCGACGCCCGGCACCTCTTCGGCCTCACTTGGACCATCCTGTGCCACCAAATTGACAGGTGAGATGATCGTTACGACCAGGGCTGACACCAGCATAATTGCGTGGCCGACGCCAGAGGTAGTCCGCGGGCGTGTGGATGTGGTCGGCGCGTTTGAAGTAATTGGTTCCACCGCTGTCGTGGACAAATGTGTCGGCAGGAAGAATGGTTTGTGCACTGGATAGTCTCCAATCATCTTGCGACAATTCTGTTGTGCGGACCTAGATTGGGTCGGTGTGACGTCATCATAGCCGGTGTTCCCTGAATTAACGTTCCAGGGGGGGCGCAGATTAGGTATGGTTTGACCTGCAGTTGTGAATGTACGATCCAACGTAAATCTACTTTTTCGCCCGTATTTCTCACAGGCGTTCGCGGAGAGAGAGCCGAGACACCGATGATTTCTGCGTGTGTTGAATTTCCGCAAAAGAGCGCAGGCTTTTTTTGCGCTAAACACGGTAGCGAGAGCTTGAGCAGAAGATGTGGGTGGAGCGGCCCCTGCAGCCGAAGGATGCTGAAAAATGCGGGCTAGGACAGCGATGCTGAAACCCACTTGTAGCCAAGTGGAGGTTCGAGCGTTTGTGTTTAAGTTAGCACTCATTTTGTTGTGTCCTGAGTGGTCAATTATCCAGATTTGCTCAAGATGACGAATAATTACCTAGCCGTTGTTTCCCAAACCGTACCCAGTGAATCTCCGAGCGTTCGGGCTTCGACAACCATATTCCGTGTAGGCCATGATTGCGAGTTTCTGGTTACGTGCGAACGAAATGACGCAGGCGACGAATTGTATTGATAATGAGTTGGTCGTACGCGGTATTCTTTGATGAACTTAAATGCATAATCCAACTTTGCGAGACTTGCTGCCGCTTGATCAGCGTAATCATTGAACCACTCCAACTGGCGCGCTGTTGCCAAACACTCATTATAAGCGGCGATTGCTTTTTCTTTAATTCCCGCAGCCTTTACGGCCAAATCGTCTCGATATAACGCTTTTTGGTCTTCATTGAGCCCTTTGGGAGCCGGTGATTCTTCAATTGTCCGCGCCAACTCCTCGTAGGCCAGGCCTACACGATTGAGTCCGGCGATGACCCAGTGAGGTTGTTGCAACTCAATTACCTTTACAAATAACGCGCGTGCGTCGGCAATTCGTTGCACTTTTTCTTTGAACGCGGTCTCCAGGTTGGTGGAAGTCAACTTAATGTCTCTGCTGTCCATTAGCACTTTTTCGCCAAGCATGAACTGCGCTTCGGCAACATAGCCTATGCCGCTGCGTAACTTAGCGCGAACCTCGGGAGTGAGACCGTTATACAGTGCGATTACCGATTCGAATTGAGACAATGCTTTCTTGTAGTCTTTCCTAGTCCACATTGCTGTTCCGATTTTCAGCATGGCGCCCAGTACGAGATCAATGTCGGCGTCACTTTTCTGATAGATCTGAAGAAATTTCGAGTAGTGCTTTTCTAATTCCTTATAATTTTTCTGCTTTTCGTAAATGAGACCAACGTCGAAATTCACCGATGGTGCCTGCTTGGACTTTGGAAACAGAGTCAAATAACGGCTGTAATTGGCCACTGCTGCGTCGTATTCTCCCAGGGCTTTTCGGAAAATACTTGCATATCGCAAAGCTTGCTCAACGTTTGGGTCTTTCGGATGGTTGTGCACAAACTGCTCATAGTACGAAGACGCCTCCGAGTAGATCGCAAGTGAACGATAGATTTCTCCAATTGAAAACAGCGCCTTTGGTGCCAGGGTTGAGTTGTTCCGTTTGTTGTAAAGTTCTCCATGGGCGATGAGCGCCTTTTCAACCCGTTTTGCTCGGGTGTAGTTGACTGCGGCATTGAACAGAGCGCGGTCAAGCAGTTCCGTGTCTGGGTATTTGGCGGCGTAGGCCATAAAACAGTCGCCTGCGCGAACATTTTCCTTGGTCTGCTCAAAGTCAAAGCAGCGATTGAATTCCGCCTGGTCGCGGATTTTGGTGATCGTGGTGTTTAGCTCACCTGATGCCAGATTTGTTCCGGCTAATCTTACAGCCCAGTCTTCTAATTTAGAGAATTCGTGTTTTAGGTTGAAGCTCGAAAGCAGAAGCTTCGCTGCATCTGGCGAATTAGGATGGCTTTTGTATTCGCCAACCATCTTTTCTAAATGCGGAATGGCTTTATCAAAGTGATTGTAGTTGTAGTACAACTTGCCTGCGGCGAAATGAGCTAGTGCAATGTCCTCGCCGTCGGGGCCAGCGACATCAATGTACCGCTCGCACGCTTTTATCATCTTGTTTTCGAGTTCTGGAATCTCCAATTCGGTCAGTCCCTCCGCATCACTTCCGGATTTAACTGAACCCTGATTGATATCCAACACTCGATAGTAGCTGTACATGGCAAAATAAGCTGCTTCGCTGGAATATTTGCCTTTGGGGTCAAGGTCGATAACCCTGTCAAATTGCTGCGCCGCTTCGTCGAATTTCTTAAGAGTTTTCAACAAGATTGCGAAATTCATGGTTATTGGATAAATATGCTCGCCTTCTGGGAAAAGGCGCAAATATTCGCGATATAAGTCGGCGGCGCGCCCCATTGTCTCTTCGTTATAGGGTTGCTCAGCTTCTTTGTGCCACGTAGTTGCAATAACTCTTAGTTCTCCTTCTACCTCGGATTTCTCCTCTTTTAGCCAGTCCGCAGGGGCTGAGGCACCAACGCTTTGATAAAGTGCCAACATACGCTGAACTTCTTTTACGGTCCCTGGCTTATTCTGTGTTTTGTAGGTCGCCGTGACGATTTTTCGTTGGTATCGCAGTACTTTGTAGCTTGAAGGTTCTTCGTTGATTAGTTGGCGATACAGTTTAACGGCCCCGTCAAATTTTCCCTGTCCGACGTACATATCGGCCAGTGCTTGGCCAAGTTCGAGGTGAATGTCAGGAGCGATTTGTTTGAAGAACATCATCGCTTTGTCCGGATTTCCGGTCATGCTGTACGCCCGGACCAGATCTTTTTGAGCCTCCGTTCTCAGCTCAATGCGATTTTTTAGCTGTGAGCCGGCAGCGCTGTCGCTGAACTGCACAACCTGAAGAAATTTGTCGAGAGACTGGTCATACTCTCCCATGTTGAAATAGCACCAGCCGGCCTTGTACAGCGCAAAACCGTATACGTTCGATGTGGGAAAACCGGTGAAGACTTTCTCATAGAACGCGAGAGCAGTATCGAAATCGTTGCGATTGAAGAAATATTCGCCGATATTGACGAGCGCGTCGGGTATGTAGGGGCTTTGCGGTCGCTTTTGCACCAATCGGACGTACGTTTGGTATCCAGCTTCCTCCCTCTTGGCCATCATCTGGTGCATGCCGAGGTAATACAGTACTTCGTCAATTTTGGGAGCATTGGGGAACTTTTGCTCGATAGCGGTGTACGTATCTACTGTCTTTTCTCGAAATTCATTTTGAGTATTGAGCAATTTCTGCTGTTGAGCGCGGAGTCTTTCCGCTTCAAGCGCATTTCCACTGCGATCCGCATCATAGATACCTTGTTCGAGTTGCTCGTCGTAGGCCAGTTCAAAAAAACCCTCCGATTTTTCCCAATACGAGTCGGCAAGGTTCATGTAGTAATCCAGCTTGTCTGGGTCCTGATCGGACGATGCGGCGATGAGTTCCTTGAGTGTTTCAATAGTCTCATCAAGTTTTTCCGCTGATTGTCGGCTTAGTTGTTTTTGGCGCAGCTCCGCTTTCAGCTTTGGGCCGGCGACATCGTCCGTTTTTTTTGATTCAAAAGTTGTGATGGAAGACGTTCGATCCGCCGGACTTACAGTCGCTGCGGCGTTTTGTTGCGCGAGTGTTGGACCTGGCACGACGGCAAGCAGCATGAGAATAGTGAGGGACGGGCAGTGATTTGCAAAGCGTACCCCGCTGTTTGGCTTCAACCCGTCGCCTATGGACGCACTCCGTGAGCCAAGTTGTAAGGCGTAAGGTAGTTGGCGTAACTTATTTAAGATTGCCAAGCCGCATCCTCCTAGTATTTTGGTGCATTCCATCGCCTACGACCGCTGGCGATGGATATTATCTAAACCGACCGAGTTTTCATCAAACAAGCACAAAGCCGAATTGTCGCGCTAATATAGCGGAGCCGTATCATGAATCCAAGCTCACATCGCAGAGTTAAACCAGTTGCTGATGATTTGCGTTGGAACGCTTCTTCTGTTTGTTGGTGTCAAATCTGGTTATCGCACCAATTGTCGGCGGAATCGCTGTTATGCCAATCAAACATACCGGTGTTGTCGCGACGGTCACAACGGTGTGCTCCGCCTAATTATTTGTTTCTATTCAGGTACTTGAGTTGGTTTTTTTTGTAGAGCCCGCAAATTTCGAGCTGCGACAAACCACATCACAAGTTTAGAGACGAAGCCTTCGTGGTTTTCTTTCGGCGTACAGGAAACCATCATTTGGGCACATTATGGGCTGTGACTTTTCGGCCACTTTTTCTTGAGGTGTGAGTGCTCTATCTGCGGCGTGGATGCGAAAGTCAATATGGCCGTAGGTGTGTGGTGTTTTTTAGGGGATTTCACGGCCCCGCCGAATTTGGGCCGGCTCGACCGGAAAAACCTGAGGAATATCGGGGATATTCCGCAGGGGCGGGACTGGACAAATCGGCCAAAAGCGGCCGATCCTGGGTCAGTCATCTATTTCCGCAGACCCTCTCAGCACTTTCGCCCGCAAACTCGTGAGAAATCCGGGCCAGCAACGACTCCGATTTATAGGAAAGCACCGAACACGGGGAGGTTTGGTAACGGTCCCAGCGAGGCCACGTTGACTTCTTGGTTATTCCGATTCCGGAATCGTAGCTGGGGCCGGGCTTGGTGCAGGAGTCGGCTGTGCCCCTTGTTTGAGGCACCGGTCGGCAATGAGGAACGTGTACGCCCCTAACTCATCACGCCAGTACTCGCCGTCAAAAGGCCAGTACTCATGTTCGATGTCTGTCGGTGGTGGTTGCCGAGCACCCGGACGCATTGCCGCCACCTGCTCCGCGGTCAAAGTTTGTTCGATTTTCAGTAACTCCCTCTGAGCCTTGAGGGTTTCGACCCGAA
Organism: Myxococcales bacterium; assembly: GCA_013360285.1. GTDB lineage: Bacteria > Myxococcota_A > UBA9042 > JABWCM01 > JABWCM01 > JABWCM01. Next base: position 19,738 of record JABWCM010000002.1, read on the forward strand.
CACGGAGTGCGTCGGTAATGAGACCCGTCAATTCCTGGTACACGCGGTCTAGGCGGGATTTTGCGGCTTTACCGGCATCTGTAACAATCAGCTCTCGATACGCGGTAAGATCTGACAAAACTCCAAGCGCAAAGCGCTTTTGTGCGCCGTCGGGCATGGTTTTGACCATTCCGTCCAATTTTTCGTTTTCGCGGTTCAACTGCAGTACGTAGGACAGTAACCTTCTTAACTTGGCGTCGCGTAGGGCGGCGTTGATCACGCGCTTTAGTTGTGGCGACAACTCAGCTTCCGCACCCTGCTTACTCAACTGAGCCAGATAACGATAAAATTCGTTTGGTGTTTGGGTCTGTTTCAATTGAACTTCTAGTTCATCTTTTAGGGGTTTGTATGTTGCTACAAACCGGTCCACGGTTTGCAGCGCCTGAACATGATGGCAGTTCGACAGCAAAATGACCGCTTCGAGAACATAGGACTCAGGAAAGTACTCGTTGGCGAAATACGGTGAGTTCAGTGTGTGCAAGTTACCCAGCGCTCTGTCGTAGTTTTGGGTTCGAAAGTACGCCCACGATATCTCGAACAAGCTGTCGAGCCATGCGGGATCTGTTTGTTCAATTTGATCATAGTAGCGTGCAGCGGTATCAAACTGCTGCGCTGTGTAAAACACCCGACCCAGTGCCAAAGTGGCTTTCTTGGCAATTTCGGTTACGAAATCATTGTTCGACACGTCACGTTGATATCTCAAGATATTTTTGAAGGCTTCCAGTGCCGGCTGTGCCGCGTCTTTTCTGGTGTGGATTACCCCCAGGAGATATTGGGCTTTCAGATAGGCCTGTTCGTTCCCGCTTTCAACACTCTCGAGGCTCTCGATGGCTTGTTCCAATTCGTCCGACGCGTAGTAATAAGATCCAACCAAGTATCGGATTTCATTGGCATAGGCTGGCGGGTAGAGCATTGGATCGAAGTCTGCGAGCCGTTCAAGCGATGCCGCGTCTCCGGGAACAGCCCGTTGAATTTGTAGTAACCAGTCAATTGTTTCAATGTAATGTGGGTGCCCGTCGCCTGCTTCCGCAATTCGTTCAAACCAGGTGTAGGCGCCCTGGTATAATTCCAGTGCAAACAAGGCTTTACCCATCGTAAACTCGGCTGCTCGATAGTAGGCCTCGTTGTCCGCGCCATCCTGCAGGACCGCGGCAAGCAAGCTCATTGCACTGGCGGCGTCGCCTTCGAGGCGAAGTTTTTCGGCGCGTTGAACCATTGCGGAATACTCTTCGGGGCTTTTTAGGTCCACCACGTCAAGTGCAAGGTCCTGACCGATTGCGCCTCCTGACAAAAGCAGCACGACAAAGAATGTGGCCAGACATGAACGCATACATTTCTCCGCGGGCGGACCATTTCCAGCCCAAACGTGGGTAAGGTAACGCAACGTCTCTGGACCGGTCAAGACGAAGCGCCACGTTGCTCAACGTTACCTAACCGAATCCCGTCCGTCCCGGAGTGGCGACCCCGCCGATTGACGAAGGGCGTTTGCAGGGTACAATTGGACACTTTTTGGGGTGGTCGATGCTGTTGACTGAATGGGCATCTGACAAAAGCATTCGTAGGCGGTTGGGCGGTTGTTACAATCTAATCTGCGAACAAGGGCAGTATTAACGTGAGCGAAAGTATGTCCGCGATATTGCGTCGACATGCCACCAACCTGAGGAAGGTATGACAAAACGGATAGGTGTGAAAACCGTAGCGCTTGGTACCATGGTCATCCTATGTGCTCAACTTGGGTGCGAGGGCGGCAAGGAGGACTATCTCGCTTGCCCCATGGATCCGAAAATAGCTGAGTTGGGATTGTGTACGACTAGCGTGCAGGGGGTGGTGTCCGCAAAGGAAAGCTGCGCTGTTACCCAGCACCCTCAATGTCCCAACGACATATGCCTTACATGGGCCGGCAGCAAATCGTTCTGCTCGGAAACCTGTGATACCGACGCGGATTGTCCCGCAGCGTCTTCATGTTTGCAGTATGGTATCGACCCTGCCACGGGTGGGTACAAGGATAAATATTGCGTCAAAGCAGATGCGATTCCCTGCTTGATCAACACTGACTGTCCACAGGACGCGAAATGTGTTGGAGCAAACGATGTAGATGGTAAGTCGGGTCGATGCGAGGCACTGTGAGCCACATCCAGATTTTTAGCGGATTTCGGATGGAAGCCACCGTATCTGAGGAACTAGTCCAAAATACAGGCGAATACCAACAATATCGCAGTAAAATTGGTCATCTGGCTTGCCGTATCGAGAAAAATAATGCTTTGCAAGCTTTAGGACTTGTTTCTGTTTTCTGACGTTGACTGCAAGTGTGGCATCAGCAAGAAATGCGGTTGTGACGGTCCGAACTTCGACGATTCTGAGTTCTTTTCCTCGTCTCAGCACAATGTCGAGTTCTCCTCGCCCTATTTTGACGTTGCGAGCGACAATTCGGTATCCACGTACCCAAAAATAGATACATGCTACTGTTTCACCCCATCTACCAATTTGTTTCTTGTGCACGATTGTCTGTCCCAGAAGCCGCAACGAACAAAACCTAACTTCGTGTCCCGCAAGTCACCTTTTGTTCGTATATCGCGGGGTATGACGCTTTTGCGATGTCGTAACGACGTGGGCGATGTTGTGTGCGTGGGCATCAATGGCAGGCGCAGCCGCGATCAAGCGAGGTCGCAATAACTTCGATTGAATTTAGGTGATTTCTTCGGAGCACAATACAGTTCGAAATCATACGAACCGTTGAATTTGTTTGCGTTGAAGCTGTAAGGGCGCTGGGAAGATCACTGGTGCAGCTTGAAAGCAGCGGTGACAATGAAAATACGCGTCGGGGGAAACTGATCGAAATTGCCGTTATCAGCGATCAGCTAGAGAATCTGAGCGGCGCTGCACAAATTATTCGGCTTGGTCACGCAGTTCTTTAATTCGGGCAGCTTTCCCTCGCAAGCCACGTAGATAGTACGTCCTAGATCGTCGGACGCGCCCACGACTAATGACGTCGATCTTTTGAATTTTCGGGGAATGCAGCGGGAAAATTCGCTCAACTCCAACTCCGTAGCTGAGTTTTCGCACTGTAAACGTCGACGCGGCTCCGTTTTTGTGCCGGCTAATACACACGCCTTCAAATGCCTGTACACGTTCCTTATCGCCCTCACGTATTTTCACGTGAACGCGAACGGTATCACCGCCGCGAAAACGCGGAATGTCCTCGCGCATTTGTGTACGGCCAATTAAGTCGACGATATTCATTGGTCTTCCTCTTGTAACTTAGCAATCTTCTATGCCATCACCCAACAACCGATCTAATACAATTGCGGCTGCAGAGCGTACGGACAGGTGGTTATAATCGGCGTTCTGATTTCTTGCCCAATTGGCACAAGCTACCGGTTCAAGCCGAATATCGGCGTTATTTAGCACTTCCTGTACTATTCCCCAACCCGTTCCAAAAAGAATGAGTTGAGGGGTGCCATTGGGTTGATTTTTCAGGTCGCGACGATATTCTCGATAACTTTTTGTATTTGCCAGAGGTTTTGCACTCGTGGCAACAATCTGCGGATATTTTCCTGTATCCAAAACAATTTGGTCAATCGCTGCTTCGAGTGACATGGAAACGTGCGCCAATGCAAACGCATCCGCACGAAATGGATTTTGCTGCGAGCCAACTCCGTGCTGCCAGTGGCCAAGAATTTCTCGTACAAGCACCTGTTGTTGTTCCACAGGGGTCACAAAGAAAACACCCGCCAAACCATACGAACGCGCTGACCGACATATGTCGTGAATGTCGACGTTCGTTACGGCTGTTGCTACAACGTCACGGTGCTTGTTGTACACCGGGAAATGCAGCAGGGCGAGATAGATAGCCCTTTTGGCGCATTGGTTCAAGACTTTTCGACCTCGGTCGTTAAATTGCTCTGATTTGCAATCGGTTGACTTCGAATGCCGGCCTCCGTTTCCATCGTTGGCGCGGTGTTTGCCGTAACGCTAGCGGTTGAATCGATATCGGCCGCTTCGTTGGCAATTTCGGCGAGCAGCAGAAAATCAGTCATATCTGGTGTATGTTTGGCCCACAGGTCTGGACGCCGAGAAATCGTTCTCGCAATAGACTGCTTCCGCCTCCATTTGGAAATTTTCGCGTGATTCCCACTAAAAAGAACATCGGGGACCGACAACCCACGGAATTCCGGAGGTCGAGTAAACTGCGGATGTTCAAGAAGCGGCTCACCTGTGTGGGATTCCTCCTGTGTGGAGCAAATATTACCCAAAACTCCCGGTAGCAATCTGCAAACTGAATCCACAATGACCAACGCTGCGGGTTCGCCTCCGGTTAAGATAAAGTCGCCAATACTGAGTTCCTCGTCGACAAATGTCGCAACCCGATCATCAACTCCCTCATAATGACCACATATCAGGACCACATCCTTATATGCGCTTAGTTCCTCCGCCTTCCTCTGATCGAAGCGTGCACCGGAAGCCGACAACAGTATGATGCGGTCAACAGCGTGTTGAGACTTTACAATCTCCAACGTGTTGAAGATTGGCTCAATTTTCATTACCATGCCGCTTCCTCCTCCATACGGAGAATCGTCGGCTTTTCTGTGTTTATCGGTGCACTGATTGCGAATGTTCCAGAAATGAATGCTCAAGAGACCACGATCTTGTGCTCGCTTGATTATCGAACAGTTTGTGGCCGAAGTAAGCAACTCGGGGAACAAAGTTATGATGTGAAAAGAGAGCATCGATAATGACCACTGACAAGGACTATGGTTCCAACAGGCCATCCGGGACGTTTAATCTTACCTGTTTTGCGGTGTGGTCGATTTCTGCGAAAGTGTCGTCAAGAGCAGGGATCAATAACTCATCACCATCGGTTGACTCGATTACCAATATGTGAATGTTCGTTGTCATAAACGCAACTATCTTACCTAGTTCCGTTCCAGTTGTCGTAACGGCAGCGTACCCACGTAGATCCTCAAGGTAGACTTCGTCGTCCTTCAATGCTCCCAGGTCAGAGCGCCAGGCGAACACAGACGCTCCTTTCAACAGTTCCGCTTCTTCTCGCGATGCAACTCCCCGAAAGCCGACTCCGAAACCTTTTGAGAGCGGGCGTACCCACTCTATCTGTACTTGGCGCTCGGATCCGGTGTCAGTGCGCAGAACCAAACGATTTAACGTCGCTAGTGCTGGTGAATTGGGATTATGGACACGAATTGTACACTCGCCGTGCAGACCATGAGGGCCGGCTATGAACCCCAACTCAATGAGCTCTGGGCTTTGGGTTGTCATGTCCACACAAGTTATTCCAGAAGTTCTATCGAGGCGTGTTTTCCTTGGTTCTGAGCGGCAGCATTTACTATGGTGCGAATCGCGCGGATTGTCTTGCCCTGTTTCCCGATAACTTTGCCCATTTCATCTTTCGGCAAATGAACCTCAAGAACGATGTCGTTGCCTTGTTCTATTTCTGCGATCTGAACCGTTTTAGTCTCGTCAATCAATGACTTGATAATAAAATCCGCAAGATTAGCTAGTGCCATGCTCAAACTGGTTCTCCGAGATCTATTTATTTACGGGGGTGTAATTGTGGGTAGTGCTTGCTAGCGATTATGCTGTTCGTTCGATGAACCAACCACGAACCACACTTAATGGACCACAATAGCAAGTACCGGAACACGCCGGCTATCGTTTTTCGACCATCATAAATGACGCAACAGGATTAAGCCATTGTGGTGAACGCACAACACAGGTGCGATTTACTCGGATGGATTGTCTTCCATTGAGTTCGTGGCCGCCACAGTCGCGTCTCCACTTGGGGCCACTGTTGAACGAATTGTTGGGGCGGCAGCCGGTGCTGCGTACTGCGTTGTGGCTTTGGGCTTGTACGGCTTATAAGCCGGTCCACCCTTTACACCCTGAGCGGCGGGTGAGTTCGGCGGCCCCTGCACCCAGATGCCTTTAGAGCCGTCCAGGTTGTGTTGTCTGATGTTGGATTCAGCCTTTTCAAGGTGCAGGTCGAGCAAGTTCTGAACGGTATTTGTCGGTTCTGCACCCACACCCAACCAGTACCGAATCCGATCTGGACGGAGGCGAATGGTCTCTGGCCTCGTCGTGGGGTCGTAGACACCGACGTGATCCAGAAATCGCCCATCACGACGAGCATCTGCGTTTGCCGCCACAATTCGATAATACGGGGACTTTTTCGCGCCGTGGCGTGCCAGTCGCAGCTTCACAGCCATGTTTGTTCCTCCTAACACTTTCATTCACGTCAAAATATTTCCAACGTGACTACGGATAACAGTTTATCTTTGCTCAGCATGAACTCGGTTTCCGCATGGAACGCGAACCGAGTGTCAAAGGGCGGGCAAAGCTACATACGTAGTGCTGATTTGTCAAGGAGGATAGATCCGCACCTAGATTTGCCAACGAACAGGCATGTGACGCTCACTCCCGCAATGCTTGCATGGATTTCTCAAGGTGATTTGCCGCGAGATCGCCGAAATGCCGGCAGGTTCATGACACCCCGACGTTCGGCACGCGGACGCCGGCTTGCAGCGTCGTGAGTCCGCCGGTTCGTGACGATCAGAAGGCACCCGCGGCTTGGCGGTTTTGGCCGACGAGTGGTGATGAATCAGAGTTATTCGTCACTCCCTTCAATCTCGTATTTCTTCATTAACTTACGAAAATATTTTCTGTCGATGTCCGCCTCTCGGGCGGCATGACTGATATTCGCATTGTTCTTTTTCAGAAGATGAGTGATATAGTCTTTCTCAAATGCTGCCACCCATTCTTCCTTGGCATCCTTAAAAGTTCGCTCAAGTTCGGCTTTGCCGGGACGATGGGGCGACTTCTCCGCTGTAGTCTGGTCTGGCGTCGCCCTCCTTTTAATAATTCCCAACCCGCTGATGTGTTCGGGCAAGTCTTCCGGGTGGATGTACTCTTCTTCTGCGAACGAACAGGCACGTTCGATGACGTTTAGCAACTCCCTCACATTTCCCGGCCAGTGGTAACTTAAAAGGCTGTCCAAGGCATCTCGGGTGATCCCCTTGATTTTCATCTCGCCTTCGGGGGTCTTGTTGAATGAGCTATTTCGTAGAAAGTGTTTGACCAATAAGGCCAAATCTTCTCGGCGTTCGCGCAGTGGCGGGAGTTGTATCCGAACGACGCTCAGCCGGTAAAACAAGTCTTCCCTGAAGCGTCCAGCTTTCACTTCTTCTTCCAGGTTCCTATTGGTCGCTGCTACAACTCTTACGTCGACCTTAATCGGTTTGTTGGAGCCTACGCGACGAATTTCCCGTTGCTCAAGTACTCTCAGGAGTTTTGGTTGCAATTCCAGGCTTAATTCACCTAATTCGTCTAGAAATATTGTCCCTCCTTGAGCCAACTCAAATAATCCCTGGCGTGTCATGATGGCTCCGGTAAACGAGCCTTTTTCGTGACCAAATAGTTCGCTTTCGATCAAATTTTCCGGAACTGCGCCACAATCGAACACGATAAAGGGAGCATTTTTGCGATGGCTGAAATTATGCACTGTTTTTGCGACAACTTCTTTCCCGGTTCCGGTTTCTCCCTCGATCACTACGGTTACGCCAGTCGGCGCTATCTTTTCCAGCACGCCGAACGTTTCCCGAATCGCAACGCTTTTACCAACAATATCACCGAATGCCTCACGGTTGGATGGCGTGATTTCCACACGTTCGTCAAGTATGTGAAACCGCAGGTCCGTTTTACCAAGCGTAATTGTGCACCCGGGTTTCAAGAAAGCGTCTCGCACTCGAACGCGATTCACAAAGGTGCCGTTGGTACTGCCCTGATCACTCACAAGATAGGCGTCTTCATCTTGGTAGATTCTGCAGTGGTATCTGCTAACGGTGTCATCGTCCAAAACAACATCGTTGTCGTCCATTGCGCCAATGGAAATGCTGTTCTGGTCAAAAATATATTCGGCGAATTTTCCGTCGTCGGACTCGCGTACTAACTTACACTTGCGTAGATGGAGTGTTGTAGGTCGACCGGAAATATAGGCGATCTTGGTCGATGACAAATTGTCGGGAAACCCTTTGGTCATTTCAATTACCCCAACTCACATACTGGCACATTCCAAAACATTGTTGGTCGCTTGAGCACGTCCGTTACGGAAGGCCAGCGAAATATCGATAAGTTAAGCCTATTCCACTAACTTAGTCCGCGTTGGCCATGCCCGGCGTTGCCGCAAGTTCTTGATATGGCGTTCGTTCGGTCCCGGTCGAAACTCCAAATTAACTCGACCAAGTTCACTTCTTAAGTTACGATAACCCTTGCTGGGTTGTGAAGAGTGGTTATGAATGTTTTAGGTTGTAGCTTTCGGCGTGTACGCTCGCAAAACGGCCACACTATGCTCTCGTTAGACTCAAGTCTCTTGGCAACCAACCCCTCTCCAAATTCGCATCCACAGTTCGGGTCCGCTTCCGACAAAGCCTCGCTTGCGGGCTGCAGCTTGTTCCATTGGCAAATTCTCGATCCCGTGACATTCTAACTTAGCAATCGTGAAATCGAGGAGCGTTTTGCATCGTCGAAACCCGATCCAGCACGTCGCGTGTTCTCCACCGCGGAGGGAACACCCGCGGCCGTAAACCCATAGCGACGTTATACGCGCCAACGTGAGCTGGGGTCAAGTGACCCCAGCATTTTGGGATACCGCAACGTATCCATGGACCTGTCAAGCTGCCGGCATGGCGTGCAGGTCGGATCTGATGCTGTCCGTTGAAGTACGGTTCGATTGTCTGTGATTTGAAAAGGTTCACGATGGCGAGAAACACTCGCGGATTGGCAGACTTTTTTTTATCCTTAACAGGGCGCTGCCATGCCTGCCGGCAAGAAGGGGCCAACATCCATGAGTCTGCTGGTGTCTCGGCGCTCTCGCCCGCAAGCTCGTGAGCCGATTCTGGCCTTAATTTAGGGGTTGATTTTTCTATGACAGAAATCGGGGCTAAATGGCTGGTGTTTTTTGATGATTTCCACTCCCTGGCCGCCTTTGGCCGGAGCGTGGAAATCGTCATTTAATACCACACACCTAGGTGTGGCTGGACGGGAGCGGGTTTGAGCCGCTGCCATCGTCCTTAGAATTCGAACGGTTGACGATATGGTCGTTTCTTTTCGTACATTTTCTCAACTTTTTCCTGTTCTTCCTTGCAGTCAATACACAAAGTTGTCTCTGGGCGAGCCAAGAGCCGCTTTTTGGTGATTGTGCCGCCGCAGCTCTCACACTCATCGTATTCGCCGTCATCAATGCGTTTAAGTGCCTTTTCGAGCTTTTTAAGAAGGTGCTTTTCGCGGTCTCGAAGTCGATATTCAAATGCTGCATCGTATTCAGCACTGGCTAAATCCACTTCATCACTCATACGCAGGGAATCGTCTTCCGTTAGCGTCAACGCATCTTTTGCAGATGATAGAATCTTATCCCGGCGTTCATGTAACAGCTTACGGAACTCCTGAAGCTCATTAGCGGACAGGCGAGTGTCCTGGTCGTCGTTTTTCGTTTTGTCGGCCATTTGTTATCCCCTGTCCTTGTGTTGTTTGGGGTTGATCGTCATGCCCAGGGCACAATACGCGACCAAACCTAATCAAATGAGAGAGTGCCTCGTTGTTGTTTTTCTACGCGTTGTGGGAAATGCCGTCAAATGGCTTCCAAACGCAGCGCATAATTTTGGTGACTTGTGGATGGATCGTCAAGGCATACGTGAATTATTGTTTCACAAAGATTTGATTTTTCACTCCGTTCGTCGTTCGGGCTTGGCTTTCGAACGGGCGACACGATTACATTTTTTGGTGCCGGGTCTTCGGTGCGCCGAACGCAAAATCACAGCGGCGGTATTTTGTCTGCGACTCCTGTGAATATGCTTTTTGCGGTGCCGTCTTGTTGCGTGTACTGCATGACACGCAGGAATCGATGGAGGAATTGCCATGAAATTATTAGTTATTTCTGCCTTTGCGCTGCCGGCGCTGTTTTACGCCGCGGTTTCGACAGCTCATCCCGCACCTTATTACCATACGCATACCCCGCCTGCCCGTACGGTGGTTGTTACGTCACCACCGCCGGTAGTTGTTGCACCTGCTCCAGTAGTTGTTGCACCTGCCCCACAAGTCGTCGAGCAGCCTGATATCGAGTATTCTCCGCTCAGCATCGCGCTTCGCGGTACCGCGCTGGGTACGGAAGGTTACAAGATTCATCTTTCGGATCTGGAAAATCCAGCGATGGGAGGAATCGGCCTGCAGTTTCGTTCGAGGTTTGATGAACATTGGGGGATCGAGCTAGCCGCCGATTTTTTGATGGGTTCAACTGAAGATTATTCCCAATTTCAGCTACCTCTTACTCTCAGTTTGTTGTTTCACTTGTTTCCGGAATCCCGTATTCAACCCTATGTCCTTGCCGGGGGCGGAATACAGTTTACCGAACTTGAGTACCTCGGAGGGGCTTATACTCACAGTTTGACGGAGTTGGTCGGGCAGATCGGGCTTGGCGTAGACGTTGGAATTACGCGACGTTTGAATGTTACCGCCGACCTTCGTTTCCTGGGAATGTACAAAAACCTTGGTGAAACCTACGAAATTGCTGCAGATTGTCATTCGGTGCTTGGTTCGAAGTCTGCGTTATGCAATGGCGGTGGTGAATTGGATCGGTTCAATGCGGGACTTCAGTTCACTGCGGGCCTTGGCTACAAGTTCTAAGAGGGTGTTTGAGTAAAAAATTACGTTACGCGAGCCACTGTCCTACTACGTCGGTCCTGTTTCGGTCGGCCCATCCTCGACGTGCCACTGGGCACGCCTCCGGTGGGCCTCGGTCGGCAGGCCCGACTCGTTGCGGCTATTGTCTCGCTCACCGGCAATTTTTATCCAAACACCCTCTAAGCTTTGTGAGAGGGGGTAATAGAGTGCTCCGACTTTACTGAACCATTGATAGTTGCTTGCCAAATACATCTCGTCCGGGCGTTTGACATCGCGACGTTGTGCCCACTACTATCGCGCGGCATTTTACCGCCTCCGCTTGCCGGGGGGGAGTCCTAGACATGCCCGCACGCTTTATGACGCTCGTTGATCGCCGTTTTTCCCACATTCGCTCCCATGCGCCACGCGTGTGTCGTTCCTCTTTTGTCTGTAATTTTGTGTCTGTGTTAAGTTATTTAGATAAGGCAATAGTCTGTCTTTTTGCGGTGTTTTGGGGTTCAGCCGCCTATTCGCAAGACACCGCACCGGTAAAGCCTACCCCTTTGGGAAATGTCGATCTGTTTCCGCTTGTAACCATGGAAAATCATGGGTATTTTCGGTTTCGGTGGGACACGTTTGGAAATGGACACCTGACGGGTTCACCTTATTCGGGCGCATCTTCTAGCGGGATGTTGCCGCCGATTGATTTGGAAGGCGTTGCCCCTCCGTCGTCTTTAGTTGGCTCGGACGACAACGATTCAACTGTCGTGTCGTCGGCGAATATTCGTTTCCGTTGGGAGCCAGCCTTCATTATTGACGAGATGTTAAAGATTTCGGCTCAGGTGGACGTGTTGGATAACCTCGTGTTGGGAAGTACGGCAGCGTTTGGAATGACGGATCCTCTTCATCCAATCGCGTTCTTAAGTGAGTCACAATCGTCGCCATCGTCGGGAACCAACAGCATTGAAGATGCGATTCGGATTCACCGCGTTTGGGCGGAATGGACCGTGTTTCAGCTTTTGACGTTCGAATTTGGGCGCATGCCGAACCATTGGGGACTAGGTATGCTGCACAACGGGGGAGGGTGCCTTGACTGCGATTACGGAGACTCGGTTGATCGAATCGCGGTGAGTGCGAGAGTTGTTAGCAATATTTATGCGCGTTTTGCTTGGGATTTTCCCGGTGAGGGGGCGATTCTGGAAAGTCCACGTGACTTCTATGGTCAACCTTACGATGGTGCCCAGGCAGACGACGTCGAGCAATTTGTGCTCGAAGTCTACAGTCAGCCGCTCACGCGGGAAGCGATTGCCGAAAGAAAAACTGATCTTTACGAACGACGTGTTCCTACTGTCGACTGGGGTATCCGCAATACCATTCGGTATGAAACCTTGGCGAGTGACCTGCAAGGTGCCGTCCAGGGGTGCGCGGCGGGTAGGGCAAACGGAGTATATCCAACCCTCGGGCAAGAATACGATTGTATGGTTCTGTATCCGCGTGATGCTTTCTATTGGTTGCCAGACGCGTGGGTGCGATTGGAATGGCACCCGAACCCGGAATTGTCGTGGACCATAGAGTTAGAAATAGCCGGTATACTATTTGGTAAGATAGACAGGGTACAGACTCTGGATGAAGTCGATTCAGCAAAAGAGATGTGGGCGGGTGGAGGTGTCCTGAGGTCATTATTGGACGTCGGCGACCTTTATGTGGGATTGGAGGCCGGGGTAGCGTCTGGGGACGAACAACCGTATTTTGGGATCAAAGACCAATCAAACGTTGCTGTTGCGGACACGGATTACCTAAATGAAGCCGGTGCGTCCGTTCGTAACAACGATGTTGTTACGAATTTCAAGTTCAACCGTGGTTACAACACCGATTTGCTGCTTTTTCGAGAAATAATCGGCACCGTCACGAATACGGCGTATGTGAAACCATCAATCGGTTACGATCTTGTGGACACAGACGATTTGCGCATCGGTGGACGTCTGGACCTGTTGTACGCCGCGGCCGCCGTACCCGAAGGAACGCCAGGAAATAGTGCCCATCTTGGATTTGAGGCCGATGCCCGGTTGTATTTTCAGTTACCTCCTCATTTTTTGGGCGTCGTTGAGGGAGGGCTCTTGATACCGCTGGATGGACTTGATGTCGACTTGGGGGGGAGCCGGGTGAATGCAGAACCGGCGTGGACCGTTCAGGGGCGGCTGCACCTGATGTTCTAAAGTTACCAATTCTGTGGATGTTTCCCGACTGAACTTTCCCGACAAGACCTTTATACCACAACCGCTTGTGGCGCGATTGGTCAGTGGCCCCACAGAGAGCCAGCGAAAATAGTTAAGTGAGCCATGATTGGCTAATTTAGGCTGCTTTGGCCACGCCCGTCGGTCCGGCAATATACTCGATATGGCTTCAGTCGGGTCCTGGCCAATTCGGCGCTAAATTAGCTTTCTCGGGGCCACTCATCTATTTCCGCTGACCCTCTCAGAGACCGGTTGCCGTGTAGAAACAATACGTTTGCATATTTCGCCACGACAGAAGTGAGTGCACCGAACACATGGGAAATAAGCGACGTTAGTCCAAAAGGTTCGATTTGGTGGAGTGAAGCATGCGTGAATCATTTTCAAATCATGAGATAGTGATTGACGGTCTCAGTTTGTCAATTGAGGACGTTGTCGATGTTTCGCGACGAAGAGCTACGGTCAGCTTGTCCAATGAAGCTAGGCGCCGAATGGAGCGATGTCGCGCGGTGGTGGATCGTTTGGTGGAAAGTGGCACAAAGGTCTATGGCCTTACTACCGGTTTTGGTTCAAAACGGGACGTATTTATTGATCCGCAGGAGGCACGTGAGCTTCAACGTAACCTGATTATGAGCCATGCCTGCGGTGTTGGTGCACCGCTGGACGAAGACCAAGCCCGCGCTACGATGCTATTGCGGGCCAATACTCTGGCTCGCGGGGTCAGTGGTGTTCGCGTTGAAGTTGTCGATTTGTTGCTTTTGATGCTCAACAAAGGCGTATATCCCTATATCCCTTGCAAAGGGTCCCTTGGAGCCAGCGGAGACTTGGCGCCGTTGAGTCATCTTGCTCTGGTCTTGATGGGACATCCTGCAGGAAAATTGTACTCAAAACGCTGCGAATCGATAAATTCCAGAGGATATCGGACCGTAGAGGATCCACATGTCGATCTCTTCATTTCTTCCACGGCCGATGTGTTGCGCGGGCAATTTGGGATTGAGCCGATTGAGCTGATGGCTAAAGAAGGATTGGCGCTCAACAATGGCACGCAAATGATGACTGCAATCGGGTCTCTAACTTTGTATGACTCCGAATTGTTGGTTCGGACTGCCGAAGTGACCTGTGCCGCTGCAGTAGAAGCGCTGAAGGGGGTAACCGACGCGTTTTCTGAGCGTTTGCATGATGTGCGTCCTTTTGACGGGCAGCGCGCCAGTGCGGCAAATCTGCGAACGCTGTTGGAAGGAAGCGATATTTTGGCACTTCCGCTGAATATGGCGTGGTTTACGCGGGCTCGACGGCTTGTTGAACAAGCTCTTTTGTATGCGGTGGATTCCGGAAGTTCAAATTTTGACGCAATTAGGCGTGAATTGCAGGAAATCGTCGAAATGATGCTTGCTATTCATGGTGATCCCGTTGATGCAATGAGGCGTGGAGCCGACCAAATTCCAACGTCCGTGCGCGCGGACCTGATGCCACGCCAAGTACAGTTGCGAGCGTTTCAGATCGCCCTTGCGCCTATCCTGAAACGTGCGCAGGCCGTCTATCGGGAGATGTTGTCGGTTGAACACGAAGAACAATTGGCGCGAAGTCGTGAAAGTATTGCGCAGGTACTGGATGCTCTTGAAAAAGCGGTGCCTAAGTCACCGCGAGTTCAGGACGATTACTCATTACGCTGCATGCCCCAGGTGGCCGGCGCTGTCCGCCAAGTGCTTGCTCATGTGCGGGTTAACTTAACTACCGAACTCAATTCCGCGACCGACAATCCATTGATATTTCCGCCGATTCTCCCCGATTCCGTCGATATCGAGACATATCGGTCGTTGCTGACTGTTCCGCAGTGTGTGGATGCCGTAAGCAGTGGCGGTAATTTCCACGGAGAGATGGTCGCTTTTTTGATGGATTATCTCGCGGTCGGTATCGCTGAAATAGGAAATATCAGCGAACGACGTGTGGCACATCTGACTGACGGACACCTAAACAACGGCCTACCATCGCTGCTGATCTGGCGTTCGGGACTCAACAATGGGTTCATGATTCCCCAGTACACCGCCGCATCGTTGGTAAGTGAAAACAAAGTGCTGACGCACCCTGCGAGTGTAGACAGCATTCCTAGTTGTGAGAACACAGAAGATCACGTCAGTATGGGAGCAATTGCGGCGAGAAAAGCTCGTAGTATCTTGATCAACGTCGAACACGTTGTCGCAATCGAATTGTTGACCTGTTTTCAGGCTCTGTGTTTTCGTGAACCCTTCCGCCCTGGTCCAGCGATACGAGCGGTCATGCAGCACCTTCGCGATGCCGGTGTAACACCTGTTGAAGTTGACCGGCCATTGTATCCAGATATGGATCGTGTGGTGCGGCTCTTGCGCCGTGGCGAAATAGTGGTGGCAGCGGAAAACACGGTCGGTCCGTTGACGAGATAATCTAGTGTTATTTTGAATTAATTTAGGAGTCGGTAATGAGCGCACAGACTGCACGTGGAATGCGGGATTTTCTTCCTGAGGATACCCGACGTCGCAATAGGGTCGCCACGACTATTCAGTCCGTTTTTCAGCGGTATGGCTATGAACCCATGGAGACGCCCGCGGTCGAACGAATTGAGACTTTGCTTGGCAAATATGGGGAAGAAGGAGACCAGCTCTTATTTAAGATATTGAAACGAGGGGAAGGTGCTCGGCTGGGTGAAGTGGATCTTGGCCTTCGTTATGACCTCACGGTTCCCCTGGCACGTGTTGTGGCGATGAATGCCGGAAAATTGGTATATCCGTTCAAAAGATATCAGATGTCACCAGTATGGCGGGCTGATCGACCACAGAAGGGGCGGTTTCGTGAATTTGTGCAATGTGATGTTGATATTGTTGGTACGGCGTCTCTCTTGGCAGATGCCGAACTGATTGCGGTTGCACATGATGCATTAACCGACCTCGGTTTTGTAAACGAGTTTCGGATCCATTTGAACCACAGGCAGGTTCTTCGAGGGATCGTAGAGTCGGCGGGGGTTGCCGTCGACCGGGAAGGCGATGTTCTGGTGTCTTTGGACAAATTCGACAAAATCGGTGTCGATGGTGTTTGCAAGGAGCTGGAACAGCGCGGATTTGAATCACATGTTGTCGATCGGCTCCGTGTGTTGATGGATGCGACCGACGCGAATCCCGATTCCGGCCTGGATATCATTCATGAATTTGTGCAGTCGTCTCCAACGGGCAAAGTGGGTCTTCTGCAACTAAAGGAAATGGTTGGGGTTCTTGGAGCATATGGTTTTCCGCCTGGAAGCGTCATAGTGAATCCCGTGCTCGCTCGAGGATTAAGTTACTATACTGGCCCGGTTTTTGAGGCGACAATTTCCGGATTTTCGGGTAGTGTTGCCGGCGGAGGACGATACGACAACCTTGTCGGGATGTTTTCGGGACAATCCATACCTGCAACAGGAATTTCGCTCGGATTTGAACGCCTTGTAGTCATCATGGAAGAACGTGGGATGTTTTCCGACCTGCCGTGCCCGGTGGGAGTATTGGTCACACGAATGGGACCAGAGTTTTTGTACGACAGCATTGAATTTGCGCAACAACTGCGGGCAATTGGTGTTTCTGTTGAACTGATATACGAAGACAGAAAGTTGGCAAAACAACTGAAACACGCCGATGCGCGTTCGATTCCGGTGGCAGCAATAATCGGGCCCGACGAAAAGGCGAAAGGAACAGTCATTCTCAAAGACTTAAGGCGTGGTTCCCAACACGAGGTTCCCCGCGCCGATGCGGGTGACCAGGTGAAACGGTTGTTGAGTGACATCACCGGAAGTAGGTAAATTAAACCGGATTTTTCACAGGTTTGAGGCTACGACTGCGGAGCCGCGAGCATCCTCAGGTATGGTAGACCCTTTTTGTCCTCAACATGGCGTTCTCATTCCTGCGGGCAAAAAACCATCACCATCCGCAAATCTGCTGGCGTTTCGGCCCTCTCGCCGGCAAGCTCATCTGAAATCCGGGCTAGAGGCAGCCAACGTTGACACCTGGGTGCTCGCTACGTAACTTTGTGGTGTATGAAAAACCCCGAAGCCAGTATTCCCGCCACCCACCCATCTCCTTATTTTGTTCGGTTTGATATTGAGGGGCTGAAACGCCTTATCGAGACGCTGAAGCAGGAAGGTTATGAGGTTCTGGGTCCGACGGTACGCGACGGAGCCATTGTAATTGAACCGATTGAGTCTGTGAGCCAATTACCATGCGGTGTGGGTGACGAGCAGTCGGGTGGGCGTTATCGGCTCACGCAGCGTTCTGATCGCAGTAGATTTGGGTACGCGGTCGGTCCAACTTCGTGGAAACGTTTTCTTTTTCCGCCAAACCGGCTATTGTGGCGGGCCACGCAGCATGAACGGGGATTCAGTGTTGAAACACCGCCTGTGGATTCCCAACGAAGGGCTTTTGTGGGTGTGCGGGGATGTGATCTTGCCGCGATCCGAATCCAAGACCGTGTATTCTGTGGTGGCGCCAATCCGGACCCTGACTATGTAAGCCGCCGTAAACAAACCTTTATTGTGGCGGTTGAGTGCGGCAGTCCGGTGCAGACTTGTTTTTGTACTTCAATGGGTACGGGTCCCGCGATTGGTGATGGCTTTGATATTCGGCTCACTGAGATACCCGACGGAGAAAATCCCTACTATCTTGGGCTCGCCGGGTCGGAGTATGGGGCTCAACTGCTTTCCCAGATCGATGCAATACAGGTGAACGAGAGCGAATTTGCTGAGCGGAACGCAATTCTCGCATCCGCCGCTGCTCAGATAACACGCCATTTGGACCCTGACCATGCCAGGGCCGTGATTCTCGAAAATCCCGAGCACTCGCGTTGGGATGAAGTCGCATCGCGCTGTCTTACGTGCGGAAATTGTACGCAGGTTTGTCCGACATGTTTTTGTTCCACTGTCGATGATGTCACCGACTTGACTACCGGAGTGGCTGAGCGGTCCCGCAGATGGGATTCATGCTTTACTATGGAGCACTCCCATGTGCACGGCGGAGCGGTGCGGCGGTCCCCACGTTCGCGTTACCGCCAATGGCTCAGCCACAAGTTGGGTAGCTGGTGGGAGCAATTTGGTACGGCGGGGTGCAGCGGGTGTGGTCGATGTATTGTGTGGTGTCCAGTTGGCATTGATTTAACGGAGGAAGTCGCTTATTTAGCAACGAAGCGCGACGCTCCGCCGGAGGATGCCCCATGAAAGATTTGAGCGAAATAATTGCCAGCCACCCCTTTTTTTCGGGGTTGGATTCAAATTACGTCGATCTTATTACCGGATGTGCTCGAAATGTTAAGTTTTCGGCTGGAGATGTCATTGCACGCGAGGGGCAGCCATCTACTGAATTTTATGTACTCCGCCACGGACGGGTTGCTGTCGAAATCAACGCCCCCGCGCGTGCTCCGCTCGTGCTGAGAACTGCGAGTGAGGGTGAAGTTGTTGGTTGGTCTTGGATCTTTCCCCCACATCGATGGCAGTTCGATATCTCCGCTGTGACACTTGTTCGTGCATTGGCTTTTGACGGAAAGTGCCTTCGTGCCAAATGTGACGCTGATCCAAAACTCGGGTACGACATGATGCGACGGTTCGCGCAAGTCGCTGCGTCCCAGCTTCAGGCCACCCGATTACAATTGTTGGATCTCTATGGGGGCAGAGGGTAACGTGTTGGTGTCAGTACCCCCGAAAGAGCATATGGCGCCGCTTCCGGTCCGGGTGCTTAAGTCACACCGGGAGCTTGCGGATACGTGGACCCTTGAGTTGGATTCAGGACCACTGGGAGCGAAATTTGCTCCAGGTCAGTTCAACATGCTGTATGTGTTTGGGGTCGGGGAAATTCCGGTTTCGATCAGCGGTGATCCCCTGAATACATCACGATGGATACACACGATTCGGTCGGTTGGATTGGCCAGTGCGGCATTATGTGCAACAAAATCCGGTGAAATGGTGGGGGTTCGGGGGCCGTACGGGACCTGTTGGCCCATGGAAGCGGCAGAAGGGAATGATTTGCTGTTTGTGTGTGGGGGACTGGGGCTTGCTCCGTTGCGACCGGCGATTCTAACTGCTCTTCGATTGCGTGAGCGATACGGAAGAATTGCAGTGCTGGTAGGGGCCAGAGAGCCCACCGCGTTGCTTTTTGAAAAAGAGCTGCATGTGTGGCGTGGACGCTTTGATGTACAGGTGGAAGTGACGGTGGACTCTGCGGGTCGTGGTTGGTTTGGCGAGGTGGGGTGGGTAACCCGCCTCATTGACCACGTTCGTTTTGACACCGATTTCACGTATGCGATGGTATGCGGTCCGGAAATCATGATGCGGCTGGCTGCTCGGGACTTGGTGGAACGCGGAGTCGCAGCAGAGAACGTTTTCCTGTCGCTGGAACGTAACATGAAGTGTGCAATCGCGCTTTGTGGGCATTGCCAATACGGAACGACGCTTCTGTGTCGGGACGGTGCGGTGTTGCCATACTCCCGCGTTGCTTCCTGGTTGGGGATACGGGAGTTGTGACATGGCGGCAGCAAAACCCAAATTGGCGGTGTGGAAATTTGCGTCATGCGACGGATGTCAATTGACGTTGCTTGATTGCGAAGACGAACTGTTGAGTCTTACCCACCACATTCACATTGCAAACTTTCTGGAAGCATCACGCGAAGTTGTACCCGGTCCATACGATTTGTCATTGGTTGAAGGATCGATCACCACAAACCATGATGCCGAAAGAATTCAGAAAATTCGCCAATCATCTCGTTTTCTCGTGACGATTGGTGCGTGCGCGACTTCCGGCGGCATTCAGGCACTCAAAAACTACGCCGACACAGATGAATTCATTCGTTATGTTTATGCGTCTCCTGGCTATATTAAGACGTTATCCACATCGACTCCGATTTCGAGCCACGTAACGGTTGATTACGAGTTGCGCGGATGTCCGATTAGCAAGACACAATTACTGGAAGTGATTAACGCTTTTCTGACCAAGCGGCGTCCGGCAATCCCAGACCAGTCCGTGTGTATGGACTGCAAAGCGAAAGGAACCGTTTGTGTGATGGTTTCAAAAGGAACCGCTTGTTTGGGGCCTATTACTCACTCCGGATGCGGCGCATTGTGTCCGTCCTATGACCGCGGTTGTTTTGGCTGTTATGGTCCGCAGGGTTCGGCAAACACCACCGGTTTGTCGGCTCGATTGAAGTCCGTTGGTCTGACCGATGACCAGCTTGTTCGTGTATTTCGTACTTTTAATGCGGCAGCTCCCGCATTCCACGATGCGGGGTTGGCCCATGAGCGACAAAACGAGACGAATTGACGTCAATTATCTGGCTCGAGTGGAAGGCGAGGGGGCATTTCACCTGGTTTTACGCGGTAGCGAAGTGGTTGACGCGAAGCTGCGCATTTATGAACCGCCTCGCTTTTTTGAAGCATTTTTGCGTGGACGTGATTTTCGCGAGGCTCCGGACATTACAGCACGAATCTGCGGAATATGTCCCGTTGCCTACCAAATGAGTGCCGTACATGCCATGGAAGACGCGGCGGGTGTCAAAATTGGCGGTCCTCTTCGAGAATTACGGCGATTATTGTACTGCGGCGAGTGGATCGAGAGCCATACCCTACACGTAGCCATGCTCCACGCGCCGGATTTTCTTGGATACGAGAGCGCGATTCATATGGCAAAGGATCATCCGGATGTCGTGTCTCGTGCACTGGCTCTCAAAAAGGTCGGAAACGAAATTGTCGCTCTTGTTGGCGGTCGAGAAATTCATCCCATCAATGTCAAAGTGGGTGGTTTTTATCGTGTTCCGTCGCGGAACGAGCTGCGAGCCCTCATTCCCAGGCTGGAGAAGGCTTTTGCGGAAGCAATCACGCTGGGACAGTGGGTTTCGACTTTTGACTTCCCGGATTTTTCGTTTGATTACGAATTTGTTTCTCTCCGACACCCAACAGAGTACCCGTTTAATGAAGGTAGGATCGTTTCCAACCGTGGACTGGATATTGCCGTCGCGGATTATGAAAAACACTTCCAGGAACAACATGTTGCGCACTCCAATGCGCTGCATTCGGTCCGTGTAGGTGCCGGGCCATATCACGTCGGACCATTGGCTAGATTTGCGCTCAACTCCGATAAGTTACCAACCCACCTCAAGGATTTTGCAAAGAATGCAGGGGTTTGGCCTGTTTGTACCAACCCGTTTAAGAGCATCGTGGTTCGCGCCATCGAGGTCATTTATGCGTGTGATGAAGCCCTACGTATTGTGCGAAGCTACGAAGAACCGGATGGGCCGGCAGTTTCGGTCGATCCCGTTGATGCCGAGGGTTTTGCTTGTACTGAAGCACCAAGGGGATCACTTTACCATCGATATCGGTTAGATAAGGGCGGGTTGATCACCGACGCTCGTATTGTTCCCCCAACGTCCCAAAATCAAAAAACCATTGAAGACGATCTCCGCCGATTGGTTCCAACGATGCCCACCGACAATGATGAGTTGTTACAGTGGCGCTGTGAGCAGGCGGTGCGCAACTATGATCCTTGTATTTCCTGTGCAACCCACTTTCTGCGTATGAACGTTGTTCGACAATGAGCAATTGGCTTGTTCTTGGTGTCGGCAACATGGATCGTGGGGACGACGGCGTAGGGAGACTTGTTGTTCGCGCGTTGCCTGCCGAAACACAGGCTCCATGTAGTGTTCAGGAAACAAATGGCGATGCTGCGGCCATGTTGGCGGCTTTTTCGGGTTACAACGCGGTGGTGATCGTTGACGCGGTCCAGACCGGAGCCGAGCCAGGCGAGATTTTTGTATGGGACGTGTCGCAACGAGCGCTCCCGGTCGGTATCCAGTGTGCGTCAACGCACGCGTTAGGCGTGGCGTCGGCGATTGAGCTTGCACGGGCACTGGGGACGTTGCCGGCCAAAACGTATGTCATTGGAATTGAGAGTACCCAGTTTACCCCGGGATGCCGGGTTTCTCCCCAGGTTTTTGCTGCCGTCGAGTCCGCCGTGGACAGGATTCAGGCCATTGTTGGGTTTCGATCTTTCAGCGCACAGGATCCGTTCCGGTGGCAGGCGAACGGAGCCAAGGAGCCAGAGCAGATGCATGAAATGTCTTTAATTACTGATTTGCTTCGCAAAATGAATCAAGTGTGCAAAGAAAATAACGCGGACCGTGTTCGTGGAATAACGGTGCAACTGGGGCCATTGGCGCATATTTCGGCGGACCACCTGCGCGAACATTTTTGCGAGGCAGTACACGGAACACCCGCCGAAGGTGCTGTTTTGAATGTGGTTGAATTAACTGATGAGACCCATCCATTGGCGCAGGATATCGTGTTGTTGAGTGTGGATGTGGACGAATAAGCCAGCGGTCAGAGGAAGAGATGGTCGTCCGTCACGTGGTTCACTTGATTGGTACTGTGCAGGGGGTAGGATTTCGACCAACAGTCATTAAGTTAGCGATGTCCCACGGCGTGTCTGGTTGGGTCAGAAACGGCGGTGGCGCGGCAGAAATCGTTTGTGAGGGGGAGCAACCCATAGTGGACCGGTTTTTGCGTGATGTTCGAAATCACCTGCCTCCGGGTGCAACAATTCTAAACTGGTCGGAAAAATCAGAGGAACCGGCGGGATTGGTCGGATTTTTGGCGCGCGAAAGTGCGATGATTGGGGATGGGCTCGGCGTTGTACCGGATCGTGCGCCTTGTTCGAACTGCTTGGCCGAGATGTCCGATCCCACCGATCGTCGGTTTCGTTATCCGTTTATTAATTGTACCGGTTGTGGACCGCGATGGACCATTGTTTTGGACTTGCCTTACGACCGCGAACGGACGTCGATGCGCTCTTTTCTTTTGTGTGCCGACTGTGCGGTTGAATACGGCGAACCATCGAGCCGCAGATTCCATGCTGAACCGATCGCATGCCCTGTGTGTGGGCCCCGGTTGACCCTTCTCGATGCTGGTGGACTTGAACTCGCACGCGGAGAAGGTGCGTTGGCCACATCGCGCCAAATGCTTGTCGACGGAAAAATACTTGTGCTCAAAGGCGTCGGTGGCTTCCAGTACTGTTGTCGGGCAGACGACGACCGGGTTGTACGTTGGCTGCGCCTTCGGAAAGGGCGACCCGACAAACCTTTTGCGTTAATGGTTTCAACCATACACGACGTGAAACGAACCTGTCGTGTGTCCGGGCAAGAACAACGACTCTTACAAAGCCCGGAGGCCCCCATTGTGTTGTTGGGCCGTCGACATGGTGTTGCTGTTGCTTGGTCCGTAGCACCGCGGCTGAGGCACCTGGGTATGATGCTGCCTTCTTCGCCGTTACACCATTTGTTGATACAGAATCTTGGTTTTCCGCTGGTTGTCACCAGTGCTAATCTTAGTGGTGAGCCGATTTGTATTACTGATGACGAAGCTAAAACAAAACTGCAGAACACTTTTTCTGGATTTCTGACCCACGACCGGGACATCGTTCGTCCGGTTGATGATTCGGTGGTCCAGGTCGTGGGACGAAAAATGCAAATGGTACGGCGGGCTCGTGGGTATTCGCCCATGACGTTGCCGACCTATCAACGGACCGACGGATGCATCGTCGGGCTAGGAGGACACCTAAAAAACACCGTTGCTTTGTTGCGGAATTCGACTGTTGTTGTTGGGCAGGTTGTGGGCGACCTCGATACAGTTGCGGCGACTACGGTGCATCGGAAAAGTGTTGCCGATCTGGTGCGACTGACACGCTCAGCGCCTAACTTTGTGGTTGCCGATTGGCATCCTGATTATCGGACCACTCAGGAGGCATCACAGTGGCCCCATCCCATCATTCGTATACAGCATCACCATGCCCACGTCGCGGCGGCCATCGCCGAATATGGGTTACGCGGACCGGTTGTCGGGGTCGCTTGGGATGGCCTTGGTTTGGGGGAACGAAACGAGCTGTGGGGTGGAGAATGGCTTTATGTGGATGGTCATTTTGTGCGTCGGATAGCTCATTTAAGGCCGATAGATCTACCCGGCGGTGAAAGGGCTCATGTGGAGCCTTGGCGGTGTGCTGTGTCGGTGTTGGTGGACCTTTTTTCGGAGAACTGGAAAGTGGTTGCCGCCTCGATCACCGGATTGGCGCCAGTTCGGAATCGATTGGATCAGTTGGAGCATGTGTTGAAGGCAGCCGTTGAGCCGGTTCGTACCACCGCAGCCGGACGTTTGTTCGACGCGGCCGCTGCTCTGTTGGGGTGTGCTGTGTCCGTGCAGTCGTGGGAAGGCCAGGCAGCCGTCGAACTTGAGGCGAAAGCAGGGACAGGAAGCCGCCGACGTACCATGGAAAGTGGTCGTGGTGGTGGCCACTTGGCTCGATCCAGGGTATTGCGTGACGACAAAAACAAGGCTCCGGTCGTTGAGGCCGTTGCAAACCTTGTAGAGGCCCAATCCAGCCCGGTGGTGGTGGACTGGCGTCCCGCTGTATCGGCGTTGGTTCGTGGAGTACAAGCGCAGCTTACAGCAGGCGCGCTTGCCTGGGCGTTTCATCGCGATCTGTCTCGATTGATCGCTTTGACAACAGCACGATTTGGCGTAAAAAACGTCGTCCTGGTCGGAGGATGTTTTCAGAATCGTGTGCTCGCAACCCAAACTTTGCGCGACCTTAGGTTACTCGGAATGAGACCATTTCTTCCACGGCTGTTTCCGCCAGGAGACAGTGCACTGGCGGTGGGCCAGGTGTCGGCCGCCGCTGCGATCACCGAATTTCAAGGCAGGTAGGCTATGTGTTTGGCGATTCCCGGCCAAATTGTTCGAATCTGTCGTGACATCCCCCTCACACCGATGGCCATAGTCCGTTTTGGTGAATTTGAAAAAGAAATCTGCATGGCTTATGTCCCCGACGGTCAACCTGGCGAGTGGGTCATTGCTCATGTGGGGTTTGCAATTGCGCGACTCGACGAGGCTGAGGCGCTGCGTTCCATCGCGGCCCATCAGGCGTTGGCGCGATTTGGCGCTGAAGAACCGTGAAATATATTGACGAATTTCGAGACCCTGCACGAGTTCACATGTTGGTGGAGGCTATCCGCCGTGTGACTCAGCGTGACTGGACGATCATGGAGATCTGCGGCGGGCAGACGCATGCGATCATGAGGTTCGGCCTCGATCAGTTGTTGCCTCCGGAAGTGAAATTGGTACACGGGCCGGGGTGCCCGGTGTGTGTTACGCCGGTTGGTTTGATCGATCAGGCCGTCGTGCTTGCCATGGAACACCGCGTTATTTTATGCAGTTTTGGCGACATGATGCGCGTTCCCGGCACTCAAATCGATCTGAACACAGCCCGTGCGTACAATGCCGATGTGCGGATGGTCGTTTCACCGCTCGACTCCGTGAAAATCGCTTCTGAAAACCCAGATCGAGAAGTCGTTTTTTTTGCGGTAGGTTTTGAAACAACTGCTCCGGCTAACGCGATGGCGATATTGGCCGCTCAGCGCCAGAAGTTGACCAACTTTACGGTGCTTTGTGCTCATGTAATGGTTCCGCCCGCCATCGAGGCCATTCTTTCTACTCCAGACTGCACAATTGATGGGTTTCTGGCCGCGGGTCACGTTTGTGCCGTGATGGGTACGGATGAGTATCAGCCGCTGGTGGAGCGGTTTCGAGTTCCCATCGTTGTTACCGGCTTCGAGCCAGTGGATATCCTCGAAGGGATATTGATGTGCGTGACCCAATTGGAGTCAGCACATGCCGATTTGGAAATCCAATATCGCCGGGCAGTCCGTTCCGAAGGCAATCCAGTGGCCAAGGCGGTATTGGCGGAGGTTTTTCAGATCGAAGATCGTCAGTGGCGAGGTATGGGACAAATTGTTGGTAGCGGACTCGAGATTCGCCCTGCATTTTCGGCATGGGATGCGAAGTGTAAATTTTCTTTAGGTCGGCCAATTTTGCAGGATGTGGGTCCGTGTATTGCGGGTGATATTTTGCTCGGAAAACGTAAACCCCATCAATGTGGTGAATTTGGCAAACGATGTACGCCGCAAACGCCGCTTGGTGCGCCGATGGTGTCCAGCGAAGGTGCGTGTTCGGCGTATTATCGGTATCGGCCGTTGTTTGAAGGGAACAAAACGTGAATCTGTCATTCGGTGCATGTCCGATCCCGGTTGAGGGCGGCGACGTTGTTGTATTGGCGCATGGTGGCGGGGGGCGTCTTCAGGAGCAGTTGTTGGACAAACTAATCATGCCGATTTTTGCCAACGACGTGTTAACTACGCGCCATGACGGCGCTATCTTACCAACCTTTGGCGGCAAAACGGTCGTTACGACCGATTCATTTGTGGTGACTCCTCGATTTTTCCCCGGCGGCAACATCGGTAAACTAGCGGTATCCGGTACAATCAACGATCTCGCGATGTGTGGTGCCCGACCGGTTGCGCTGACCGTTGCGTTGGTGATCGAGGAGGGATTTGTTTTGGCCGAACTTCGTACGATTTTGCACGCCATGCAGGAAGAGGCGCAGTCCTTGTCTGTGTCGATTGTTGCCGGAGATACCAAAGTGGTTGGCCGCGGTCAGGTGGATGGGTTGTTTATCACCACAACCGGGGTGGGAGAGGTAGTCGCCACGAATCCTGTGTTGCCACGTCGCGTTGTTCCGGGAGATGCGGTGATTGTGAGCGGCGATATCGGCCGCCATGGGATGGCGGTGTTGTGTGCTCGAAGTGGATTTCTCGACGGAGAGCCCCTGATGAGTGATGTCGCTTCGCTTTGGCGTCCCGTGTCGGCGTTGTTCGCTGCCGGTCTGGATGTGCATTGTCTGAGGGATGCGACACGTGGTGGGTTGGCGGCCGTTGTGACGGAAATTGCTACTTCCGCGTCCGTGACAGTGGAACTGGATGAACCCTTGATTCCCGTGGATGCAAAGGTTCGGGGAATTTGCGAATTGTTTGGCATCGACCCCGTTCATGTGGCCAACGAAGGTCGGTTTGTTGCGTTTGTACCCGATACGATGGCGGACCGGGTTTTAGACATATTGCGTGGACAGCCTGGCTGCCACAATGCATGTCGAGTCGGTCAGGTTGTGCCCGCTCGGATTGCACCGGTCATTTTGCGTACCGCAATAGGTGTTGAACGGATCTTGGATCGCCCCTTCGGAGAACAACTCCCTCGGATTTGCTAATTTAAACTTACTTCGTGGTTAATTAGACCGGGATTGGTTCCGAATCGAAGTTGTTTGACGTGGGTTTCCGTGGTTGGCGGTTACATACCCACCTGCCATTTCATCGGATCTGCGGCGGCTAAACGCAAAACGGTATCGATGTGTGTTGCAATCCATTGTGTACTTCGGCATCGTAATACAACGTTGCGGATGAGGGGGCAGACGAGTTTCAACACAAGGGTTGTGCTACATGGGTCGATTGGGAACACAATGGTGCGTCACTGCGGCACTCGTATCTGTAGTAATGATGGTAGCGTGTGATTCCGCGGTACAAGAGCAGCCGGGTCAACCCTATCTTGCGCCGCCAAGTTCAGAGCCGTTGCCGGATATCCAGCAACTTGGCTCCGTTGGCAAAGATGTTGGCCAGTCGATGCCGAGTCCTGAAGATGATGTTGATTTTTCAGCACCCGACGCGACGATGAATGATTCCGGTTCGACGTGGCCCGGCGACGTGGGCGCGGAGGCGGATTGGGGTGTTGAGGACCCCACAGACACGGTAACAACAACGGACACCGGTCACTGGATGCCATTGGACGTTGCAGATGAATCCGATGTTGTGATTGTCGACGTGGTTGAACCGGTCGATACTACCTTTGTAGATCCGGAGATACACACGGGGGATCCTGAGGATGCGGGCAGCACGACCGATTTTGTGCAGGGCACTCCCGATCTGGTCATCGATCCTCCCGATCAAGGAGGGAGTGGTCAACCAGACGTTGTGGAGCCTCCATCATACGATTGTTCGGCGGTTCCACCAGGTCCGTTTCAACTGAAAAAGCTGAGTGGTCCAATGGCCAGCGAAGATTTGGCATTTGACGCAGCGGGCAACGTAGTGGGCAGCAATGACAAAGCGATCTTTAAGAGCCCTTATGGTGGAGCTCCGCAGGTATTTGTGCCGAGTATTTCTTTCCGTGCCGGATTGCGGTACCTGCCGGATGGTAATTTAGTCGTGTGTAATGATAAGAAAGGGGAACTCACACGCATTGATCCAAACGGAGTTCAGTACAAGATTCTCGGTGGATTGGCATATCCCAACGGTTTGACTGTGGATATGAAGGGTCTCGTGTATTTCACCGAGCACGACGGCAACAAAGTGTGGCGAGTGCATCCCTATACTTCGGAAAAATTGTTGCTGACAAACCAGATCAAAAATCCCAACGGGGTTATTTTCAGCCCGGACTACAAAACCCTTTATATTGATGGCTTTTCGGGAGTGGGCACTATCTACAAGATTCAGTTTGATGACAATGGTAATCCCGGTCCACTAACGAATTTTGCAACGAAAGTGGGCACGGGATGGCTTGACGGGCTTGGTGTAGATGTATGTGGAAACGTTTATGTTTGTGACTACGGACAAACCGTGGTGTATCGGATTTCCCCGGACGGACAATCTAAAGTGAAAGTGATCGATGGGTCTAAGATATCAGGCACTTACCTTCCGAATATGCAGTGGGGAAGTGGTTTGGGGGGCTGGGATCCCCTGAAACTGTACCTTCCGGATGGTTGGAAAAAAGGGGTGTTTGAAGTCGACCTGCAAGTGCCGGCACCGCCGCGACCCTATCCATAATGCCTTCTGATCGCCTCACGCCGTTATCGACGACAAATCTTGTTCCCCCGGGTCTCGTTTATGGTGCGAACGCAGGGGTCGCGGAGGATACCTTCGTATCCAAGCCCCTGCAGGTGGTGGGGACTGTAACCAAATCCGTACTTTGTCCACAGGTTAGTAATGGCGGCGGTGGGCGGCTGTGGTACTGTTAGGTGAAGGAGTTTGTTGACCATGGTGAGTGCTGTAGTTGATCCCACCGACATCGTAGTGACTCCACCGATTCAATTACCTTATAACACTCGTGTTTTTGTGAACCGGACCATTCGATTGGATCGAATCCGTGCCATTGGGTTTGACATGGATTACACCCTGGCGATTTATCGCGCCGAAGCGGAACGATTAGCGGCAACGTTGGCGGCCCAGCGTCTGGTACATTACTACCGATACCCGGAACAGCTTCTTCAAGACCCATACCAGCCTGGTTTTGCGGCTCGCGGGTTGGTGATCGACACGTTTGCAGGAAACATATTTAAGATGGATACCCACAAACATGTTGATCGGGTGTATCACGGGACAAGACGTCTCACGAAGGACGAACGTCGGAAAATTTATCGTACGGGCGCCATCCGACTCGGTAATTCCCGCTACGTCCCTCTTGATACGCTGTTTGAGTTACCGGAGGCGTATCTTTTTGCCCGCCTGGTGGATTTGGAGGAAAAAGGGGCGCATCGCTCCTCCCTTTCACGGGCGAAGTACGGGTCAATTTACCGTGATGTTCGGGAAAGTATTGATTGTGTTCATCGTGACGGCAGCATGAAGTCCGAGATACTGAAGAACATCGAACGTTATCTTGAAAAAGACGACAAATTGCCGATTACCCTTGCACGGTGGAAAGACGCGGGAAAAGCGTTGTTTGTGGTAACGAACTCGGAGTGGGCGTATACGGAAGCTGTGTTGTCGTACATTTTGAGCGGCTCGGTGTTAGGTCAGGGGACAATCCTAGATCTGTTTGATATCGTGGTGGCCTCGGCGCAAAAACCCCATTTTTTTCGAAGCCGTACCCCGTTTGAGCGTATCCACACCACTACAGGTATCGTCACCCCAGAACCGGGTCCGATTCGTGGGTCCGGGATGTACCAACATGGAAATGTTCGCGATTTTGCCCGCGGTACGCTCTGGTCGGAAGACGATGTGTTATACGTCGGCGACCATATTTACGGTGACATGCGGCGATCCAAAAAAGCGACCGCGTGGCGCACAGCCATGATCGTGCCCGAAATGGATCATGAGTTGTTGATGACGGAGCAATTGCGGGATCGGATCGAAGAACGAAATCGTTTGGAAATCCAACGGCGAGAAATCGATGATGAGATGATTCAAACTCAGCTTAGATTAGAGGAATGGATCGCAGTGCGGCGCCGAAACCTTGATGGAGAATTCAGAAATCTCGACGAATGGATCGTTACTTTGGAGAAAGAGTTGGAATCCGGACGCCAACGAATGCTCGAAGTCAATGCCCAGATAAAAAAGTGCTCGGCCGAAATTGACGACGAGTTCAGTTCAACATGGGGGCCGCTGTTCAAAAGTCGCGGCGAACATAGCGCCTTTGGCGCGCAGGTCGAAGATTATGCGTGTGTATATACGTCGCGGGTCAGTAACTTTGGCGCCTATTCGCCAAACCAGTACTTTCGTACACCTCGGGACTTTTTGCCTCACGAACGGGTTCGAGTTAACGACTAATTGGACCCGGAATGAGTCGTTGTAGTTCTTTTTGCGGAAGCTCCGACACCAATGTAGTCACCGTAGATTCCCCCTGACCAAAACTGACCAGGTTATAACCTTGGTGTTGTCCGTGGTTAAATAACTTACCATCCACTGGAAAACTGCCCGGTGCCATGTATTGAAGCGCCGATATCCTCCGTCCACCGTGATCATAGGTATACAAAATGACCGGTGATGCACCAAACTGTACGACGCGGGCACCCAACAGCCGTGTTTCAAACGTTTCCACCAACGGTGGCCTCAGCGGAAATTCTTTGCTGCTTAGATAACGTTGGACGGTGTCTTCGTTCCCCTGCACGTCCAGCGGCGGATTCCCTTGATGCGTTGTGATGGCCGTGTCGGTGGTTTGTTCGATCGGTATCGGAAAAGAGTCGTTGGCGGAAACAAAACCTCCTCCGATTCCGGCGCCAAGAATGGCAACGTTGCCTTCGCCACTTTCCGGAAGATTGGCCACTTGTTGCCAACCGCCGAACGTCGTAAACAATAGTCCTGCTGCCAACGAACCGCCTAACCACGCTGCGCTTCGGTAATTTAAGCGCCGGTGTGGTAATGCAGCCACGCGGCTCGGCTCAGATATTGTTTGGGATTTGTCCAACGCTCCGCAGATTTTTTGCCGCAGGCTGTCCGGAGCAGTTGTCGGACGTAGATGATTTCGGAGCCGGACGCGGAAATGTTCCTCAAATCGAACCAAATTGCGGCACCCAGCGCAATGAGCAACATGGGTTTCAAATTCCAACGACTCACGTTTATCGAATTCTTCGTCGAGATACACGTAGATAAACTTTTGTACATCACGACAGTTCATAACACACCAGTATCTGTTGCATCGGGTTATTCGGGGGCTTTATGCCCGTTTTTTGTGCCTTGGAGAAAAAGGATGCCGTAAATTTTGTTTTAGGCACCGTGACTTGCTGTTTTCTTTTGCCGGTACTCGCTCAGGGAGATGGCTCCGTCGGCTTTTGTTTCTTGGCTTTCGATGGAAATCGAACCGGTGATCACGCCTTGTTGTTGGGCATAATCAAAGAGCTGCTTCTGTAACAGCCGTCGACCACGAAAAATTCGACTCATCACCGTGCCCACTGGGCAATCCATAATGTCGGCAATCTCTTTGTAGCTAAAATCTTGTAAGTCAGCGAGAACAACGGCGGTCCGAAAATCTGGAGGCAGGGATTCAAGCGCTTGCCGGACCTGGTCACCAAACATGCGGCTTAGGAATCCGGCTTCCGGGTCCAGAAGATGAGCTGAATGTTCGCTGGCTCCGCTGTCTCGGTCGTGGGTGTCCACTTCTTCCAAAAACGACATCTCCCTAACCGGTCGCCGTGTTTTGTTCAGAAACGTGTTTGTCATGATCCGGAACAACCAGGCGCGACAATTGGTCCCCTGCTCGTATTTGTCGAAGTGACGGAACGCTTTTAGAAACGTCTCCTGGGTTAGATCCTCTGCATCTCGTTCGTTACGGGTCAGATACAAAGCGGAACCGTAGATTGCATCCATATGAACCAGCGCTTCTTCTTCAAAGCGCGTTCTGGCTTTGCCAACTCGAAATTTTCCGAAACTGAATCCCACGGTAACTCCCTTTTTTGGTTGAAGACACATTGTGCCTTACAAGCGATGACGGGGTTCAAAACACAACCAGTCAGGACCTTATTCCATAGAATTTGACAGAAAAATTGAACCGCCAGGTGGCTGGTGTTTTTTAGGGGAATTTTTGGCCAGTCGGATTTTCGCTGGATCGTCCGGAAAAATCCTGAGTCATATCGGGATATGGCGCAGGGATTTTTGCGGGCGAGGCGGCAAAATATGGCCAGGACAAAAATTTCATCTAAAAACACCAGGCACCTAGAACGCAGGGCCGAACCGTTTCACTAACCAAACAACGAATCCAATGAGCGATACTCGTATCCTAGGCTGTCCGCAACGGCGTCGTGGGTGACGTATCCTCGGTAACAGTTAACACCGCGTGCCAACGCCTTATCTTTCTTTGTCGCTTCTTTCAAGCCAAGCCCAGCCAACGTTCTTGCTCCAGAAATGGTTGCATTTGTCAGGGCAAAAGTCGAAGTGTGAGCCACGGCACCCGGCATGTTTGTGACACAATAGTGAACCACTCCGTCCACCAAATATGTCGGGTTGTCATGGGTCGTGGGATGCACGGTTTCAATACATCCGCCCTGATCCACACTTACATCGACGACCACAGAACCAGGCTGCATACTCCGGACCATTTCCGCGGACACGAGGTTTGGCGCCTTTGCCCCGGGAACCAATACCGCGCCGATCAACAAGTCGGCTCGTTGGACACTTTCTTTGAGTGTTGCGGCATCGGAGTACAGCGTAATGGCCCGTCCATTGAAAACATCATCCAAATATGCCAATCGTTTTAGCGACTTGTCTAGGATTCGTACCTGCGCTCCCAACCCCAGCGCCATTTTTGCTGCGTTGGTTCCAACGACTCCCCCGCCGATAATTGTAACCCGACCGGGGCGAACACCGGGCACACCGCCCAGCAACAACCCTTTGCCGCCATGTTCTTTTTCCAGACAGACCGCGCCGACTTGCACCGACATTCTTCCCGCGACTTCGCTCATCGGGCGAAGCAGCGGCAAGGAGCCGTCCTCCAATTCAATGGTTTCATAGGCTACGGCAGCGACTTGTTTGTCGACCAAAACCCGCGCCAACTCGGGTACCGCGGCAAGATGGAAATAGGTGTAAATGAGCTGACCGGGTTGAATCAGTGCGTATTCCGACGGGATAGGTTCCTTGACCTTGACGATCATTTCAGCGTTTTCCCAGATATCTCTTGCAGTTGGCAGCATTTCTGCTCCCATTTCCACAAATGCTGCGTCGGAAATCCCGCTTCCTTCTCCTGCACCTTTTTGGACCAAAACCCGATGGCCGTCTTCCACAAGGGCAGAAACGCCTGCCGGCACCATACCTACGCGATATTCCCGAACTTTTACTTCACTGGGTACTCCGATAATCACAGCGTGCTCCTCTTTTTGGAATCCCTTGCCCCAATCGTTTTCAATTTTGGTTTGTCTGCGGTACATCCATTACTTCGGCGCCAAACGTTGGACCGACTCTTGACCCGCATTAGGCGCGGGAACCATATCAAATACTGCAGTCGCTCGACAAGCCGGAATCGTGGGTCCGCTGCCATCGCCGATGTTATTGATGAAGCGACACTTTTTTGTGGAAAGTGAAGGTGAAAATCACATACCTCGATTATAACGCAACGTCTCCTCTTTGTGCCGACGCGAAGCAGGCGGTTTTGCCTTTTTTGGACTCCTATTACGAAAATCCGAGCAGCCCATATGGTTCCGCTCGATTCGTTCGTAAGGCTATCCAGGCGGCTCGCCGGCAAGTCGCTGCTTCTATTTCTGCATTGCCGAGCGAAATCCTGTTTACAAGCGGCGGCACGGAAGCCACCAATCTCGCGATTCGAGGGATGATCGCCTCCGTTCGCCAGAGTGGACCCATGTTGTTACGACCCCATATTGTAACCAGTGCGGTTGAACACTCCGCGACGCTGGATACGGTCCGATCGCTTGAGCACGCGGGACTTGCCGAAGTTACCGTGGTGCCCGTGGACCACAACGGGTTATGGGTGCCGGAAACGATTATGCAGGCGTTGCGCCCAACCACGATCCTTGTCACCGTTATGTTGGCGAATAACGAAACCGGGGCTCTTTACCCGGTCTCCGCTTTAAGTGAGCAACTAAACCCACGTGCCGTTGCCCTTCACGTGGATGCGGTTCAAGCGTATGGAAAGATTCCACTGGATTGGTCACAGTCGGGGTGGACAGCGATGAGTTTGAGTGCCCACAAAATCGGTGGGCTGAAGGGTTCGGGGGCATTGTGTTTACGTGCCGGCTCTAAGTGGGTCTCGACGATGACCGGTGGCAGCCAGGAGCAGGCCCGCCGCGGGGGAACCGAAAACGTGCTCGGTATTGTGGCTTTTGGCGCCGCCTCATCACGGATTTCCGATAACTTAGCAGCAGCACCGCGTGTACTGGCACAACGGGACCGATTGGAAACCGGACTGCGTTCCTTCGAAAACACAACGATTCACGCCGCAGCGGTACCGCGATTGGCTAATACGACCAGCGTGCGGTTTGATGGTGTCGATGCCGAAAGCGTGATCATCCACCTTGATCTCCAAGGTTTCTGCGTGTCGGCGGGCAGCGCTTGCACCACGGGTTCCACCCGTCCAAGCCACGTTTTGACCGCGATGGGTCTCTGTCCGATGGAGGCGTTCAGCACGATCCGAATTTCTTTGGGACCCGAAACCGAAGACAACGATATCGACCGCTTGATCGAAGCGTTAACTTACTTGATTCCAAAGTTGCGGCACGGTGAAAACTGACGGGATTTATAATAGAACCGGGGTTTTGGTGGGCTAATAACGATAATAGTCTGGCTTGTACGGTCCGTCGGGGGAGACCCCGATGTAGTCAGCTTGTTCGGGAGTCAGGGTGGTTAAGTTTGCACCGAGTTTGGACAAATGTAACCGGGCAACGTGTTCATCGAGCTTTTTCGGAAGCACTATCACCGATTTTCCGTAAATTTCCGCGTTTCGGTGCAGTTCCAACTGCGCTAAGACTTGGTTGGTAAAGCTCGCTGACATCACAAAACTCGGATGTCCAGTGGCACAGCCCAGGTTGACCAGGCGACCTTCGGCCAATACGATGATCGAGTGGCCTTTGCCGCCCGGACCATGGGTGGTATTACGAAATCGCCATTCGTGTACCTGCGGTTTGATTTCGATTTTTTCAACCTCTCCCAAACCACGTTTTTTTTCCAGTCCCGCCATGTCGATTTCGTTGTCAAAGTGACCAATATTACAGACAATGGCGTTGTGTTTCATACGTTCCATGTGGTCGGCGCTGATGACCGACCGGTTGCCCGTTGCCGTGACAAACAGGTCGTAAGTTTCCACAACTTCGTCTAAAGTGACCACATCGATCCCCCGCATACAGGCTTGTAGTGCACAAATCGGGTCAATTTCCGTGACGGCTACTTTACAGGACTGCCCCTGCAACGACTCGACCGAGCCCTTGCCGACGTCTCCATAACCACACACCAGCGCACGTTTTCCCGCCAACATCACGTCAGTCGCCCGCATCACGGCGTCCACCAACGAGTGACGGCATCCATATAAGTTATCGAATTTACTCTTGGTTACCGAATCGTTGACGTTGATGGCGGGAAACAACAATGTCCCGTCTTCCACCATTCGATACAAACGATGGACCCCGGTGGTGGTTTCTTCAGAAACCCCTCTTACCGTGCTTACAAGATTGGTCCAAAAACGATTACCCTTCGCGGCACGAACTTCGTGTAACAGCGTTAAAATGATAGACAATTCAGCGTTATCCGCCGATTCGGGGCTTGGGATTTCCCCATGCGTTTCGTATTGTGCTCCCATGTGCAACAACAGTGTCGCGTCCCCCCCGTCGTCAACGATCAGTGTGGGTCCTTGTCCTTCCGGCCAAATCAACGCTTGAAGAGTACACCACCAATATTCAGCCAACGTTTCGCCTTTCCAAGCGAAAACCGGAACACCTTTCGGTGTGGCCGGTGTGCCGCCCAGTTCTGGACTGCCGATGGCAACGCCGGCTGCGGCATGGTCCTGGGTAGAGAAAATATTGCAGGATACCCAACGAACCGACGCGCCGAGTTTTACCAATGTTTCAATGAGAACCGCAGTTTGGACCGTCATGTGCAGCGATCCCATAATCCTGGCGCCGGCAAGTGGACGTTGCACGGCGTATTGTTCCCGTAACGCCATCAACCCCGGCA
The DNA here is from genome assembly GCA_013360285.1 of Myxococcales bacterium. Lineage (GTDB taxonomy): Bacteria > Myxococcota_A > UBA9042 > JABWCM01 > JABWCM01 > JABWCM01. Next base: position 55,959 of record JABWCM010000002.1, read on the forward strand.
TCTCGTGTTCGGCAAGTTCGATTTCTTTGCGGCCGAAAGTAACGGTTTTGGCGGTGGTATCCGCAACCTTATAACCAAGGTTGGAAAACAAGGGCAGACCCGTATCCAAAAAGGTCGGCGATGAGGTTTTGAAAGCGACGGTCATCTTGATTGCTCCGTACGGTAAGCTGACTTTTTTTCGACAAATGGGTGGTGCGACTCGACCACAAACTGTCCGGTTGCATAACCTATTGACTGGCTTCCAAGCAAGCCGTTTCTGAGGTAGCACCGTTGTTCCGAAAGTTTTGGGCAAAAGCGACAGGGTTGTGATTGCGGAATTTCAACAATCGCCACACCTTTTCCTCACAAATAGTGCGTTATCTGCAAAATTCAGGTAGGCTGCGCCACTTAGGGCACGGCCCGACGAACGGATTCGTATTGTGAATGAAGGAGCTTTATGCGCAGGTCGTTTGTCATCTCTTTTGTCGTCTCGCTGGGTTTGTTGATGTTGTCCGCGTGTGGTGGCGAGTCTGATCCAAATAATAATGTTACACAGGATACACAGGTCGAAGTCGATACCGGTTCCGACGACGCGGTCGCTGATACAGGCGATACCGAAGCAGATGATATCGGTGGGTCGTCGGACGTACCGATTGTTCCGGATACACAACAACCTGCCGATGTTGCTGTCGATCCAGACGTTCCCGATACATCTGCGACCGCCTGCGAGACCGTTGACGATTGTGGTAGTGTATTGGAAGCAACCGAGTGCCACAAGGTGGAGTGCCAAGCCAAACAATGTGTTCTGGTGCAGGACAAAGCCGGAACGCCCTGTGACGATGGCAACGCATGTACGGCAGGGGAATCGTGTTCTTCCGGTGCGGATTGTGGTGGCGGCACCACTATCGAGTGTGACGATGGCAACAACTGTACTGCAGACGCCTGCCAACCCCAAAGTGGTTGTGTGTTTCTACCCAAATCCGGAATTTGTGACGATGGCGACATTTGTACGACCGGAGACAAGTGCACCGCCGAGGGTGGATGTGCCGGAACAACCCCCCTATTGTGCGATGACGGCAACGAGTGTACCGATGACACCTGTCTGCACCCAGCCGGATGCGAACACACGGTGTTGACCGATGTACCCTGCACCGACGGGAGTGCATGTACGGAAAACGACCAGTGCGTCGAAGGCACCTGCAAGGGTGGCGAAAGCCTGACCTGCGATGATGGAATTCTTTGTACAACGGATGTTTGTGACCCAAACGTCGGCTGCGTTGCCAACTATGCAAATGGGCTGCTTTGTGATGACGGCAATGCGTGTACGTCGGGCGACGCGTGTCATGACGGGGTTTGTGTCGGCGGCACCGCGGTTGTCTGCGACGATGCCAATCTGTGTACCGATGACCAGTGTATGCCAGAAACTGGGTGTGTAAGCACCTGGAATACCGCCGGATGTGACGATGCCAATCCGTGTACCGTTACCGACGCCTGCCAAGACGGCGCGTGTATTGGGACGGGTGCTCCGGAATGTGATGATGGCGACCCCTGTACAGCGGACACTTGTGATCCCAAGAAGGGTTGTGTTTTCAAAGCCTCCAGTGGCACTGCGTGTGAGGATGGTAACGCCTGTACGTCCGGCGATACGTGCCAAACCGGCGTATGCAAAGCCGGTACCGCGGTTGTATGCAACGACAGCAATCCTTGCACCACTGACAGTTGTACTCCGGAAGCCGGATGCCAATATACGGACAACGACAAGATCTGCGACGACAAAAACCCCTGTACAATTGGCGATATATGCACTGCCGGCGCGTGTGTTGGAACGTCGGAAAAAAACTGCAACGACAACAACGAATGTACTTCCGACAGTTGTCATCCCGTCTACGGCTGCGTTTACACCTTCAACATGGCGCCGTGTGATGACAACAATGCGTGTACCGATGGTGAATTTTGCCTTCTTGGTGCTTGCGCCGGTGGGATCGGATCGTTATGTGATGACGGTAATCTTTGTACTGATGACGTATGCAACCCCGAGTTGGGATGCACCAATCCACCCAATGACGACCCATGCGATGACCAAGACGCATGCACCAAAGGAGAAACCTGCAAAGACGGCGTGTGCCAGCCGGGTAACCCGATAGCCAACTGTTGTTATGAAGATTCCGATTGTAATGACGGAAACAATATTTGTACCAACGATGTCTGCAAAAACAACTTCTGTCAGTACATTTCCACTGGGGTTTCGGGGTGTTGCACCACGTCCCCGAACTGCAACGACAACAATCCCTGCACAACCGATGCTTGTTTAGGTGGCGGAATTTGTAAACAAACCAATAACACCATTGCCTGCGACGACGGAAATGCCTGCACAACCGGCGACAAATGTGGCAACGGTGTCTGTGTCCCTGGTCCGGTCAAGGTGAATTGCTGCTTAACCGACAAAGACTGCGATGATGGAGACGATTTGTGCACCATTGATACTTGCGTGGGCAACGTCTGTAAGTTTGCGGGAACCGGATTGGCGGAATGCTGCGGGGACGGCCAATGTACGGCCGGTGAAACCTGCCAGAATTGCCTCGTAGACTGCGGTGTTTGTTGCGGAAACGGGGTCTGTGATTTTGGTGAAAAATGTTCCACTTGTTCCAAAGACTGTGGTTCTTGCTGCGGTAATAAAATCTGCGATCCCGGCGAAAATTGTTCCAATTGCTCCGGCGACTGCAATTGCGGCGGCGGGCAAGGCTGTTTCACCGGGGCGGCCGGTTGTGGCGGCTGCCCGTGCCAATCCTGTGTTTGCGGTATGGACTCCTTTTGCTGCACGACCGCATGGGACAGTATCTGTGTCAGCGAATGTTCCTCCAACTGTGGTTTTCCCTGCCCTTAAATTGATTTTTCACAAACTCTCACTATTCCGTTCACTTAATTTAAGGTACTGTCCGTCTCATTTTGTGCTCATACAGCCCCAGTTACACCGCCCAATCCCTTTGTGTCTCGGCGTCGTGGCTCCGAATCTGCCGGGCTATGAGGTTGGGAAAAAATAGCTACATGCCCCAATTCCGGCCGCTTCTGGCCCCATTGGTCCCGAAAAAGATTTCGCAATATGCCCGATATTACTCAACTTTTTCAAAACCAATGTGGCGCAAAATCGGCTGACTTGGGTCATGTCCAACTATTTTCACAACCTCTATGGCTGGTCAAATGATGAGCATTTGATATATCGGCGGCGGTGTTGTGCTCGTTTGGAATGGTGTGGTGGTTATGAGCCTTGATTTTTTGTTTCGGCCCCGTTCGATTGCAGTCATCGGCGCCTCGCGTACCGCCGGTTCCGTGGGGTCGATCTTGTTTCAGAACCTTCTTGTTTCGGGATTTAATGGTCCGGTTTATCCCGTTCATCCAACCGCATCCCACATCGGGTCGGTGGCGGCTTATCCGTCGGTTTCGGCGATCACCGGAGATGTCGACCTTGCGGTAATCGTTGTACCGTCCCGCCACGTATTACAAGCCGCACGGTCTTGTGGTGAAAAAGGTGTCAAGGCGCTGATCGTTATTTCTGCGGGATTTGGTGAACTTCAGGGCGAAGGAAAACGCCGCGAAGCCGAACTGCTTACCATCGTTCGTCATTACGGCATGAGGATGGTCGGCCCCAATTGTTTGGGAATCATCAACACCGATCCCAACGTGGCGCTCAACGCAACCTTTGCTCCAACTTGGCCACCGCGCGGCCAAGTCGCTTTTTCCAGCCAAAGCGGCGCGTTGGGTGTGGCGATCATCGACAAAGCCACCGAGTTGGGGATCGGCATCTCGCAATTTGTGTCGGTGGGGAACAAAGCCGACATTACCGGGAACGACCTGCTGGAATACTGGGAAAATGCTTCGGATACGCAAGTAGTATTGCTCTATCTCGAGAGTTTCGGGGATTCAAAACGTTTTTCCGATATTTCCCGGAGAATGTCGCCCAACAAACCTATTGTGGCCGTGAAAAGTGGTCGAACTGCCGCCGGCGCAAGAGCGGCGACCTCCCACACCGGCTCATTGGCCGGCGCCGAACGCGCGGTGGAAGCCCTGGTGCAACATACGGGCATGATCCGGGTAGATACCGTTGAAGAATTGTTTGATACCGCGATGTTGCTCGCCAACCAGCCCTTGCCCGGAGGCGCTCGTATCGGCATCGTGACCAATGCCGGCGGTCCAGGAATTCTGGCCACCGACGCCTGTGTGTCGCAGGGACTCGAGGTGCCGACGTTGTCGGCTGCCACCCAAAGCGCTCTTGCTTCTTTGTTGCCTCCCGAAGCCAGTGTTACCAACCCCGTCGACATGATCGCGGTCGCTGGTCCCGACACCATTGCTGCCTGCCTACGGTTGGTATTGCAAGATCCCAACATCGATGCCGCCATCGCTTTATATGTACCGCCCGGTCTTGCCGACACTGAACGAGTTGCCAAAAACATTGTCCAGGTCTCTGATGAATTTGAGTCCAAACCCGTGCTGAGCTGTTTTATGGGCGCCCACGGTGTACCGGAGGCACTTCGTTCACTTAAGCTCGGCCATGTGCCGAGTTATGCCTTTCCCGAGGCCGGTGCGCGGGCGTTGGCCCGTGTGGTCCGGTACGCACGATTTCGCGAAGAAGTAAAAAGCCCCATCGCTCGACCCGACCGTGCCTCTTCCATTGATGCCCCTCGCGCTGCTGCTGCGTTTGAAGCAACCCCTGCCGGAGAATGGTTGTCGCCGGACGCGGTTGCCGTTGTACTGAAAGCATACGGAATTCATCAGGCGCCCACGATGACAGCACACACCGCTTCTCAGGCCGCGCAATACGCAAACCAGCTAGGATTTCCTGTGGTTTGTAAAGCCCTGGCACAAAATTTGGTACATAAAACCGATGAGCGTGGTGTGATGCTCGGCTTACGCAGCACGGCTGATGTGGAAGCTGTTGTAGACGACTTTTCGGCCCGGTTCGGCAGTCGACTCACTGGGGTTTCGATTCAACAGATGGTACACAGCGATATCGAGGTGTTGGTGGGTACTACCGTCGACCCGGAGGTCGGAACGATGGTGGTTTTGGGGCTTGGGGGTATCTTGGTGGAATTGCTCAATGATGTCGTGGTGCGGTTGCACCCGCTGACCGAGTGGGACGTTGCCGAAATGCCAAAAAACCTTCGAGGTGCCAAACTCTTCTCTGGATATCGCGGAAGTCCCCCGGGAGACATGGAAGCACTAAGCGATGTATTACGCCGCATCAACCAATTGGTAGCCGACCAACCGCTCTGCGGGGAATTGGATCTCAACCCAATCAAGGTGTTGCCGCCCGGCAAGGGGGTTGTTGTTGTCGATGCCCGCATCCGGCGGCACACCGGTAAATCTGCTCCACTGGATGGATGATGAAGGCACCAGGGGAAAGCCGACTCGACCCGAATAACGACATACACTACAAACGATTCAGGACTTGCAGCATGGCACTATGTTTGCAAGACTGGGGGCAGCGAGCTTATTTCGCAGGAGGAAAACATGTACCACTTTCGATTTTTCACTCTCAAATCCACTGTTATCTTACTCGGTTTGATCGCGTTTGGCGCGTTTGCGCCCATAGCCTTTGCGACCAACGCTGCCGTGGTCGTTTCCGGCGGAGAATCGTCCGCCCGCGGTTATCAATTGTTGATCCAACAAGCGTTGTCGGAAAAAGGGATTCCGATTGTGGATCCCATCGAACTGCAGGGCGCACACCCGATTTCCGAAGACATCTTGCCGATTTTACAACGGGATTCGATCACGCGGCTGTTCACGCTGGAGATCACCCCTCTGGGTTCGCGTGATCTCGTGAGCCTCACCGAACGATCCGCAACCGATCTGAAACCCATTTATGCATCGAAAATGTCGATGGCCGGCGCTGATGAAGCCGAAGTGATTCTTCCTCGGCTGACCGACGCGGTTTTGGAACGAAAAAAGACCGAAGAAGTGGCTACGGTCGAAAATGTTGGTACCCAGGAAAGCCGCCCGTTGGAAAAACGTGCCGGAGAGTTTTATTGGGGGGGCGGGATAGCCGGCGCCATGACGATGGAAAAGTCCGTAAAAGGTTCCTACGGCGGCTTTTTGCGGGGAAGTTTTGAAACCGTCGACCTTCGGGTTGATTTGACACTCGGCGGGTACGGTTCGGAAGATATGGCGATGGGCGACTTTTCGATTGCCGCCTCGTATCTCTTCTTAAACCAAGACATTTCGCCGTTTTTGGGGGGCGGGCTCGGTTATCTTGTATATGGCGTTGCCAACAGCGAAGGCGACTTCCGCGACGGCAACGGCCTTGCGTTTACGTTGACCACCGGCGTTGAATTTTTGCGGCTGTATCCAACGCGGCTCATCGTGGAAGTGAAGTTTCTGTTGCCGACGTTTCAGGTTTCAGAGGCAGGAGAAAAAAATTACGCTCCGATTGGGATGTTTGCGTTTTCCTTCTTGTTTTAATCCGTTTTGTGAAACCGGTGGTCAGCGATCCTGCCAGACCCTCTCCATCCATTGTTCCACTTCGTCCGCCGACGTTGGGATGTTCGCCGACAGATTTCGGTACCCAGATTCCGTCACCAGCACGTCGTCTTCGATCCGAATTCCGATGCCGCGATAGGCTTCCGGCACGGTCAGATCGTCTTTCTGAAAATACAAACCCGGCTCCACGGTCAACACCATTCCGGATTTTAGTTTCCCAAACTTGTAGTTTTCTTGGCGTGCTTTGGCGCAATCGTGAACATCCAACCCCAGCATGTGGCTGACGTTGTGTAATGAATACCGCCGCTGAAACTGATGTTCCTCTTTGAGCGCTTCGTCGGGCGTTGTTTTCAAAATTCCCAACTCGTAAAGCCCCTCGGCCAACACCCTTTGGGCGACACGATTGGGTTCCATGAAGTCGGTTTCCGGCCGTACGGCAGCCAACCCTGCCCGTTGTGCTTTGTACACCAGGTCGTAAATCGTACGTTGGGTTTCGCTAAACTTACCGGAAATGGGCAGAGTCCGAGTGATGTCGGCGGTGTAAAGTGAGTGGGCTTCGACCCCCGCGTCCAACAACAGCAGGTCACCTCTCTGTAACTTACCGTCATTTTGTACCCAATGCAGCACACACGCGTGGTGGCCGCTCGCAGCGATGGTGCCGTACCCTACGTCGTTTCCTTCAACCCGCGCCCGTAAGTTAAACACCCCCTCCACCTCTCGTTCGCTGTGAGCGATGGCCAATCGTTTGATCACGTCCTCAAAACCGCGATGGGTGGACTCAATTGCTGACTGCAACTCTTCGATTTCAATCTCTTCTTTGATAAGCCGCGTCTCCGACAAAAACGTGGCCAACTCCCCATCGGCTTCTCTCACGGCAAAAGTAGTATCCAGTTTTTCGTCAAACCCACGCAAAAGCCGCACGCTTAGTTGGGGGTCGGATTGCAGTTTTTCTACAAATCCGTCGATATCCCGCAGAGATGCACACTGGTTTACGCCAAAATACCACTGGCTTTTTGTCACCCCAAGCCGGGGTCCCGCCCACAATTCACCTTTGGCCCGGTCGGTAAAAAACGTTGCGTCGGTGCGATTTGACGGCTCAACCCACAGGATTTCCTCGTGGCCGCCGTCCTGGTTGGGTATCAACATCAATACGCAGTCGGGCTCTGTGTTGCCGGTAAGATAATAAAAGTCGCTTGCGGGGCGAAACCGAAAATGGGTGTCGTTGGAGCGAACTTTTTCGTGCCCAGTCGGAATGATGATGACCTCACCTGGATACTGCGCCGACAACTTTTTACGCCGCGCCCTAAACGCTTCCACGTGTCGGATAGGCGGGCCGGCCTCATCGGATCGCTCCGCCCAGCCTTGCAACATAAACTCCACCAGCGCCGGTGGCGTGTTGGGGTCGTGACTTGCTGCGAGAGGTGTGGGCTGAGCATCGGTCGGTTCCAATTCCACGGTCGGGGTGTTGTCGTTTTCTTTTAAATACGTCATCGTCTCCTCATCATGACCTACAACGGTGAGCACTTCCTCCGGCATCGGTCTCCGGACGAAACCAACCTAACCCAAGACGGCTTCTGCTACAAGGAAAGTTGTTGTGTCGGGGTCAATCGGGGTTGCATCCGTTTCCTCCACATACGTCGATGATGGTGCCGGTTCGCAGGAACGTGACCAGTTGTTCGTTGTGATGGTCCTGCTTTCGAGGTAACTCATGCGGGTCTCCGAGATCGTCATTCGGCGCAAAATTTCCGGGTTTGGGCCATGGATTACCAAAATTATAATTCACAAGCCCCGAACCGGTGTGTGGATACGCCACTTCATTGACCAGCGGAACATTTCGCCCATAATTGTCCATCAAAACAATGCCGATATCTGACCGCGCCGTGACTTCATTGGTGATGTTGGCCACCTGCCAGTCACCTTGGGCTTGGGCTATCAGCACGGTATGCGATGGCGTGTCGGGAAATGGGTCGGCGACGATATGCGGATAATAACTTACCGGATCGGTCATTTGCCACAACGTGTGCACCAACTCCAACAGCACCGCGTGATCCGCCGGCTCAGCATAAAAGACCGAAATTCCAAGGAAATACACGCCGAAGTTTGCTGACCGCAGCATCAGCGTGTTGTAGTTCTGCCCCGGCACACCCAAATGGCCACGTAGGGCGTCTTGCGACAGCGCCATATAGGTCGCGCCATAAATGCCGCCCTGGGAAATACCCGAATACACCAGGTTTTCTGTGTTGATAGTCAGGTTTAAGGCGGAAATTTCCGGCATTGTTGCAAACCGCCGCAAAAATGCCCGCCCCAACAACAGTTGTTCGATCATTCCTTGGTGTTGTCGGTCAAAAAACCAGGGGATTCGGCTTAAATCCTGCAATGCGACCGCGACCGCTGGAACATCTTCTTCAGAAAACCCCGTCATATTGCACCCAAAATAAATATAACCGTATTGATGGGCGATTTTCCGATTCTGGCTTGCCCAGACTTCTGCTGCCGATCCGAACATGCCATGGCCGTACTGCATGAGTTCCAACGGCGGGGCAAACTCGGTTGTGTGCGGAATGTGAGCGTAAAACGTGGGGTTACGATATCCGTCGGCAATCGGCAGATTGTCTGGCCCCAGCCGCAGCGGATATCCGGTCGCGCCGAGGGCTTCTTTGGGCTCGGTATAATCGGGCACTTTGAATGTGCCTTTGATTTTGAACCGCACGTGTTCATCTACGGGCAGGTTGGACCCATTGTCCGACGGGGCAAACTCTTCGATGCCGGTAATGGTGAGTTCCGGCCCGTCCTCACCAACCCACTCCAGCGCGTTTTTGCGCATAAACAACATCGGCCCGAAGATCGTGTCCGCGCTTGCGGTGGTGAAATCCCAGGCCAACGTGAGCGATCCCTTGTCGATTCCGCTTTTCTGCAACAAAGAAAAAACGTCGTCAAACCGCGCTTGACGGGACGCCAACCGCGGAGCGTTTGCGGTGTCTCCGGCCACAAGTTGGGCAAATGCTTCGCTTTTGGGTATAGGTGCTCCTCTCGTATCGACCAAATTCCGAAAAGCAACGATGTATCGGGTGTTTTCTTTTAAGATAACGGCGGGTCGGACCCACAAAATCCGTTTGTCATAATCGGGGTTGAGCTGGTCCAACTCCACCCAGTACGGTACACGGGTCAACGTGCCGTTTTCTGAGGAATAAAACAAAACCCGAGCGTCTTCGGCCAACGACTGGTCGATGGCCAACTCTCCGGCAAACTGGCTGACGTCGATGTTCGGAAACGTAACCGCAATCGATGTGCCGATGCTGTATCCGTCCAGTCGGCGGTAAGGAGTGGGGTCGACATGGACACCTTCGTTGTTTTTGGGCAGCGTGGTTGCTCCGAAAGACAACGTAAATCCTGTGGTACGTTGAGGGTCATCGGTAAGATAAAGATTGGAGGGCCATGGCAGAGCACATACCGACGGCACCAACGGATCACAATCCGGGTTGTCCGCGGGACTTCTTGCGGTGTCCTCCCCGTCGGTTGGAGCGGTGTCTTGAATGATGTCGGTGTGGACTTGGCCATCCGGAGATCCGGCAAGGTCGCTCATGGTCACAGCGGTGTCCAAATCGGCGATTGTATCCAGGACGGCTATGTCCATATCGACGGTGGTTTGGCTATCGGTTGCCGACGTATCTGCATCCGCAGCCGCCGTGTCTGCCGCCGTGTCCGGCTCTTCTTCGTCATGGCAGGACGTGGCCAACATACCCCAGCCAATCAACACGATTCCAAAGAAAACCGACCGATTCGTTATGTTTTCGCCCATACACCACTCCGTTTTTTGTCCTCGCCTACCATAAACGGGAACACGGCGTTGTTGCAAGGCGGTGACGTCGTTTCACTTCGGCAACGTAATGCGTGCCTTTTGGCGCAAAGCACAGTAAGTTATTCGCGCAACGATAATTACGAGGTGTGTCATGTTGGGTAGCGGCAAACGAAAAAGTTCAAAACAATGGATACAGATACTGGGACTCGGTTGGATGACCATGTTGGGCGGAGCGGCCTGCGCCGGCGACGATTCGGAGCCATCAACGGCAAACGACACCCACCAGGGTCACTTTGATACCGGGTCAGACAGTTCGATGGTTGCAGACGGCGTTTCCGATACCGCACCCATTGGGGACGTTCCTTTAGAAGATACCGGCGACGTCGTGGTAGACCCCGCCACGGCCGCCTGTCAAAACCGCTGCTCGGTGGCCGAAGGATGTCCGGATGTGGATTTGTCTCGATGTGTGCAGATCTGCCTGAACGCCCCGGTCGACGCGTGCGAAAACCAATGTCTGGACATGGCGTTGGATTGCGACGCGTTGGCGCTGTGTCTCGGCGCCCAGCCCGTGGTAAGCCCCTTCGAAGTCGCCCAGTATACTGTTAAGATAAGGGGTCTTGCGGGTCATTTTATTGCGCGTACAACCCGGGGACAATATTCCTTAAAAGACCGATGGACCGGGAGAGACAGCCTGTTCTTTTTGACTATGGCAGACGGATACGCTTATCCGGAAAGCCTTTGGGCCTCCAATTTTTCCTTTTTCCTGCTCGAAGCTCCGAAAAATGTGCAGCTTTTTTTTATGGATGTTGCGGGTTCTTCCCCCGATTTGGACGCCATGCAGGAAAAGATCGACAAGTCGTTATCTAAACTTGATTTTGCCGAACAATGCCATTGGCGCCGGCAGATTCATTTTGTGACACAGCCTCCCGGTCAAATCACCGGCTGGCTTGGTGAGTTTATGCAGGCCGTTGGTTATTTTGGGTTTGCCGTAGATCGTCAACAACGAACCCGCATTTTGGGGATGTTGCAGCCGCCGCAGAGCAACGGCGCGCTTCAGTTGTCTTATCTTGCCAATGAAGCTGTTTATTTTAATTTTGAACGGGACCGCGAGCAAGCGCTGGCCGAAGTAGAATCAACCGAAGTCGTGATGTTTGACAACAAACACGTGGGCACAGAAACCATCGACGTCGAATTTCCGTCTGCACAACAAATGGCCGCCTATGACACGATGCTCATCGATTTTTCCGCGTTTTGTCCCGAACATTTGGATCAAAATTGTGGTGAATGGGATTATTTGTCGTACATGTTTATGTGTGAACGCCCCGTTGAAGACAATCCATGGAAAACAACAACCTGCCAACCCAAGGTGGAGGCGGCACCGGAGTGGCTTGCCGAATCGGGGATCTGCGCCGGCACACCGAACTTTGCCGCGGTGCCGGAGACGTTGGGAAGTTGTGCCGACCTGGGTGGGGAATGCCGTACCGATCGGGATTGTGCCGAGGATGTGATTGCCGAGCGGATGGCTGTCAAGTCGTTGAACCCTTATGCGTGGTTTGAGTTTGAAACCCCGGGTCCCGCCGGCTGGATCGACAATGCCGGCGTTCGAGTAGCGGAAAACCACGGAGCGTTTATCGACGTGTTGCCCGACGACGGGGGGGTGGTGGGTTTGAATGGTCAAGACGTGGTGACGGCTGATGCCGTCTTTTCCGAATGGACGGCCAAGGCGTTTTCCATCGGCGTGTGGTTTGAGCCGGCGATGACGACAACTTCCGGTGTGGTGTGGGCAATTGCGGACCGGAAACATCAACCGATTGTTGCGTTGCAACGGGATCCGGATGGTGGTTTGTTGTGGGTAGACGGTGTGACCGGAACAAAAACGCCGGTAGGAGTAACGGTTCCGGACCACGCATGGGCACTGATTGTGGGCGTCTTCGATGGGACGACTTTCAAGTTGTACGTCGACGGGGCAAAAAAAGGGGAGTGGCCGTTGGTGTGGACTCCGAGTCCGTGGGATCGGTTGGCACTGGGAGGGAAATGGAACGGAACGAATGGCGGAGACTTTTTGCGTGGGTTTCTGGATGACCTCGTGGTATTCGATCGGGTGATCACGGAAGCGGAGATTCAAACCTGGGTGGACGCCTCCGATGCCGTGGGTGACGTTTCGGGCGCTGTTTGTATGGGCTATGTGGCGCCGGTGTTGGCGCCGGGGTTGTGCACCACGGTGGAGGATTGTGTCGGCTATACGCCGGCGGAAGGGCAGCAGCCGGCATGTGTGGGCGCGGTGGCGCAAAAAGATGGGGTTGTGGGGATTGCTGCGGATACCAAACCTTGTCAATGTGAACTTCCGGAAGGAGGGCTCACCGAAGCGGGGAAACGGCAATATACGTGTGTACAAACCAACGCGGGTGTGCCGGGGGTGTGCCGGGGAACCGAGATACCGTGTCAATCCGATGGGGAATGTGGACAAGGCGAAAGTTGTGTGGGGGCGCTGCCACCCGAAACGGGGTATGCGGACTGCAACTGCCCCTGCGATCGGGAAATCGGTCGGTGGATTACGACATATGCACGCGAAGGAAGGTGGGTCAGCGATCATTCGCAATTTCTGCCGTGGTTTGCGACGGGGAACACAAAACGGATTCGGCTGAACTCCGGCAATGCGTATGATGTGACGTTGAAGTTTTTGTTGCAGAATCGAAACAAAGACTCCGGGGCCGCGAAAGAATTGGTTTATTTATATGGGGGTGGGGGGTACAACGCGACGTACAACGACAAATACCAGCCGGTCGAAGTGGAGATTCCGGCGGATGCAAAAAAAGTGGAGTTGTTTGCTTATATTACCGGACATGGATTTGGTGTGGAAAAGGCCAATTGTGCCGAGTTTTGTAATCACACCCACCATTTTACGGTCAACGGCCGCACCTTTTCGCATGAAAACAGTTGGGCCAATGACCAGGCGGGATGCAAAAAACAAATCAAAGACGGCACGGTGCCCAATCAATACGGCACTTGGCCATACGGCCGAGGTGGTTGGTGCCCGGGTATGGATGTCAAACCGTTCGTGGCGGATGTGACCCATGCCGTGGAGCCGGGAAAAACCACAACAATAACCTACAAGTCGCTTTTTGAAGGTGAGCCTTACGTGCCGGAGCCCTGGGAAAGCCCGTTCGGCGGGTTCCCGGGGAATATCGTGATGAACTCGTGGCTGGTGGTGTATCGATAACGACGGGGACAAACAGTGATGAGCCCATGGGTTGTGCCTGCATCTATTATTATAGCGGGCGGATTAATTGGCGGTGGGTTGTATTTGGGTTTAGCGGCAATGGGGGAATCCCAGTCCGTTGTCCAGCCTCAGACATCCTGGACGCTCAACGAACCTCCCGCGGCGCCGTCCGATGCGCCGCGGATGGAGGATCCGGTAGCGAAACAAGAAGCCGCCCGACAACAATTGGCGACGTTGGTCAACAAAGCAGTAATGCAAAATAAAGTGGTCTGGACCAGACGCTGCGTCGAGCCGTTCACCGCACAGGGAACAGCGCCGCCCCTACCGTGGAAGGTCCGGTTAAGGGTAGCGACAAACCAAAACGGGGAGGTGGTGGCAAAAGGAATCCATGTGGATGTGGGGCCAAAGGATTTACAAAACTGTCTCGGGGATACGGATTTTCTAAACGCAGTGACCTTTCCCAAGGTAGCCGCCGGCGTTGAGGTACCCGTGGAGTTGCCTTAACTCGCGAACTTAGGTAAAAAATGTGGGTGGGCCGGAGGTTTACAAACTCCGACTACAGAAACGATGCTTTACGATCCACGGATTGTCGTGCTACTATTTTTTCAATATCGTTGACAGCAACGTGAACGATGACAGCAGTGCCAGTGTATCGGTCCCAGAAAATGATGTGTAATTGCAGACATGGCACTATTTAATCACCAATCGTGAATATAGGCTCAATGAGTTTGTGAAAAATCCCTGCGCCATATTCCCGATATAACATGGTTTTTTTGAGTCCAATTTGGCGCAAAATTAGCGGTTCCAGAGCACGCCCGACTTTTTTACAAGCTCAATATCAAATACAACCGTGTGTTGAATTTCTTCGGTAAGATACCATGTTGGCAATAGATATTCCGCACGACGACTTTCCCGTTTACATCGATGTCAAAGCCGAGGCGCTTCTACGCCGACGGATAAGTTTCCAACAGATTCCCTCCGCATCTTGGGAGCATGCCAACATCGAGTCTTTTCTGGCAGAGGTCGTAAGAAATTACGAGCTGTGCTGGCTTACTTGTTTAGCGGCAGAATCGGCTGTGAGGTTTTCGATCCGAAGTGAAGACGAGCTACGCATCCACAAAGATCGGATTCGGGAGGATATCGAGCACAAACTGGGTGTAACAGTTCATGACTTCGTGCAGCCCCACCGGGATTGGGTTGAGCAACATTCAGCCGTGTCATTGAAAGGAACTTTTCCATTGGATATAGAACTGCCGCTTTTTTGCGCAAAAAGTTTACTTGATGCAGTTCCCATGGGTCCGTTGATGGCAAAAATACTCGCCACTGCCAACGACGACCGAGCACAACGTTTATTTCGCGCGGGACGTGCGTTGCACGCATTTGTTCGCCGACATGATCCGCGGCTCGACAGTCAGATCAAGACGGCAGGGCGCCTTTATGCGGAGGGGTGTCTTCAACTACAAGAAATCGCCGATATGTTGGGGATGAATCTTGAAGACGTGCTGTGGGAGCTTCAGGAAGCTGGATTTGTACGGGACAAGGGATTTCTGGCGCTTCAACCAACAAAGCGGGAATCGATTCTGGCAGCGCTTCGCGAGCAGCGATTGGTGCGTCGTTCGAAAGAACAAAGCAACGAAGTCGACATTCGCAGCGTGGTGGTCGCTACACAACGTCTGGAAGGGGTGGATGCACGATGCCACAGGATTCAGTCAACCGGAACGTTGCTACCGACGCCATAATCAACCAGTATTCTGAATTTCAACTCGAACAGTTGTCGCAAAACCTCGCGCAACTGTACGACATGATTTGTCGTGGTGAATTCTCAACGGCACACTTTGGTGTCAACCTAATCACGACAGTGCATGAGCGCATCTGGGTCGGTGTCGTAGACCATGCCGGTCGCATCCGAACCCGTGACTGGGGAGCAGAATATCTCGACTTTGGCCCCAACCGATCTGAACATCGGAACGCTGTCCGTGAAAAACTGGAAACACTGTGCCATTGGGTTGACTCAACGTTGCGCCGGTTGGAAGAAAACTCTGACGCTCCCGAATATGAACTGAACGCATACACAGTGGCCGCATTTGCTCAAGCAGAACTTGTGCGAATACACCCTTTTATGGATGGAAACGGCAGAATTGGCCGCGCCCTAACCGACATCGTGTTGGTACGGCTTGGATTCGGCGTGGTGAGAATCGACGCAGTCAAAGACGAATACTACGCGACGCTCAATGTGTACCACACAACAAAAAAACCAGATGAATTTGTAGATCTACTCCTTCAGTGCGCTAACCCGGATTTCTCAAAGAGCTTGTGAGAGGGTTAGCTTCAAGCAGGAAGTGACCCTGGACGAGCTAATTTAGCGCTGAATTGGCCGGGACCCGACTGAGGCAATATCGAGTATATGCCGCAAGAAGGGGCATGGCCAAGGCAGCCTAAATTAGCCGTACAGGGTTCACTTATCTATTTCCGCTGATCCTCTCAGAGTTACTTTCTTGTTTCCGCTGACCCTCTGAGCTTATAAAGATGTCGCAAAGAGCCCACCGTCCCCGAATCTGCCGGCGTTTCGGGGCTCACCCATCGGCTCGTGAGAAATTCGGGTAACGGTACAGGTCTTTGTTACGAATGGGACGGGTAAATTCCCTGGAGCGCGATGACGAAGTTGAGCGCGAGGATGGGTTGTATATTGTTATGCGGTTGGTTGCCTCCCGTTTGGCCAACAACTCCCGCGTTTAACGTGGTGGGTGCTGCTGGGCTGGGTACGTAATCATTGCCGCGTGAGGCCGACGGATAATTGCCCGATGGGCTCTGGGTGGTCCCCGGGTTGGCGTCCACGTTGATGCTGTGGTTGTGCTGCGGCATTTCCGCGGCCGTCAGGGTTACCGTCTCGGACCCTGCTGTCTCCCCAAGCGAGTAATTCGACAGCCCGGGTCCCTGCCCGAAATGAATGGGTGCCCGCCCACGCAAATCCGGCAATGCAAACGTTGTGACGCCGTCTCCGCCGTATGTGGTGCCAAGTAATGAAAAAAGCGCCTGATTCTGTGCGATGCTCAAGAGTTGACCGTTGCAAAACGCCCAGCCCTTCGGCGCAAAATTGCCCGCAAAAAGAATGATTTGTCCGAGAATTGGATCCATGATTTTGTGCTCCGTGATAAACGATTGTCATAATCCCCGCTGAATTCGTACCTCATTGGGTTGGAATTGTGTACCCTAAAATCATCATTTCTTTTCGCTCGCCGTTATTTTTTTCTCAAACACCCTCTAAGGCTCCCAGTGTACTCCCATGTCGACGGGCGTGGTGTCCAATATGCCGTCTTTTCTTGTGGTCTTTTGTTTCCAGGCGATTTTTGCCGCGTCGGCGGCGCTGTTGTTTCCGGCATCTACGCAGGCGCTTGTTGTGGTTGCTCCGCTTATGCCGGCATGTTTCAGAAACAACTTCGAGCCACTTACCGTAAATGGGTTTCCTGTGGTCGGATTTAAGACTAGGTTGCCGGTTCCCTGTGTAGCTACCGGCAGGCAACTGTAGGTGACGCTCACCGCGCTGCCATACGCTGTGCTCACCGCCGTTTCGTGACCCACACCCGTTGTTGCTTCGTTGTCGAAAAACGCCGAGTTGACCACCGACACATTGGATGCCGCCGAATAGATCGCTCCGCCCGTGGTTCCTTGGTTTTGATAAAACGAACAGCCGCTGATTTTCACGTAAATCCACGCATAAATCGCTCCGATGGCCCCTCCGGTGGTGTCGGCTTCATTGGCGTAAAAACTCGAATTGGTGATCGTGGTATACGCCGCGGCATACCCCAACGATACCCCCCCGCTTTGGGTATTTCCGATGTTGCCGCGAAATGTACAGTCCACGATATCCGTAAACACCGTATCCAGCGCCCGTAACGCCCCCCCTTCCCACCCTTCGTTGTATTCAAAACTCACTCCTCGCAGTTTCACCCCATCGTTTTCCGTTACCAACATTCCGCCGGTTCCCCCTGGATTCTGAACCACGGTCGACGTTTCGTTGTAACTTACGGAAGAATCTTCGATCACAATATTGTTGCTTTCTTTCACCATGACGCCGCCTACCGGTCCTTCGGCGGAATAATTGTTGGTGATTTTCAGATTCCGCCCTACAAAATTCTGCCTCCCGACGATTCTTAACCCTGCTCCCCCAGCCAGGTCCGATGAGTCGCCGAAATTGGCCCCCCCGGCAATGGTAAATCCGTCCAAAATTGTGTCGTGGGCCGCGACCACCACGTGTTCGCTGTCGTTTGCGGACCAACCCCCGCTGTTGTCCCAATCCCCATTTAGCTCCGTTTTGACCAACGGTTGTTTCCGCGATTCTACCGAACATTCCCCGGCACCGAATCCGCCATATACATCGACCCCCAACTTCATCGACAACACGTTGGATTTTGCCTGTTTACCTTTATAAACCCCATCGGCTACAAACACTTGTTGACCTTCGGCGGCAATCGCCATCGCGTCGGCGATGGTTAAAAACGCGGTGCCCCACGACGTTCCATCGTGGACCGGTCCGGGAGCCGCATGGTCGACAAAAATCGCCACGGGATTGTGATAACACACCCCGGCTTCCCCCACGTCGGTCGTGCAGGGGTCCCCATCGTCGCAATCGGGGGTAAACACACACACTCCGTTGGCCCCACAAACGTCGATCGTAAACCCGTCCCCATCGTCGCACACCTTCGGCGTACCCTTACACACCTCGTTGATGCACATGTCGGACAGCGTGCACGGGTCCGAATCGGAACAGGCCGTCCCATCTTGTTTGCCGTTACAGGTTGCATAATGGGCACCCATGTCAATGGGAGGATTGTCGGTCACCCCGTCGTTACGCGTTGTCATTTGTTTCCACAGAATATCGGCCTCTTTTGCGGCAGCGGAACTCCCGGCGTTGATGCAGGGAGAGGAATTTCCACCTCCGAATTTCAAAAACAGGTTGTTGTTATCGACGACAAACGGATTTTCTGTGGTCGAATCCAAAAGAATGTTGCCCGTTCCACTGTAAGATACCGGAGAACAAGTATAAGATACCGAAATGGATCCAGGTTGCGCCGACCCCGAATCCGCAACAAATTCATCGCCGGATGCACCAGCCAGCCCCTTGTTTGCAAAACCCGCTGTATTGACTATCTCGATTGTCGCCAGTGCCCCAGCATAAATCGCTCCCCCCACACCGGCTTCGTTTTCGTAAAAAGAGCATCCGCTGACCAAAATACTCGTCGGAAAAGCAGACATCAACGCACTGCCGCTAATCGCTCCACCGTTTACCGACGCCGTATTGTTATAAAACGCGGTGTTCAACACGTTTATGTCGATCGATGACGACACAATCAGCGCCCCTGCTTTCCCTTGGCTGTATTCGGCTGCTGAGTTCCCCACAAAAACACAATCGCGGATTTGGGTCCCGGGCGCCCGATTCAAATCCAGCGCCCCCCCACCGTTGAACGCAAGGTTGTTCTCAAACACCACCCCTCGGAACTCAACAAGGGTGCTGTCCGCCACATACGCCCCCGCGCCATTGGAAGCGTCGTTGTTTTTGAACACGCAGTCGACAAACAACACATCGTCGCTGTTTTCCACAATGGCCCCGCCGCCCACACCCACAAAATATCCATGGCTGTCAAACGTGCAGTTACGCACTGTTACGTTTTCTACGGAATCCATGGCCAGTCCATACCGACCCAAATACGATTTCAGTCCGTTGGAGCCCGCCGTTCCCCCGAAATAAACCCCGTCCACCACGGTGTCCGATGCCCCCACCATCAGATACAGCGCGTCCGTGGTTTCCGAAATCGCGTCTTGGTCCGAATCCCCCACCAACCGGGTCAACAAAGGCGGTTCCGGGCGTTCCGAACGATCACACTCCGTTCCTTCAAATCCCCCATATAGGTCGACACCCGGTTTTAACTCGACCAGCGCCGAATCCCCCACCGCCGACCAGTACAGCCCTTCGGCAACCCAGATTTCGTCACCCTCATCGGCCGCATCGACAGCGTCCTGAATCGTTGTAAACGCGGTTGCCCAGGACGCCCCATCGTGGATCGGCCCCGGCGCATTCCCATCCACAAAAACGGCAACTCCTCGATGGAGACATCCAGACGATGGCGCACACGAATCCAGCGTGCACCCATCCCCATCATCGCAGTCGACAGGTTCACCTCCCCCACACACACCCGCCAAACACGTTTCACCGGCAACACACAATCCCCCATCGCCTTCGCATTCCGCCCCATCGATTCGTTCGGTCCATTCGGACTTGATAATCGCGGGTTTACAGTGTTGGCACCCGTTGTCCGGGTTCAATTCGTTCTGGGTGTAACATGCTCCGTTCAACGCACAAAATCCGTTGGTAATGGTGGTGGTACATTGAAACTGGTCGGGGCTCAGGGAACTGCAACCTTCTGTTGTGCACCCCAATCCATCATCACAGGCGCTATTGGTGCCGGGAGTGCACAATCCGCCGGCGCACGAATCGGCCGTGCAGCCGTTACCGTCCAGTGCACATAACGTTCCATCCAACTGATTGGACCATGCCGTTTGGGTTTGATCCGCGTCGCACACCAAACACGAGTTGTCCCCATTTGCGGTGCCGTCGACAACACATTGACCACCAATGAAACAACGATTGGATTTGAGTGTGTGGGTGCACGTAAACGATGTGTTGTTCTCGGCAACACAAACATCCACGGTGCATCCCAGTCCATCGGAACAGTTTTGTGCCAACGCGGCGGTACAAACCCCGGAGATGCAGGTTTCCCCTAAGGTACACGGATCCGAATCGTCGCACGCACTCCCATCGGCGATTCCTTGGCAGGGGGCAACATAGTGGGCACCAATGTCTACCGGAGTACTGTCCAAACCATTGTCGGTTCGGGTGGTCAACGTGGCCCAGTCGATGCCCGCGGTGTTTGCCAAACTGTCCGATCCCGCGTTTACACATACGCTCGAGGTCGTTGCCCCGTCGAGGCCGGCATGTTGTAAATATAGGCGTGCTCCCTTTTGTACAAATGGGTTTGTGGTAGCGGGGAATGTGACGTTGTAAGTGCTTCCTGGAGTTCCCCCTAAAGCCGGAGCGCAGCAATGTTGGGGGATGATCGATGCACCATTGACCATTCCGAACACACTTTTGGTGGGGGATTCGGGATAAAAGACACAGTTGTGGACCTGGGCCACCATCGACCCATGTCCCCAGATGTCCTGCCCAATATTGGTCGATGGAGCCGCGTTTCCGTAAAATGAACAACCGGAAATGGTGATGTCCGTCCCGGCTGCGAAAATACTCCCTCCCCCTCCGGAGGATTGGTTGTCGATAAACGTACAGTTTCGAATCACTGCGCCGTCCGATGCCGACAGAAATACCGCTCCCCCATCATAAAAATAACTTCCCGAACCTTCGTTTCCGACAAAGGTGGAATCTTCGAGTAGAAAATCCGGCGTGGTGATCACCGACAAACCAGCGCCATGGGATGCGTCGTTGTTGGTAAACGAACATTGCCGCACCGTGACGTTGTTGCTGTGGTCAATCCCCAAACCCCCGCCGGAAATCGACGTCACGATGTTGTTGTCAAACGAACAACGTTCGATCACAATGGAATCCCCCTGCTCGATCCGCATCGCCGAGCCCACGTTTCCGCCGGTCGCAGTGTTATAAACCCCAGCCATGGACAGATTTCGAAGTGTTACCTGATCGGCATGGACCAGGTTGACAAACATCAACGGATGATACCCCGCGTCGGTTTCCACGGCCCCGGGTCCCATCACAAACCCGTCGATGACTACGTTGAAAACGTTCCAGATTTGTATCGCCTGCGGTGCATCGACGCCGTTTGTGTAGATTCCGTCTCCATCGATATCCGAAGTCAAAACCGACGGCGGCAACGGAAAGGTACGTTCGTCGGGGGAACATTGACCGGGCACAAATCCACCCACTACGGTAACCCCCGATTTGGCGACCAGCGGCGGTACTTTCACGACGTTTCCGAACGCCAAAGTGGCGGTATAAAGGCCTTCGGCGACATAAATCACTTTGTTGACGGCGGTTTTTGCCAAAGCATCGGTGATGGTTGGATAGGCTTGGTCCCACGAAGAACCATCGGGATTGACCGCTGTGGAATCATCGTCGACAAACAATGCGGCCGGTGAGTGGCCGCATCCCACGAGCGGTGTACAAAAGTCGGTTGTGCATCCGTTTTGATCACCACAATCCAGTGTGCCCGTCGGGGCTCCACACACTCCAGCGGAACAAACGCTGCCAATCGTGCAGGGATCGGCGTCGTTTTCACAGGCCACCCCGTTGTTCCGATTGGAAAAAGCCACTTTGGATGTTGCGGGTTTACATTCTTTACACGGATTGCTGGGGTCGGCATCGTTGGTTACATAACAAACGCCGTTCACATAACAGGCGCCGTTGATGACGGTTTGGCTACAGGAATATCCCCCGGACCCGTTGGTGGTGCAGGTGTTGGTAGTGCACGACAAACCATCTTCACACGGGTTTTTCTGAACACAAACCCCCGACTGGCAACTTTTGGGGGCGCAGGCATTGGTTGAACTGCCGCAAAAACTTCCGTCGGCAACCCACGACCACGCCGTGTTCGTAAGTGTCGGTTGGCAGCTTTCGCAACTCGATCCTGTTTGCGTGGTGTTTTCGGCGATACATTGGCCGCCGATCAAACAGAAAGCGGGTTTGATCGTGTGCACGCACCCCAAGGTGGAGGCCCCAAGAAATACACAACTGTCGCTGGTGCATGCCAGTCCATCGTTGCAGTCCGAATCTTGGGAACACGGTTGAACGGCGGCACAGGACGCAGAATCGGCGATGTCACAGGGCAGATTATGGGCTCCGATGTCAACGGGTGCCAAATCCGCGGCCCCATCGGTCCGGGTGGAAAGCGCCCAGTAGGGGACCCCCGACTCCAGAGCGGAAACAGGGTCTCCCGCGTCCACACATGGGGAGGTAGTCGATTGGCCGTCCAGACCGGCGTGTACCAAATAAAGGTGGAGGTCGGCTACCACAAACGGATTCTGGGTGTCGGTGAGGTGGATGTTGCCCACCCCATTGGCGGTACCTTCAAGGGGGGCGCCCCCATAGCAGGTGTGGTGAAAAAGCGGCGGCGCGGCGTTAAAATAAGAAACCGGCAGGGCGTCACTCCCAAAAACGGCCGCGTTGGCGACGGTGACCGACGACCCCCATTCGTTTCGCAGCAACGACCATGCTCCCGGCTCCATCGCCGCCGACACCCCACGAATGACGACACCCGGTGTGTTGTTGACCCACAAAGCGAAGCCGCTTGCCGTGCCCAGGTAGGAGTTGCCAAAAAACGTGAGGTTATCCGCCGTCACTCCGGTGCAGGACGCTACACTCACGACTCGCCGTTGACCGGAAATCAACCCTTGGTTTCCCCAAAAGCGGGTGCCGCGTAGAATAAGCCCATCGATATCGACAAATTCCGCGGCCATTTCAAATCCCAACGATTCGTTTTCCAAAAACAACGAGTCGCGGATTTCCACGTTGGAACTGTAGTTGGCCCGCAGAACCGGGTCGGAGGACGAGCTGGTGTTGGCTGTAAATTCACACCGGTCGATGAGCACGTCCGAACTGAGTTCAATTGCAACAATGGCCGCAGTAGAGGCCGTGAGGTTTTTTCCAACCGTCATGGCGTTGCCGACAATCTTACAATTTCGAACCACAAAATGACTTTCGTTGATGACTTCAATCGCCGCTCGTCCTTGATAGGGGGTTGCTCCATCGACTCCCCCCGCTCCGCCCAGAATGAACCCGTCCAACGTAGACTGAGACGCCCCACGCACAAGCACCGGGTTGTCGCCGATAAACGGGGCGGTTGCTGCATAATCGGTGACGCCATCTTTGTCGAAATCGGCCGATAGAATCGTGGGGGCCAATGGGTACGGCCGTTGTGCGATGCTGCATTCGTTGCCGGCAAACCCGCCGTACAGATCCACGTCGTCTTTCATGGGGACTACCGCCATTTGTCCGGAGGCTGCGTCGCCGATTTGGGGATCGTGGTAATACGTACCCTGAGCGACAAAGAGTTGGGAGCCCGCTTCGGCGACCGCCAAGGCGCTGCGAATCGTGGGGAATGCTTTTTCCCACGAACTCCCGTCCGCCGCCCCATTCGTATTGTTCCCATCGACAAAAATCGCAACGGGGGTGTGTTGGCACCCCACAAAAGGAATACAACTATCCTGTGTACATTCGGTACCGTCGTCACAGGTCGATGGCGACGAAGCAACACATTGGCCGTTTGTGCAATAATCCATGTCGGTGCAGGGGTCGAGATCGGCTTCACACGCGGCGTTGGTGTTTTTGTTGGTAAACGAGGTGGTGTTGGTCGCTGACTTACAGTGTTGGCAATCGTTTTGTGGGTTTTCTTCCCCTTCTTTGAAACATTCGCCGCCAATCACACACCGTTGTGATTTGATCGTATGAGTACAGGAATACGCTGACCCCGACGAGGTGCACCCATCGTCGGTACACGGCAAACCATCCGAGCAGTCAACCGCCGGTCCCGGGACACACACACCGACTAGGCAACTGTCGCCGCCGGTACAGGCGGAATTGTCGGCGTTACAAACCTGGCCGTCGGCACGCGGTGAAAACGAGGATTGGCTTTTGGACGGAGTACATTTTTCGCAAACCTGTGCCGGATTTTTCTCGTCGGCGGTGTAGCAAACGCCGGCAATGGCGCAGTTTCCTTTTAAGACGGCAACACTGCACGTGAACGTGGAAGCGCCGGTAGATACACAAGTTTCTGTTGTACACGCCAGTCCATCGGAACAATTGGCGGTTGGCCCGGCCTCACAGAATCCCCCGCTGCATACATCCCCCACGGTACACCCATTGTTATCTGCATTGCAGGGGGTTCCATTGGTGGTGTTGGACCAGGTGGTTTTGGATGTTGCGGGTTTACAACTTTGGCAGGGATTTTGGGGATTGACTGCCTGGCCCGCCCAACAAACCCCTTCGATCAAACAGAAGTTGTTCACCACGGAGTTGACACAACTGTTGGTAGTCGCCGAACAGGAATCCGTTGTGCATGCCAAGTTGTCGTTGCAATTGACGTTGCCGGAAAGAACACATACCCCCCCCTGGCAGGTATCTATGGTGCAAGCGGGTCCGGCGATGTCGCAGGCGGTTCCGTTGGGTCGAGGGCTGTACGCCGTCGTACTGAGGGCGGGGGCGCACTCCTGGCAACTGTTCGTGGGGTTTGGGTCGCCGTCGTCCATACACACCCCATTGATCAAACATTTTCCGGACTTGATCAGATTGGTGCATTGGTATGTCGTTGCGCTCAGGGATACACAACCGTCTGTGGTGCACCCTTTGTTGTCATTGCAGTTGACCAACGTTCCGGCCACGCAGGTTCCCCCTTGGCAGGAGTCTCCCTGGGTGCACCCGTTGTTGTCGATTTCGCAGGCAACCCCATTGTTTTTGGCGGTCCACTCCGTCGAAGACGTGGATGGTTTACACTGCTGACAGGCGTTTTCCGGATTGTCTCCCCCCGATGAGAAACACACGCCGTCGATTAGACATTTGGTGGACTCAATGGGATGGGTGCAGGTAAACGAAGTGGGGCCTGCGGAAACACAACTGTCGGTCGTGCAACCGAGTCCATCGCCACAGTTGGGGGCAACCCCCGGAATACATACTCCTTGTTGGCAACTGTCATTTTGGGTGCACCCATTGGAGTCGGCGTCGCATCCGGTACCGTCTTCCAACGCGCTCCAGGCCGTTTTGGATTGCGCCGGTTTACATTTCAGGCAGGGATTGGCGGGATTTTGTGCGTGGGCTTCCCAACAATTCCCGTCGATCCAACAACTTCCTTTGATGACGGAGTGGGAACATTCTCCGGTGGCCGGATCACAGACGTCGTTGGTACAAGAGATCTCGTCGTCACAGGTTTCCGTGGTTTCCGTTGTACATACTCCGGCTGCACACACGTCGTCGGTGCACAGATTGTTGTCTTTTTCGCAAACGACGCCGTCATTTTTGTTGGACCACGCACTTGTTGACAGGGCGGGGCGACAGCTTTGGCACGGGTTGTTCGGATGTTGTTCGCCTTTTTCGTAACATTGGCCGTCGATGAGACAAAATCCCCCCGTCAAGCTGTTGCCGCAAACAAAGGTTTCCGACCCCGTTGCTGAGCAGAAATCGGCTGTACACGTCAACCCATCTTCACACTCGTTGGTTTCCCCTGGGGTACAGACACCCAAGATACAGGTGTCCTGGACGGTACATCCGCTCTGGTCGGCGTCGCAAGGGGTGCCGTCGGGACCGGCGCTCCAAGCGGTTTTTGTCAGGGCGGGTTTGCACCGCTGGCAAGGGTCCTCTGGGTTGTCGGATTGCCCCGTGACACACACCCCATCGATCAAACAAAACCCGGACGTTACCGTATGGCTGCACGTTGCTTCTTCGGAATCCGCAGAAGAACAAATGTCGATGGTACAATCGGCCCCATCGTCACAATCCAGGGTGGGTCCTGGGCTGCACACCCCTGACTGGCAGGTATCCCCCACGGTACATCCACTGTTGTCTGCGTCGCACGCTACTCCATCACTCCGGGGGGACCACGCGGTTTTCGATTGGGCGGGAGCACATTTTTCACAGGGGTTTTCCGGATTGATCTCCCCGGAATCATAACACGTTCCGGCAATGGCACACGTTCCGCTGGTGGGTTTCTGGTCGCACCCAAATGTCGTGGCACTGCTCGACACACAGCTTCCCGTGGTGCAACTCAATCCGTCATCGCAGGTTTCGGTAGTTCCTGGAAGGCAGACGCCCGACGAACATTGGTCGGAAGTGGTGCACCCATTGTTGTCGGCGTTACACGGGGTTCCGTTGGTCTGCGACGACCAGGTGGTTTTGTTCTGGCCGGGTTTGCATACTTGGCAGGGATTTTGTGGGTTGGGTTCATTGGACCCATAACAGATGCCGTCGATCAAACAAGACCCGGATCCAACGGTGTGGATACACTGGGATGTTCCCCCATCGCACACATCGGTGGTGCAGCTTTTGGAGTCGTTGCAGTTGGTTTGCGCCGTCGCCGTACAACTGCCCGCAACGCAGGTGTCCACCGTGCAGAACCCCTGGGTCAGTTCACACGCGGTTCCGTTTGGTTTTGGGCTCCATTGGGTTTGAGAAAGAAGAGGGGCGCATTCTTGGCACGGATTCGATGGGTTGGCAACGCCGTCGGTGCGACAAGTTGTCCCGATCAAACAGCGGTCTGGTAAGATTATGTTGTTACAAACGAAGGTAGTGGCCCCTGTCGAAGTACAACTGTCGGCAGTACAGGCTTTGTTGTCGTTGCAATTGGGAGCCGCCCCTGGCGTACAGACACCGGTTTGGCATTGATCCCCCACGGTACATCCATTGGTGTCGGCGTCACAGGCGGTCCCGTTGGTTTTGGCGGTCCAGGCGGAAATCGAAGTCGCTGCGTTGCACTGAAGACAGGGGTTGTCCGGATTGCCGGCTCCCCCAGCCCAGCATACCCCGTCAATCAAACACTGGGTGGGGTTCGCAGCGTGGGTGCACTGGTAGGTATTTGCGGTTGTTGAAACACAGGCGTCGGTGGTACACGACAGCCCATCGGCACAATTGGGGGCCGCACCGGCGATACACTGGCCGCCTTGGCACGTATCGTTGTGGGTACATCCCGAGCCGTCGGCGTCACACGAAGTGGTGTCTTCTTTGGCGGTCCAGGCGGTTTTCGCAACCGACGATTTACAAACCTGGCAGTCGTTGCTGGGGTTGGGATCGTTGGCGGCCCAACACACGCCGTCGATGAAACACGTTTTGTTTAGTACGGGGTGATCACATGTGAATGATGAGGGGGACTCGGAGACACACAGGTCGGAAGTACACGTCAATCCGTCGTTACAATCCGCGGCAGGTCCGACAATGCACACGCCGGCCGCACACGAATCCCCTGTGGTGCAGCCGTTGCCGTCGGCGTCGCATGCGGTGCCGGTCGCAACAGTGCTCCAGGCGGTCTGTGTTGTGGTGGGTTTACACAAAAGGCAGAGGTTTTCCGGATTGGTTGTGTTGGAATCGTAACAAATCCCGTCGATGAGGCATTTGCCGGAAAGAATGGGGTTTTGGCACACGTAGGTGTTGGTCCCGGTCGAAACACAACTGTTTTGGGTACAGGGAACCGAGTCGGCGCACCCGACCGGTTTTCCCGCGACGCACACCCCAGCCGAGCAGGCATCGTCGGCGGTACAGCCGGAACTGTCCGCATCGCAGGGGGTGCCGTCCATCTTTCCCGAACATTGGGTTTCGCAGGCGTCCGGGCACTGGTTCTGGTTGGTATCGATCGTCAAATTCAGGGGGCTTTGCAGCCCGTAGTTGATCACAATGAGAATGTCGTTGACGTTACGTTGTGCGTCACAATCGACGTCCAACAACGTTTTGGAAACCAACGCACACAATGGTGGTGGGGAGTTCGGATCCGAAAGGTCGGCTAAAACCGCCAAAATCATACATTGAACATCGGCAACGTTGGTCACTCCGGTTGCATTGACGTCGCCTGGCGGATCGAGGCATTCCGCGGCCCAACCCCATGACGGAAACCCACAAACGGCGGCAATACAAAGGAGTTTGCGAAAGAAAGCAGCGTACCATTGCAGCAGACGATGACCGTACGCTTTGAGTTTGTGAAAAAATAGCTGCGCGGCCTCTGGGCGGTGGCTTTGGGGCGGCTTGGCTCCGAAAAATCCTGGGCCATATTCCCGATATGACTCGGGTTTTCCCAAACCAATCCGCCGCCAAATCCACGCCCACAGCCCGCGCCCATATTTTTTCCCAAACTCGTTGGCAGAAGCATTCGCTGCACCATCGTCCTGATGTGGTCCGGGTTTTCCGAGTCCGGCGCAGCGCAAAAACACCGTCCGCAGTCCGTGCCTGTCTTTCTTCGTAAGATCAGAGATCATCCGAGTCGTCGAAAACAAATTTTGGGCCATAAACCACCTGCCTACCGGAAACCAGGCGCCATTCCCGCCGAGGGGCCAACGGGCTCACCTGCATGACAGCGTCCATGGGAGTCGACACTAAGGGGAGCCAGGGGCGGTGTCAATGAACTTATGAGTGTTTATAGCATGTGCATCATTTTGAGTGCGCTGGTCCGGTGCGACCTGGCCTAAAACGGCCCGCCGGAGCCGTAGGAGCAGCCTTTGCACGGCACGAAACATCCCGCCAATTGGGCGACCGAGGTGCAAATCGGGGGCCAGGACGTGCAGCAGAAGGCGTTGAGGCTGTGAAAAAATAGCTGCGCAGGCTTTCGGCGGTGGCTTTTGGTCGCCTTGCTTCCGAAAAATCCTGCGCCATATTCCCGATAAGACTCGGGTTTCTCAAAACCCATTCGGCGTAAACTTCGCGGCCCAAGGGGCACCCATATTTTTTCACAAACTCTCTCTCCAATTTCATCGGCACCGTTGCCGGTGTCGCCCGAAACCACTGTTCCGGGCCTTCCACATGTTGTTTCTCGACTCGCAAAATCCGATGCGGCGACCGACCAAGAACCGAAGCCGGCGAACGCTCGATATATGGCCGAGCCAACAACGGACAGCCAGAAGTGGCGAGGCGCCCTCCCCGAATTCCGGCTCGCCCGCCCCAGGATATTCACCGACCCCCATGGCCATCATGAACCTCTGGCTACGCCGGTTGTCTATCTGCATTTCTGCTTACGCATTTCGGTGGTGCCTTGGTCGCAAAACAACGCGGACGGGCAGTCTTTGTACCAACTGGCGGAAACACCGCATGTCGGCGCGGGGGTGTTCACCCACCCCGGAGTAAACCCGCAGAATCCGAAGAACCCTCCGCACGGCGATCCCTGTTCGGTCCATAGCTTTTGGAAGGCCCCATTACAATCATAGTCCCAACTCAGCCCACCGCCATACCACGCATAGGGAACGTCGTAAAACCCTGTCGCGTTCGGATACGCTTTCGGATCGGTGGGACCGCAGTCGAGGCACGTCATCCACCCGTCCCCGTCCGGATCGAGTTCTTCGTCCGACACCGCTCCGCTACAGTCGTTGTCGATTCCATCGCAAGCCTCAGAGGCGCCGGGGTGAATGCTCCCGTTCTCATCGTTGCAGTCATCCAAACAGGCAAAGTACCCGTCCCCGTCCAAATCGTGTTCTCCAACGGCGCCGTAAACCCCGTTGCAGTCGTTGTCCAATGCGTCGCAGATTTCCGGGGCGTCGGGATAAACCGTTATGTTACCGTCATTGCAGTCGCCCGCACAGGTGGCATAACCCTCCGCGTCCACGTCGAGTTCGTCGGTCGGGAGCACGCCGTCGCAGTTGTTGTCCACGGCGTCGCACAACTCGGGCAGTCCGGGTGCGACGTCGGCCCGGGTATCGTCGCAATCGCCCGCGCAGCCCAACAGGCCGTCCCCATCCTGATCGGTTTCTCCTGCGACCACCTCCAGTTTGACCCACAGTTTCCACCAATGAACCGTGCCGTACACGCCGGAACCGCAGCAACTCGTGAAATCACTCGCTTCGAATGCCCACGAACCCCCGCTGTTCTTTCCTACGACGGCGGACAGCGGCGTTTCCGGTTTGAAACGCCCAATAAACGAACTTTTGAGCTGGCCGATCGGTGTCGTTGCGTCGTCGTCCCACGTCGTGTCGACAAATCCCGGGGCTCCGATGGCGTTGTTCGCCAGCAGAACGCCCGTACCGTCCGGCGCAAACAACCACAGGTCCATAGCGCCCGTACCCTGCGCGTGCGTGACATGCGCTCGCACCTCGATATCCAACACCTTGCCGGGCGGCAACGTTGCATACAGAGTGGCTTTGTGTTTCGCGGTCCCGGAAATCGGATCGTTGAAATTCCAAAAACTATTGGCCCATCCTCCACCCGGAACGTGGATATTGACCCACCGAACGGCAGTCACGGTGGCAGTCGTCGCCGGATCACAGTCGCTATCCTTGCCGTCGCAGACTTCCGGCGCCCCCGGGAAACGCGATGGTTGGTCGTCATCACAATCCACGCACGCCAAATATCCGTCCAGATCCATGTCGACCTCGCCGGTCGCCAAGCCATCGCAGTCGTTGTCCTTGCCGTCGCACAACTCCGGCGCACCTGGCCACACATCGGGATCGGAGTCGTTGCAATCCACGCACGCGGGAGACCCGTCCATGTCCAAGTCCTCCAGACCAGAGGCATTTGTCTCGTGGAAACACATTCCACCAACGCAGTAGTCCGCGGTACACGGATCCGCATCGTCGCAATCGAGGGCAGCACCCGCGAGGCAGGAGCCGCCCATCGCCGGCGGGATCTCGATCTCGTCTATCGCTGCCCCATCGGCTTCTACGCGCACCTTCACCACCCGCGCCTCCACCGCGGCAAACCGCGCTTCAATGGTCTCGTTGAACGTGATCTGCCCCGAAAACGGCGTATCGTTGGAGTCGAAAACCTGTACATATTCCCACAAATCGTTGTCATCGTTTCCTTGCGCGTAGTGGGCATCGGCGAGAGCCACCAGTATTCGGATTCGTCCCGGGTCACGATCATCGAAGTTGCCCAACCGATCACGCCCCAGTCGCACTCGGTCGATCTTGTGTTTCGTACCCAAATCGATCTTCATCCAGTTGTTGGGACCCACGCCGATCCAACTCGAGCCATTTCCATAGGCCCCATCGTTGAGGAACTTGGGCTGGTGAATATCGAAAGCGCCGCTCGCAATCGTTGCCTGGGTCACGGCCGGATAGGCGGCCCCAAACGGTGAAGTAGCCGCGAGGTTTTCCGGGTTGTCGTAGTTCTGGCGGGCGCAGTTTGGCGCAATGGGGGTCGCGCCCGATGCGCAGGACGCTTCCCCGACCATCAAAGATGCCGGCACGACGGTGACCTCGGGTGTTGGGCAACTGTCGCCCACGGTGCAGGCGTTCCCATCATCGCATGGGCCGCCCGACGCCGCAAACACACAGCCCACCGCGGGGTCGCAACCGTCGAAGGTGCAGACATTCCCGTCGTCGCAAGGCACCACGGCCCCGCCCACGCAAACCCCACCGCTGCATGTGTCCCCGGTGGTGCAAGGATTGCCGTCCTCGCACTGGGACTTGAATTCGCACTGACCGAGGGCATTGCAGAAGTCGGTCGTACACGGGTCCGAATCGTCGCAAGTAGACTTACCTTGGCAGCCCTTGACGGGATCACATGAGTCGATGGTGCAGGGCAGACCATCATCGCAAACGCCCTCCAGAGTCACGAACTGGCATTGGTGGTTGGCATCACACACCCCGGCGGTGCAATCGACCACCCCATACTCGCAGTCCAGGTCCGTGAAACACAACTTGGTGACGTCGGGGACCAAGGCAAACCGCAGGTTGTCGGCATAACCATCGTTATACAGACCCGCGAACCGAGTAGCCTCGAGGGTCACGGCGGCGGTTCGTGTGCCAACGGGAACGGGCCCGCACGCGCTCCGCAACAACAATCCGGTCAAGGACCATCGATCGGCGCTCGTTACCGGACCGATGCTCGATTGACCCAGCGTTTCGCCCGCGGTGTCCAAAAATACGGCGGACACACGCACCTGATCGCCCTGACCCTCATACCCGCCCAGGTACCCCGACAGCGCGAACGTCGATGTTCCTGCGTCGATATCCGGTGCAAATTGGCTCAAGTCCACGTTTTGGGTCGCCGTGGAGAAAGCGGTGTCCGGCCCCCCCGAGAAATAACCGAGACCCGACGAATCACCGGGTCCCGAGTCCGCGAGGGACATCCATCCGGGACCCAAATTCCACGGGACCACCGTCAGGTTCGACGACGCGGTCCAGCCGGGAATCGCCACCACCTCGTTGCCGCTCATGGACGCCGCACCGGCCTCGGCGTCCCCATTGATGAGATGGTTGACCAAACCCAACAACGGATCACAAACAGTGCACCCCCCGCCGCCATCACAGAGGCTGGCTCCGCCGCCGCATGGGCTTGGAGAGCCGCCGCAAATGCCGCCGCTGCAACTGTCGGGATACGTACAGGCATTGGAGTCGTTGCACACAAGTCCATCGGGTGCGGCCGTGGTGGCCATACATTGTCCACTCAGACACGAACTGTCCGCTGAACAAAGGTCACCGTCGTCACAAGCCGTTCCGTCGGGTTGACAATCGCAGGGGCCCGCGGAATCGCAGGAGTCGGGGCATTGGTTCGCGTTTTGGTCGATGCCGCCGGAAACGGGAGCACCAAGGGCATAGGTGATGGCGAGTTGCACGTCGGTGACAACGACGAGGCAGTCGCAGTCCAAATCCGCGGCAATGACCGGTCCGCCCAAACAGGCCACCTCCGCCTGGCCGCTCAGCGAAGCGAGCGCCGCGACAATTCCGCATTGTACGTCGGCAATGTTGACAATCCCGTCGTGGGTCATGTCGCCGGGGGGATCGTAACATGCGGCGCGGGCCGGCGAATGCAGCGCATGGGCAACGAAAAGAACAGAAAGGCCAGCAGCAAGGGTACGGCTCATCATCGGTTGTCTCCCGGAGTTTGTGGGACCAAAAGGCAGTCCCAGGAGGCTCACGGCTCAGAGAGTTTGTGAAAAAATAGCTGAACGAACTTGGACGGATGCTTTTGTCCCCACTGCCCAGAGTCCGCGCAGCTATTTTTTCACAGACTCAGAGAGTCAGCTTCAAGCCGGAAGTGACCCTGGTCGAGCTAGTTTAGCGCTGAATTGGCCGGGACCGGACTGAGGAATATCGGGAATATTCCGCAAGGACGGGACTGGCCAAGGCAGCCTAAATTAGCCGAACAGGGTTCGCTTATCTATTTTCGCTGACCCTCTCAAACCATTCCTCCACGGTACACCTGATTTCGTCTTAGATCGTCGTGCTACTTTTCGCAACCAAAAAAACACCGAACTCGGTTACACGGTCGGGATTTTTCGCGAGCATGACACATCCGGTTGGCCATCGGTGCATCTGCTGGATTGTTCGGCATGTCGCGCGCGGCACTTCGGGGACCCGGTCTTGCCGCCCGCCGCGGGTGCAGCACGCCTGGCTGGGCACGCCGGCGCGCGGTGTCGCCCCCGCGATGGCGTGCACCCGCGCAGAACGGGAGTTGGCCCCGCGCCTGCCGTGCTTTCCGACTTTCGTAAGCCTTCTTGACACACCAGTTCCGTTTGTTATTGTCGCGGTCGTTTCAAAAAGCCTTCTCCGGTCGGATTTTTGGGCCGAACACCTTGTTGACCCCCTGCGGCCTCGTCACGGCAAGGCAAAGCGAGAACTCATGACCGCACGACGCTGGATTGGACCCTACCTTTGTTATAACTCCGCTTACGGCGGTGAATCGCTGCGAGCCAATGCTTCTACCGGGCTTGCCAACGTTCAACGGGCGTTGCAGCTTTGCGCCACTTCTTCGCAGCCCATCGAGGCTACCTTGACCGTTTACGATGCCCAATCCGAAACATTGTATCGCGCCACCCGGGGCAAGGGTCCTCGGACCGATGACGGCATGGCGCAGCGGGGGTCCCTTGGCGCCCCCAACCCCCTCGTAGCCTCGGCCGAAGCCGCCTTCGGTGCCGGTCAACCGCATCGTTTTGCCGAGGGCGCTTCGGGGGACTTGTGGGAGACGCAATGGAAGATCGACCTGGATACGCCCGGGTTTGCCGAAACTTGGGAGCGTATGGCCCAGTGGGTGGTCGCGCATGGCGATGCTGACGCCATTCGTTGGTCCTTTGGGGATACGTCGGGTTATCCCACCGATCCCCAGGTGGAGTTGAACCTTCACTACACGCCGATCTGGAAATTTCCCGACCAGGACGCCCCCATGCCGGGTCAGCCCGTACACGAATATGGCACGAATCGTCTCCTGGTTTTCTTGCGGCGAAATAGTTCAGTCATCCTCGACATTTGGGTTCCCCTGAGCCAGGTCGACCCGACGTTCGCCGCCTGGGAGATGGCCTTCTGCGACGCCCTCGGCATTCAACTGGCGCCGGCCCGGTGGCGCCTGGGGTCGTATAGCTCCGGCCCCGGCGGTCCCAGCATCAAACACGATCAGGGGCGGTATCGGCGCCTCGATTGGACCGCGGACGGCAAGGCGGCCGGCCCGCCCGCCGGTCCCTGGGATACCGCCATCGAGGGAATTCTGGCCCCCAAGGTGACCCTGGACGAGCGAATCCGACTCAAGGAAGAACTGGAAACCCATCCTCGCGGACCCGTGGTTTTTGGTCTCGTCACGCGTATGGCAGCACTGAAGGGGGCGCCCCTGGAACGGGGTGAGAGTGCTCTCACCATGCTCGCCGCGGAACCGGAAGGTCGGCACGTCTTGGCTCCGGCGTTCCAATGGCTGTTTCAATACCCGCCGCCCAGCAAACAGATGCGCGCCATCGCCTACTCGCTGCGCGCCGTCGCCGGAGACGATTGGTACTTGGAATTGGCGTACGAGCAGTTGGAAACCAAGAAGATTCCGCCGGTCATCGTCGACTTGTTCGCGGAAATGACCGCGCCGGCGTATGCGTATGACCGCGCACCCGGCGAAGATCCCCTGGCCCGCCCGCGGTTTTTGGCGGCCCTGTTGCGCAAACTGCGCACGGCCAAACCGTCGCCTCGCCGCGGGGAATTCACCTACCGCTTGGGCGCCTGCGACGACGGTTCCGCCTGGGCCACGTGGATGCTGGAGGCGGCCACACCCATGCCCACCTTCGAATCCCGCACCGAATCCTGGAGTTGGTACACCCTGCGCCAATGGGCCGGGGCCCGCAAAGTAGTAGACCCCCGAGCCGCCCCGTACATGGCCATGCTGCCGCCGCTGGACGAGCTGATCGGCAACCGAGACCAACCCCAACCCTTCGACCTCGTGCTCACCGATGAACAGCGGGCCGAATTGGATGCGATTGAACATACGTGGTTGTAGGGCGCTGGGGGGGCGGGTCAGGACGCAGATGGGTGCGTTGCAAACGCCCGGGCTTCTCCGTGCCCGTGCTCGTGCCCGTGCCCGCGGCTATCGAAGGTCATTGGGACACGCTTTGGGTCCGTTATGCGAGTCTGCCCCGCGTCGCTTGGGCACGCCGCCGTCAACCCTGGCGCTTGCAACGCACCCGACGCAGATTGCTGAAAAACGCCCACGGAAAGTCGCGACACCCTTGCCCACCTTCGAATCCCGTAACGAGTGAATCCATGCCGGGACGGCGTGCCACAAGATGGCCAGGATCACTTCTCCTCATCCAGGTCCGTCGGCAAACGCGTAGAAGTGCCGCGCTCGCGCTCGATCGCGCGCAGCCGGGTGGTCGCCACCCACCACCACACCCCGGCGATCGGGATCAAAGCCGCCGGTGCCCACGGCTGGCCCTCCAGCGCGGCCGCCAGCCCACCGGCCAGCGCGAGCAGCACGACAAAAAAACGCCACGTTTGCCAGATGCGGTGAGATTGGCACAACCCGCACAGCGTTTCGGGTTGCGGAATCAGGCGGGAACCGAACAGATGACGGGCGACCCACGCGGGCCCACCGTGGGTATCACAGAAGTTACGTGAACAGCCGGCACAGCGGACAGAAGGGCGGGCTACGCAGGTTGAGCATCCCCCGTGCGAGACATCGGCTTTCATCGCCGCATGACTCCACCCGGGGGACGATCCCGAAAGGCGACCTGCTGCACGAACCGCCGCAGCCGCGCCCATTGGGCGTCCCACGACTCCGATACCCCGGTTTCGAATCCGACGAAGTGCGACAGATTGTTGTGAATATCGAGTTGGGACGGACGCGCGTCGGTGTACGGGACTGGAACCGTCCACTTGCGGTTGGGTTCACACGTCATCGAGGACGGGACCCGGTTGGTGAGGGCCCAGACGTGGACGTTGGCGCCGATGTCGGCCCCAACCGCGCCCACATGGAAACCGCCTACGTACATGGAGTTGTCGCCCCGCATGGATGCGCCCATATTTCTTCAGGAATTCTGTGTGTCGGTGGACATTTCGGTGAGGAATTTTTTGGCGGACTCGCCGTCGGCAGCCGTCACCAAACCCATTAGGACCGCATCCAACTGGTCCTGGTCGGCGTTTTCCAACATTTGGCGGGTCCGTGGGGTCAACGGACCGCATTTGGCTTCCGCGGCTCGAAGAACGCCCTGGCGGTACCTTCCGATGGCCCTTGCCAATCCCTCCTGCATGGCTTGCTGAACCCTGCAATTTGCGAGTTCGCTGGCCATTTCGAGTCCGATCCGGAATCCCTTCTCGAACCCGTCTTGCAGGCCTTGCTGATACCACTTTTGCCCCAGTTCACTTGCGATTCGAGGAACTGCCATGTCCTCCTCTAACTGTTGTCGTGCAACATCTCGCGCGAGGGAAACTACAAACTCATTTGCGCTTGGATGCGGACAATTTGGTCAGGAACTGTCTGGCGGATTCGCCGTCGGCGGCTGTCACCAAACCCAATAGGACCGCATCCAACTGGTCCTGGTTGGCGTTTTCCAACATTCGGCGGGTCCGTGGGGTCAACGGACCGCATTTGGATTCTGCGGCTCGAAGGATATTGTGGCGGTACGATTCGATTGTTTTCTCGATCCCCTGCTCGATCCCCTTCTCCATTCCCTCCTCGAATTTTTTTCTGCCGAATTCACTTGCGATTTGAGTAACTTCCATCTCTTCCTCCAACTGTTGTCGTGCGGCTTCGTTCAACGCAGCGAACACTGCGTCAATATACTGGTCCCTCAACGGCTCTGCAAAGTTGGTGATTTGGCGGAACGCTTCCCTGGCCGCCGGCACGGCGTCTGCCGACTTTCCGTGAATCATGGCCACCAGCACGGCCCACTCCGGGATCGTTGGTGCACTGCCGCCCTCCTTCGGCATCGTCAACGTCGATTCGTCGATCACCAACGGTGTCAGCGCGAATCCCGGGTGGCCTATCGTTATCGTTTGTCTGTACCACTCCGCCACCTGGGGGTTGGGTGTAATCACCAACAAATACGCCGGACAGCGCAGTTTTAGCCGTGCCGACGTCACATAGGCCGGGTGCGTCCATTGTTTTTCCGCATCGATGGCCAACTGCGCTTCTACGACGATCGCCGCGACGTTGATCTCGCCTTTCTCTGAGTTTGTGAAAAAATATGGGGACGGACTTGGACGCGGAGATTTTGCCCCCGATGCCCGGAAGAAAACCGAGTCATATCGGGAATATGGCGCAGGTTTTTTTCTGGGCAGTGGGGCCAAAAGCATCCGTCCAAGTTCGTTCAGCTA
>JABWCM010000343.1 GCA_013360285.1 Myxococcales bacterium
CTCTTGCTTGCCCGTGCCGATTCGTGGCCAGAAGCCATCATTATCACCTTGGCACCGGTCATTGTGGCTCCCATATTTGAAGAGTTGTTGTTTCGTGGCTTCTTTTATCGGATGCTGCGAGATCGTATGGGGGTCTATGGTGCTGTTCTATTTACTTCTTTCTTATTTGCCGCGGTTCACCCAAGCGTACTTACGGTGCTCCCTTTGTTTGCACTCGGGGCCGTGTTTGCGCTGTTATATGAAGCAACGGGAAGTATCCTACCGTCCATTGTGGCACACGCCATGCATAACCTAGCTTCAGTTGGCATGTTGTACGTCATGCTACAGTAACCAACAGCGGAGGATTTATGCAACCGAACCAACCATGGGTCTTGTTTTCCATTTTTCTGATGTCTCACATGGTCAACGCGTGTGAAACGGATGAGTCGAGTACGGGAAACACCATTGCCGGGTGTACAGCGGGTGTTCCTTGTGTTGTAGTAGCGCAGGCATACGCTGATGAGGTGGTCTTAGAGCCCATTCAACCAATGGAAAGCCTTGGTGTTTTTGATGCAAACCAGGGCGGGATTGCGACGTGGCTCACCATTGTTTTGGTCGACGCGCCGCCCGGAAATCCCAAAATCCAGGTTGACATCATGGAGAACGGCGTGCAAATCAACTCACCGTTGTTTTTGAAGGTTCCGTTTAAGGACGGGCCGTCCGGGATTCGATATCGTGACGGATTTATGGTGCAACTGAACGAACCATGTTGCGCGTCGGATTTCGAAGGACGAGAAGCAAACGTGACTGTGCGGGTTTTTTTTGATGACATGGAACCATTTTCTACAACAGTCCCCGTTATCTTAACGGAAATCGCGTGGCCGCTCTGAAACAGTCGTGAACGAGAGTCCAACAAGGAGCACGTTACAGCTCAAAGGTATGGATAGGATGACAAGATTTCCAAAGTCCGATCGAGATGCGGTCATTGTTGCTGCGACACGCACGCCCGTGGGAAAACAATTCGGCGCCCTTCAAAGTGTGCGTCCAGACGACTTGGCGGCGTTGGTATTAAACACCGTCGTGGAAAGACCTGGAATCGATCCGGTGGACGTGGACGAAGTAATCCTCGGTTGTGCTAACCAGGCCGGCGAAGACAACCGAAATATCGCCAGAATGGCGTTGCTTCTTGCTGGGTTTCCTCACTCGGTGCCGGGGGTAACCGTGAACCGGTTATGTGCATCTGGACTGGAAGCCATAAACCAAGCAGCAAGACTGATCGTTTGTGGAGAAGCAAAGATAGTGGTGGCCGGCGGTGTAGAAAGTATGTCGCGAGCTCCCTGGGTGATGCCAAAACCTATTGATCAGAAGCCATCGGGCAACGTGCAGATGTTTGACACGGCACTCGGATGGCGCTTTCCCAACCCCCGTATGGCCGAACTTTTTCCCTTAGAGGCCATGGGAGAAACCGCCGAAAATCTCGTAGAACAATTCCACATTTCTCGGGAAGACCAGGACAATTTTGCCGCGGAAAGCCATCGGCGAGCGCACGCTGCATGGAACAGATCGGTTTTTTCTGACGAGATTGTGAACGTCACTTTGGCCCACAAGAAAGGACCACCCGTTGTGGTCGAAAAAGATGAAGGAATCCGACCAGACACATCTGTTGCGACCCTTGCCTCGTTAAAGCCCGCCTTCCGTAAGAACGGCACGGTAACGGCGGGAAACTCCTCCACATTAAACGATGGGGCTGCCGCGTTACTGGTGATGAGCAGAAATGAAGCCGCACGCCGTAACTTACCAATATTGGCGACTCATCGGGGTGGAGCGTCCTGCGGAGTCGATCCGCGGGTAATGGGTATTGGACCCGTCGGCGCGATCAGGAAACTCCTCGCGCACAATGGCATGACAACAGATGACATCGACTTGTTTGAACTAAATGAAGCATTCGCGGCACAAGCGCTGGCGGTGATGCGGCAGTTGGACATCTCCATGGACAAAACGAACGTCTTCGGCGGAGCGATCGCAATCGGCCACCCGTTAGGAATGAGCGGAGCACGGATTTCGACTACGCTCATTCATGAGTTGAAACGCTCAAATAAGCGCTTTGGAATCGCGTCTTTATGCGTCGGTGTGGGTCAAGGACTTGCAACCTTGTTTGAGCGGGAGTAGTGAAAAACAAGGGGTTGCCGGAATGTGTGGCAAGTTGTCACATAACAATTTCGCGTCATTAAAACCGGCGCAGTAAGCGCGATTCAGCGGATAGATGGAACATGGTGCGCGCAGTCGCATATTTAGATGACAAAGAATGGGACTTAGTTAACCGCACGTTGAGCGTAGTGCAAACGTTGCGTGGAACAAAGTGTATTGAGGACAATATCGGGCGACTAGGGTGGCTCGCACGAGTTGCGCAAAGTTACCCATCCTTGATGGAATGGACACAACTGGGAGACCAAGTCCGGCGCCCGGAAGACCTGATCGACCGATTGGTTCACCAAGATCGCGCCGCCTTTGAGTTACACCTTCCGACAAAAGCGACCGTCGGACGGGCGTTTCTCGTCGCAAAGATACAATTATTTCGGTCATTTATCCTTGCCATGCAGCGCAGTTGCGATCCATATCCGACGGAATTGGTGGCAGAAGTGCGGCATGAACTCGATCAGTCGGTATATACAAAACTCGGCGAGGAGGTTCTCATTGAGATGTTGTATGCGTTGGAAGTGCCGGATCCGATCAAAGAGCATGCAGCCCGTATTCTTATTGGTATCTGGGACAAACCGGGACTGACCGAGGTAACCCAATTCTCACCGGTGTTGGAAGCGATGTGGTTTGCCAGAAACAAGGTCCACGTGCAATTGGGAACATTGATGGGCGTATACGAAATGTTTCGGCTCGCACAAGGAAACGCTCCGGAAGAATTGATGGACTTTTTTGGACGAGACGGGTTGTCTCCATCGGAACGTGCGTCATTTGAGGAATTTCTATTCGGGCTTCTTTTCGAGGAACTGACTCGACTCCGGCGTGAGATGGAAGAGCGTCATTTAAGCGCGGTTGACCCGAAACGAGCAGGCGAAATTTTGGGGATGGATTGCACACGTTTTGTGCAGGTGACCGATTCTGCGAGCATGTACGAATCTTATCGCCGCCGTGCGTTGGCGTGCGAGTACCGGCGTATGGCGTCAGGTCCGGGTCCTAGGCGCACAGCGGAAGAGTATTTGATGCAGGCAGTCGTGGCTCGGCAGGTGAACCTTTGATTTCCAACCGTTCGGGCGATGGTGCTGCCATTCAGATGACCTTACGAATTATAACGACCAACCGACCAGCTAAATGATCAATTCGCGCGCCTAAATTACCAGTAACAGCAACGTGGGGATCGCCGTGTCTCCAAATTGGCGCACCCTATGGACAAACAACATTCCCTACTGCTGCTGACCCCACCTCAGAAATCTGTCGTTTTGGGAACCGCTATGATCGGTGCCGGTTCGATTTTGGCAACAAGCGGCCTTGTTGATTTCGTTGGGTTGTATCCCACACATCAGTCGGAATTAGCCTGGCTGGCGGTCCTTTTTTTTGTTGTGCTTGGAATCACGATCATCATGATGGGGCTCGTTCTGCTGCGGCCGAAGGGAGGCGCGACGATCGACCAAAATGACCGGACACTCAAGATTTTCGGGGACAAACCATCGGATTTTGCTACAATACCGCTGGAGGATATTGCTTACTTAAGGACACAAATTCGAACACTTGGAGACGACACCGAAACGATTCAGATTCATTCCGCCGAGGCAATGTGCCGCAACGGGGCATGCGTTGTTCTGTTCGAATCCACGGACCACGACGACGCTTCTGGGTTCGTGCAAAAAGCGGCCGAGGTGCTTCATAGCCGCACCGCGTGGCCCGAACCGGTTCCCGATAAGTCCATTCCGTCGTTTCCAGATCTCAAAATCGAAACAGATCCGAACAAATTTGTTGTCACGTTCCGCGCAGGATTCCGGTGGAGTTTGGGGAACGTTCTGCTATTTACCGGAATTGCCACGATTTTTCTTGGTCTTGTCATGCTTGTCAATGTGCCGTCAAGCCCATTGATGGGATTCCTTGTTGGGCCACCGCTGTTTGTCTTCGGCGCGGTACTGACCACACTTTCCGTCGGAAAATCGTTCGGACGGGAAACGCTGCATATCGACGGTCACGGAATTTTCCGCCGGATACTTGTTGCCGGTCAAACATTCGGAGAGTGGTCACTGAACGCTGGCGGAGATATCCAACCCTACGCTAGATTACGGCCCATGGGTGCCAAAGGACTGGGAATCGAATTTGTAAACGCCCAAAAGACCTATTATGCCGCAGTCGGAACAAATCGGCGCACTCACTCGGTTGACTCGCTTTCGATTGTTGACGTCGTGGCGTTACTAAATGCAGAAATCCGCTCTCGGTTAACCGTCAACAAGCGCCCAGAATCCGCGTCCTAGGTTTTGCACCGCTCGGTCGGCTTCCAGCTTGGCCAAATGTGCCAATAGTTGTTGTTCAGCAAGCGGCAGAATAGCTCCTGCAATCCCGGGATACACCCGACGGGTTAAATCAAAAACACTCGATGGTGTGTTTGACCGCAACGCATCGAGAATGACGGATTCTCTCCAAATTCTGTGTTTGTGTGTTTGTTGAATCCGGTGTTGCGGTTTTAACAAAACCGGACCATGAGCGGCAACGGCCCGGCGTACGGGAAATGTAGCCAGCCGCTGCAATTGCCGAATATAGGCGGACATGTCTCCATCCGCACCGGCTACAATGATGGTCCCTTCACCGGCAACCATATCGCCGAGAACCATCCACCGCGCTTCGGGGTCCATAAAAACGCAATGTCCGGGAGCGTGGCCAGGTGTATGCAAAACAGAAAACGTACAATCGGCATCAAAAGCCAGTTTCTGACCATCGTATAACTCATGGGTAACTATCGGGCCGGGGGGTAACCGCGCGGTTGTCTGCGGATGAGCCCAAACAGTCGCCTGAAACTCGTCTGCCACCTGCTGCACCGCCCCAATGTGATCTCGATGATGGTGGGTCAACAACACATGAGCAACCCGGGCGCCCGATGTTTCCAACCCCTTGAGAAACTTGATAAGGCGCGTCTGCTCGTCGATATACGGCGTGGCTGGATCGATGACGACCAATGTTTGACGACCAATTACCACGCAATTTGTGTGGGTTGCAGGAGCCAATGTTGGCGACACAACAGGGAAGATAATAACGTTACTGTCTAAGATAATATGGTCAGTGGTTGCGGCCGGTGAATTCGATTGACATCGATCTCTAAGGGGGTGTTTGGGAAAAAATTGCCGGTGAGCGAAACAGTGGCCGTAACGAGTCGGTCGGGCCGACCGAGGCACGGCCGACATAGTAGGCCAATGTTTCGAGTAACGTAATTTTTTTCCCAAACACCCTCTAAGACCCGGCCTATTTTGAATGGTTTCACAAACGTATCTCCACTGTGGCCCCCAAAAGTGGGTTGCCTGCGCCATGTCGGCCACGATATCGTCGAAAAACCACCAAATACCGTTATCAATATGACTTTGTTGCCGGACTTGTACCAGCACAACAGTGGTTGTAAATCGGTGTGCGGCAAAAGTCGGGGACTCCCACGTTCCGGTGATTGCCACCGCGTTAACATTTAAACCCAAATTTTCTGCAATACGATTCGCAAGTTGACCTGGATCGCCTTGTTCCAGTGTG
Organism: Myxococcales bacterium; assembly: GCA_013360285.1. Classification (GTDB taxonomy): domain Bacteria; phylum Myxococcota_A; class UBA9042; order JABWCM01; family JABWCM01; genus JABWCM01. The sequence continues at coordinate 5,704 of JABWCM010000343.1, forward strand.
CTCCAGAAAAGAAACTCCCCGTCGTCAGCATGTGGTAAACCTTCAGCGTCCACGGGTCCGGTTCGAACTGCAAAACAAATTCGTCCACGTGTTTCGCACCACGGAACAACACTGATTCGTGGCACACACGAAGATGCTTGAAACATACGATCCAGTCCAACCGACAAAACGATCCCTCATTGTTTATTTAAGTTAGCGAATACGACTTACGAACACAGTCTAAGAGGGTGTTTAAATATTAATCGCACTGTGCTAGAGTACCTTCCAATTGGAGGTGCCATGCTGGAGAATCATCCTACAGTCGAATCGACCCCAAGCGTA
>JABWCM010000061.1 GCA_013360285.1 Myxococcales bacterium
TTCGCTCAGGTGCTTCACCATCGAACGCGATCTCAGGACCGAAAGCGTAGGTGTAGCCCAGCTCTTGGAGCCAATCAATGGCGGCTTGCTCGATGGTAGATTCCGTGAAGTTGGACAATTTCTAGTACCTTTTCATAAAGTACACAGTTGACGCAGAATTGAAGTCTTGAATTTTTTTCTTACTGTATTCTGAAAACAGCATTTCACCTTGTGTATTTCTATCTGTCCAGTATTGACCTTCGAGCCCTGTAGGTGGTTGCCCTTTTACTTTCAATATTACAGCGCCATGATGGATGGGACTTCTCTCTCTAATTGAAATCTTGGGCGTGTTTATGTATGCACCTACAAACTCCCAAGTTTCATCTGAATTCTTAACTAACTCGCCTGTGAGTAATTCAGAACTCGACTCTTTTGTTATAAGGCTTGCATGTATTTTTGAGAATTTTTGGCGGATAACCAGATACGCTTCAATGATTCCGCTTGCCTTTTCAGTCTCTGGATTTATCCAATTTGATTTGATTTTTCCTTTCCAAGTTCCTTCCAGATATGGAGTGGAAACCAACCAAGGATAAAAGATTTTCCAGTGCCAAGCCCATTTATCGAAAAAAGCAAGAAGTAAAACCAACACTCCAGTTACATTGGTAAAGGGCTTCAGTAAATCAAAAGATAATGGAGTGCCCTGTAAAACAAGGGAAATGCCCCAAACTACGGCAACAAAGAATACTAAGGTTGATAGTTGAATTTCAGTAATCATAAGCAGAAGTCCTATTTGAACCCTACGTAGTCCCAAGCTACTCCCAAAAAAGCATGGGCTTGTTCCCATGTCCAAGGTTGACTTAGGCGAAACAAATATTTCAGTTCGTTGACTTCACCCCATTCCTTGCAGCGTTCAAAAGTTGTAGTTTCGTTGAATGTGTGCGCTAAAACGTATCGGACATCATCACTGTATTGAATGTGACCGAAACCATCCTTAGGTGTATTCCATACAAGGCATTCTATCAAAAAAGAAGGGATAGGCTTTGCCTCAGAAATATTCTTTTCCTCCATTTCGTTCTTCAAACGCTTTATCACTCTGGTAATGAATTTAAATCTATTATTGGTGGCTTTGTTCTTGTCAACGCCGTTTTCGTAATTTTGATCTGGCCAGTTGATTATTTTTCCACCTTTGTCTGGATGTAGTTCGGTTCCTTTGTGAAATCTGATTTGACCAGAATATTGGTAGTATCTCCTATGCTCAAAAGTGGGAACCACATCGGCATCAACGCGATAACTTGTCGCATGGACATCGAATGCTTTATTTCCCCTTGTTACCATGCTCCGTCCAAACTTTGCCACAAGCGCCAACTCAACTTCATTCTTAAATTGGGAATACCCATAATCTGCGTCGCTAAAACCCGCACTGGATTTTGTGATTGAGCCATCAGAAGGTAAGTCATAGAAAAACACGTCTCGACAGCAGACACAAATATCAACGTCGCTATCTTGACGTACATTTGTGTTATTCCTGTAAGACCCTTGTGCAAAGACATCAATACTTCGTTTTGATAGGGCAGGGCTTTCAGAAATTGCCGCTCTAATCATTTTTTCAGTGTTACTGCATTTCTGTTCTTCTGTATCGCTTGATGGTTTTGACCATTCGCGAAAGGTAGCTTCCCAATCTCGTGCCATGTTATTTCCTCCTAGTTGTTAGTTATTTCAATCTCTCCGCTCATCAACTTCGGCAAGAGAGTGTCGCGCAGAGACGCTAATGTGGCGGATTGTTGTTCAAGATTGAAAATCGCCATATCTATTGGATTTACAATCCTTTCAAATTCTGAGATGGTTTCTTGGGGTGGAATAACAACCGTGATATTTTCCAACTCTTTTTTGTTGATAGATCCAAAAACGGTTCCTGTTCCTTCGTACGAATTGAAATGTTCTTCTAAGCTTTTAAGAAGGTAGAAAGTGAAAGACCAAACGTTGTTTTTGCCACTTATAGCGGCAAGACCACGCCCAATGCAACATTTTTCCGAAGCCATGTTTTTGTTGTCGGTAATGGGTGAAGGAACCTTTATTGACCTGTTGCGATATATCGAACAGTTTGCTCCAGACGAGACAACCGCTGAAATAGCCCGCCGCGCGAGAGCGGACGAAGCACGACATGTCCACTTCGGTATGGCACACATTCGGTATGCCCTTGCAGCCGATCCAATGCTGTATCAACGCTTGGAGAAAGCCGTGTTTCACCGAGCCGCTACCTTACATCAACTGGATTCCGTTCCTGCACCTATTCAAGACGCCCTGACCGTTCTCGCCGCCGGCGGCACCGACCCCAAATCCATCCGCTCCGGCGCCGAACATTTCCGCCAATTGCGCCATACGATGTTCGAGAATCGGATCAAAAGGCTTCAAAATATTGGATTCAGCCTTGAACAATCCGAAGTGCTGTCCGGCAAACACACCGCTAACTTCATGTGATTAGCCCGGATTTCTCCATTCCTTCCAATGGGACGATTGACAGGGAGTTTCGTCGGTTATAGCCTTGCGCGCTTTGTTGCTTTGGAGCAGTTATCGTGTCCACAATCCCTCGCCGCGTGCCTACCTTCATCCCAACCCATCGTACTTCCACCGAAAGGTTGCCCTTGGACCTAGTTCCGGCCGATTTACGCGCGGTTTTGACCACCTTTAATGACGCCGATGTCCCGATTTTTTTGACCGGCCAGGCATTACGCGACCTGTTGATCGACTCGCAGATCCACGCCGGTACTCGAGTGGACTTCCTGGCAAACGCTGAACCGGATCACATTGCTGCCGTCGCCCAAACGTTACCTTCAGATATCGTTACATTATCCCACGTCGTCCATCGGACCGTCCGGTGCGTTTCTACCGCCGCCTACGGCGAACGCCCGATTCACATCGTTCCGGTCCGCACAAGCGCTCCACCCTACCGCTGGTTTAAGGAAAACCGACTGTCGGGCCTCGAACTCGATTTGGCCACCCGCGAAATCACCATCCATGCCCTTGCCATGGACGTCACCGGGTTGGTGCACAATCCGTTTGGTGGCTTAGAGGACCTACGTTCCAGAACAATCGGCACGATTATCCCGGAAAACCGTGTGTTCCGCGAAAGCGGAGCGTGGCTTTTGAAAATTGCCAAATACGTCGCGTATTATGGGTTTGAACCGCGGCGCGAACTCTTACGTGCCGCTACCCAGAACGCCGGCAACATCCTGGATACACCACGCCACACCTGGAAAGGGGAAATTGAAAAGGTGTTGCTTGGAAACCACGTCATGGAAGGATTGCAGTTTCTGCACGAAAGCCGCGCCTTACCCCTCCTGCTGCCCGAAGTGGAAGCCATGATCGGTTTTCACAAAAGTTGCCCGCTGCATCACAAAGATTTGTGGGACCACACAAAACGGGTGATTCACCAAGCAGAACGCAGCACGGTGGTACGATGGGCGGCACTGATGCACGACATCGGCAAAGTCTGGACCCGGTCGGTCACCAACGACAACAAAGTTCACTTTTTTCGCCATGAAGACTTGGGCGCGCTGCTATTTTTGGGGGTCGCACACCGGCTACAAATCGACCCGGAGGAAGCAGCGCGAATCGAATACGTCATTCGGTCTCATTCGCGCGTCAACCTGTACGAAACCGAATGGACAGACAGCGCAGTACGCAGGCTGATCCGCGACACCGAAGGTCATCTGGCAGATCTCATCGCGTTTTCCAAAGCCGATTTTACCACGAAATCGGAAGTCAAAAGCCAACAATTACGACGACAAATCGCCGAACTGGAACGCCGTATTGAAGAAATCCAACATGCCGACTCCGTTGTCCCTCCCCTTCCATCGGGCCTCGGTAATGTAATCATGGAAAAATTTGGTCTGGGTCCGGGAAAACACATCGGTCAAATACGCCATTGGTTGGAGTCCGAAGTGGAACAACAGCGACTTGCGCCCCACCAAGACGCGGAAACATATATTTGTTATCTTCGCGACCGTTGGGCTCAACTATCGGACATTCTGCCACAATCCAATCGATCCCAATCGTAACTATGCCCCAAATCAGAGCTGTTCCTTATTTTATTTCATCACCCGGGGTTCAACGGCCGGTTTTTCTCCGCTTCCCCAGCCAATCCCGAGTGGGGTTCGTACCGCCTCCCATGATGTGCCTTCGACGTTCAGCGCATCATCTCCGGCAGCAACTCGGGTTTTCACATACCCCAACCCCAACAAGCCACCGACCCTGGGGCTATTGCATACACTCGTGACCCTTCCCACCGCTTTGCCATGCAACGTCAACACCCCGCCCGGTCTCGGTGGTGCCCCATCCCCGCGAAACAACAGCGTTACCAACGTTTTGGGTGGCTGCCCCCGATCGGTCATCATGACCAACGCTTCCTGCCCCACATAACAACCTTTTGAGTAACTTAACGCATGATAAAGACCTGCTTCTAATGGAAAAATCGTTTCGTCAAGTTCCGCACCTAGTTTGGGAATTCCCGCCTCAATCCTTGCGGTCTCCAATACCGCAGCCGATGCTTTTTGCACATGGGGCAACAGCTCACCAATACGCGAAGTTACCCACAGCAGATGATTCGCACCAAGGAAGAGGTCATAACCATCCTCGCCGGTACGGCTCAATCGCATCACCGTTACCGCAACGTCATTCTCCAACGTGGTATCCATCACCGACAACGATGAAAGCGAAAAATCCGGTATCTTTAATAAAGTCGCCACCACCTCGCGGGCCATCGGACCTTGAATAGACAAGTGCCCCATTGAGCCACTGATATCCTCAAATTCGACGTTTTCCGCCACTTTATAGTGTTTGAGTCTATCGATAAGCGTCTTTGCGGCCAATGGTTCCACGTCACAGATAAAAAAATCACCTCGGTTGATGAGGTTCAGGTCTACCACCATTTTTCCGGTATCCGTCACGATCGTACACGTTCGGGCACGACCCACCTCAAGATTTTTAACATCGTGGGTCAACATCCCGTGCAAAAACCGAACCCGGTGACGCCCGGAAATCTTCACTTTTCCACGGTCCGACAAGTCGAACCACACGGCGTTAGACCGCAATGCCTCATGTTCCGCCCGAAAAGCCTCTGTTGCCACGTCCATGCTTGTCTGCGTCATCTCTTTCCCTTCACTTGCTTGTCCACCGTGTCTGCACTATGTTTTTAGCCACTCGGGACCCGAACCGGTTCCACGTCCCGAACGACTCAGCGATCCCAACCTCATTAAGGACATTGGCCATGTCTTTTCGTCAAGTTACTTCGAATGATTCCCCGAGCCCTGTTACGCGCCGCACCACCGACGGTTCCGGTTCGGTTTCTCCGCTTCGAACCATTCTGGCGCTTATGGTTGTTATCTTACCGTTATCGATAGCGGCTTGCGGCGACGACGAAACCGAGGACTCATCCGGCTTATGTGCTGGTGCGTCGTGCGGATCCACCACCCTAGACCCTTTGGGCAACATCGGAACCAATGACTCAGACACCCCCACTGGTTCGGAATCCGACGCATTTGCCTCCAAAGACACGACAACAGTAACGACCGACACCACCGGGGATTCACTGACTATCGACGACGCGGCCAATCCATTGACCGACATCACAGCACAACCCGACATTACAACCGACGACACCGCCGGACAACCCGACATCGCAACTGCGGCGGACGGTGGCCTCGACTCGCAACCCGAAGCCGATACGGTTGTCGTCGACCCGATCGACGTCAATCAAACCGCCGATACCTCAGCAGACACCACGACAACGGACCCAGACACCTTCGTCCCTCCGGACAAAATCACCACCTGCAATGGCATCATCCATTGTGTGAGCCAATGTGCCCCAGGCGATTCCCTGTGCCACACCGCCTGTGACGCCGCTGCAACCGACGACGCAAAAGCAGCGCTTGCGGCGTTTGAATCGTGTTCGGTAAACCATTGCAGTAACTTAGCCGGCGAGCAGTACACCCAATGTATGCTTGTCAACTGCCTAGACCAAACCGCGCCGTGCTGGACGGGCGGAACGGACTCCTGCGCCGACGTTTATGCCTGTGCGGCACAATGTGGGTTTAATTCGCCACCGGGCTGTGGTGAACAATGTATCGCCGACGCTTCAGAAAACGGCTTCAAACACTTTGTCGACTACATGTTGTGTAGTCAGAGCAAATGCAACACTCCCGGCGGGTTCTGTGGAATTTTCGGAGCATTGACGTGCCACGAGCAGGCCGTAGCCTGTGGTGTTTACACCGGCAACGGCCAATGTTCCGACGCCATCGGGTGTCTCACCGCATGCACCACCAATACCTGTTTGTGGACCTGCCAAACCAAACTGTCTGCCAACGAAGCAAAAACACTGGCCGATTTGGTGGAGTGTGTTTACGTGGTTTGTGGACCTAACCCGGCTCCCGGTTGTTTTGAATCCGCAGCAACCAAACAATGTCAGGCCTTCGCCATTGCGTGTTATTTATGATGTTGGATGCCGGTCGGGCAACCCACACGTCGGTAATCCCGTTGGTGTTGACTACCTTGGTGATGACATTGGTCGCTTTGCCACTCGTGGCTTATTTTGCGGTCAATGCCGGCGCCTTTTCTGCAGAACTGGAAAATCGAATCAACGAGAAGTTGCCGCCCGGAATCGTCACCTTCGACCGGCTGGAAATCGACCCTTATACAAACAACCTTCACGTCTACGATTTGCTTCTCCGAGGTATCGACGGGATACCCATGGTCCGAGCAGACCACGCTGAGCTTCAGATCAACTGGTCCGACCTATCGCTCACCCCACCGGTATCGTTGTTGATCCGAAAGGTGCGAATCACCGGTTATGAAGTCAACCTTTCGTGGAATGACGACGGCGACTTTAATTTTACGGAAGGATTTGGGTTTAAGTCCAAAGGTTTGGTGCGCCCTGTCCCCAAACCAAAACCGTTGCTTATTTTCGACGGCATCGAATTACAAGACGGGACCGTCCGCCTTCGATTCCCCGATTGGGGGTTCGAATCCCACAACGTAGTTGCCGACGGGCGTGTTGAAATCTCCAAAGAGGGTTTGTTTATCCAAGCCGACTTACGCAGCATAGGTGGCCACGTCTGGAGTAAGGGTTTGGCCAACTCGGAATCCCTTCATCGTCTCGTAAACCCCGCTCCACCCGTCGTCGATGCCGGCAGCGTGCCGATCGACCACCTCAACATCGGCGGATTTGTATGGGACCGCCGTTCTTTCCGCGCCGCGATGGTCGAATTAGGCCTTCCCAATACCACCGTCGCCGTTTCGCCGGCCATGGATTTTGAGCCACCCATGGTCTTCCGTTACCTGGTGTCCGTCACGGCAGCCTCACCGATGACCGAAATCGTGTCAAACGGGTTGATACAAGGTGAAATGAAACTGGAAGGACTCCTTGATCAGGTCGGTACATCCCATCGATTCTTGTTGGATTATTTTGAAGCTGATCGCATTGCCGTTGAACAACTGTCCATCGACAAACTGCGATACGCGGCTTTTTCGCAACAACAAGGCGACGTGTTGGACCTTGTTTTTGACGTCCAGGCCAAATCGATTCAGGTTGCCGATCTCACCCTGACCGATCTGGCAGCAACCACCGTTGCAAAAGCCGGATGGTCGCAATTCGAGATTGGCCAGGTTAAGGACCTGTTTGGACAACCTCCGTTAACCGCCGTGTCTGAACTCATGGCACGGCGAGACGCCCACATCGACATCGGCATGACCCAACTCGACGTCGGATCGATATCCGCAGACACCTGGTCCACATCTAGCTTGAACCTTCGCGGTGCACGCGCCACCTATGGTGACGGCGGCAAACTCCAGTTCCACCTTTCCGGAGCCGCCGAAAGCCTTCACATAAATCAACAAGAACTCGGCACACCCACCATTGATTTGCGGCTGACGATCCCCTACCCCAACATCGAATTGTCACGTCTCGGAATCGCCTGGGACGGTGGTCAAGCGGAACTAAGCGGTCATTTAAGGCCGGAGATCGGTTTGTTAAACCGCAAAGCCCCTTATGAATTGGTCAGTTCATTTACTGAGTTGCCGGTCAAAGCACTGCCGCAACCACTACACACCACCGCCAACCCACCCGAGACGGCATGGATATCGGGCAACGTTACGGTGGTCGGTGACGTGCTCAAAAAACGTTCGTTGACACTTCAATCATCGGCTCTGACGTTACGAACTCCCGACGGAACGGTCCAACCCCTTCTACCCCACACCGATCCTACAACAGTTCCCGCGGTGTATCTGGGGCCGCTATCGTGGACAACAGGAACCGGTCGGTGAAAGGGCTCACAACCATTGGCAAAGTCGCCCGCTACATCCTATGGTTGATAGCCAAATTGCTCTATTGGGCCTATCTGTTGGTGTTCCGGTCATTTCTGTACGTGTTGACCCTGTTTTGTATCGTCTATTTTGCCGTCAATTCTTCAAAATTTTTGCCGGTTCTGCACCCCATACTGGACGCCGAACTTCCAGGTGCCATCCACGTCGACTCCCTTCAATGGGGGCCTCTGCCTTGGCAAACCCGAATCATCGGCGTCGACATTACCGATCCCAACGGCACATCGGTAATTACCGCGGACAAAGTATTTGCCGAAGTAGACCTCAGCGACCTATTTTCATGGGTGATTCCCGAGTTAGGTCACGCGTTGTTTCAGGCTCACTGGCTGAGTGGCCCGACCGCGTTTCATATCCGGATTTCCCGAGCCGAAGTCTATGACTTTATGGTTCTTTTGGACTTCATGGAAGGAGCCGAACCCACGTTGGCCCGCGCTTTTGACGACGGCTCTCCATCGGTAGGCCCAAGCCGCGGCCCGGCAAAAGTCGACATTCCCTACGCATTCGGCACACGTGGCCGATGTGTATTGGTTTTTCCTGATTTCCGAATGGATTATCGCGGCATCGAATTTCGCCAAAGTTCGGTGTTTGTAAAAGATGGCGGCGTCACTGTCAGCACGCCGGAATTGGACGTTGCCGCCGGTGAGCTTCTTTTTGATCCGGCGATTAGCCCCATTGCCCCGTCGCCCTGGCAAATCCCGATCCATCAATTTGCCGCCAAAGGTTTTTACCTACACCGGGATTATTTCGACGTCGCGACCGCTTCGGCAACCGTAGGCGCTTCGTCGCTGAAAACGTTTGGCAGCCTCTATTTTCGGCCCAACGAACCCACGTCATTCAGCGGTGAAGCCCTGTTGCAACTCAACGCCCACGAACCGGTCATCACCCAAGTGTTGGGTGAGTGGGCAAACGGCCCAGCACAAATCTGGCTTTCCGGTTCTGGGGAGATCCCCAAACCGGTTGTGGTTGCGGAACTCCGTTCACCGGAACTTGATTTGAATGGACTGAACGCCAAAGACATTGTGTTGGATGCCCGCCTACACCATCCCGAAGGGGGGTTCGCGGTGGTCGTCGAACGGCTGGAATCCACCATTGGCGCTGGCCGGATCAACCTTACCAACGGCTGGTTTCAGCCAGCCCGGGGTCATTCCCATTTTGAAGCAGCATTTGCCGCGGTGTCTCCGACCGCGATTCTCACATCACCATTGGTCGGATTGCCTATCGAAGACGTTTTGATCACCGACGGAGCCATCAGTGGCCGCACCAAGGTCAACATCGACTACAACCAGGCCAATCTCACCCTTTCGGCGACCATAAGCCGCGATCCGTTAGTGTGGGATCGCGGCAATACGCCCTTGTCTTTGCCTTTGGAATCGACCGTCCAATGGTTGGGAAACATTGTTTGGGTTATTGGACCCCAAGAAAACACCCTGTCATTGACTCCGATCATCGCGAAAACCGGCGACACCGAGTTGTGGGCAATGGGTCACATCGATCTGAGCCGCCAAACCATCCGTGCTCTGGTTGATCTGGAGTTGCCGGATCTAGGCCACAAACTGGAGTTGACCGGATTCCCTGGATTTGGTGGCTCGGTCACATTGACCGGTGCAGAACTGTCGGGCCCACTTATGTTGCCGAACGTGGCCAATGCCACCGTCAAAGGCAAATCGATTGTCACTCCCTGGTTGACCATGGATTCGATGAGTGGCCGAATCCGGCTTTTCGAAGGAAAGCTCTTTGCCGACAAACTCAACGTCGCCTCCGATCTGGGAACCATTGGATTGGGTGGGTCGTTGCAGTTGTTTTCGCCGATTTTACCCACAATTGATCCCGACTTGAGCTTTGAAACGACCCATATCAACGCCACTGCTTTTCCGCTGGCCAGACTCCTGCCGGACATCGGCGGACGCCTAGACCTATCCCAAGGCAAAGCCATGGGGTCATTAAACCGTATTGAGTCCGTCACGGCGAGTGCGCAGGTGACATTAACCGAACTGAACCCACTTCCTGAAAAGATCGACGCTGCGACCGGGTCCGTGTCGATATCAAAAGGTCACCTTCGTGTTTCCGACGCCAAATTGAATATGCCCGCGGCATCGTCGGCACATCTGCACACATTGGACGTCAATCTAAAGACCGGAAACTTCGTTGGGAACATTGCCGTTGATTCCTTACAACTTGAACAATCACGCCTCGTACAATCCGTTCACCTGCCGCTATTCGGTACCGTCAGTGGAGACATGACGGTGCAAAGCGGAGAAAAAACAGCACGTTGGGAAGGATCGGCTAAGGTAGCTGACCTGCGGTTTGACAAAGTGATCCTGGGAGATGCCGAACTGGAACTGAGCCCTACCGAGAAGCCGGGTGACATGTCGGTGACCGCCGGCTCGTTTTTTCACAATATGAAATTAATTCAACCGTCGATGTTACGGATAGGTCACGACGGCCTTCCTACACGGTTGTGGGCCAACGCAACGTTTGAACACACAAACCTAGACACCGTTTTGCCGTTTCTTTCTGTGGACGGAATCAAAACGGACCTGTCGGGGGCCGTAGAACTCGATTTGGATTTCAGACAGGACGGTCCACCTCCAAAGATCACGGTAAGTACTCCCGCCGGCAATGCCAAAGCAATCTGGACTAGTCGTAACGCGGAAATTGTCGCGGAGACCCCATTGAAAATATCGATAGGTGAGCAAGGGAAAATCGATGTTGCGCCGGTGGTGATCACTTCCGGGAACAGAGCGTTGTCGTTATGTGGAACGCTATTGCCCGACGACACCCTGGAAGTCGCCCTTCAGGTCGCTTCACCGCTCGATTTCTGGGGGCTGGAACGCCATTTTTTTGCGATGTTGGAAGGAACCATCGTATCGGCCGTAGACGGCAACCGACCGACGACCCACCCCCAAAACACCTGTTTTTACGCTCCGGCGAGCAGCGACGGACCACCGGTTACGCACACAGCGGAATCGACATGGCCCGATTTGTCGCCAAAACAGAAGTGGGTTGAATCTGCAGGAGTCATCCGGGTTTTCGGCACACTCAAAAACCCACTTCTTGACGGACGGTTGACCGTTGGACCGCTGGCAACTCGCCCCCGCGGGTTGGCCGACGAAATTCGACTCGACCCCAATCACCCGTGGGTGTTAGATCTGTGGACCGAAACCGTACGTAACAAAGTGATCCAACGATTGGGTTCGCCGGTAGACACCCCGTGGAAAGGTACGTTGGGCGAAGGCAGTTTCCAAGCGGCGGTCAGCGCCATGCTGCGGGCTTGGGAGTTGGAAGAACTGGATTTTCGGCTCGATGGCGTGGGCATTGATTATGTGTCCGGGGACAACTATCGGTTTAAGTTTACAACCGACGTAGTGGCCAAAGGCCGCCGGCTGTCGGACGTCGGGCGTCGCAGACTCGATTTGTCGGGTAAAATCAACGTTCTTGAAGGCACGTATGCCGCAGGAACCCGTGCTGGGCAAGACGGATTCGGTCGAGCTGCGACACAACGAAAGATCAGCAACTATTCAAAATCGTTGTTGGAATCAGCTCCATGGCTCGGACCAACCGCGTTAAATTTGCACGTGGCAGGATCGAACTTTCTCGTACGAATGGCATTGCCTGTGGGCGAAACCGATGTTGAATTGCGAATCGACGCCGATGTACGGGGAACCATTGCCGATCCGGAATTGGTGGGGCGAATCGATGCATTGCCGGGTGGGTTATTGACCAACACCATCGTCCGGCGCGAGTTGGAAGTCATCAAAGCGATCGCGGACTTTTCCGGGGACCCCAAAAGGCCAATGTTGGACACCGAAACGAGAGCAGAGGTCACGTTTCAGGAAGAAAGGACTCAGGACACATCATTGGGACTAAACCAGGTATGGTCGTCGTTTTCCGGAGGTCGAGCAGAAGAAAAAACTGTCGTGATTCGTATCGTGGTGCGAGGACCGGTCAACCTGGACCGTCCGGGACGCGAGTTCGCCGATCTGGAGGTGGATTTGACTTCCGATGGCGGAGGATACGAACGATCCGAGTTATTGACGTTGTTGTTGACCGGGGCTCCCCCTGGAACGGCAGAAGATGGTCAGGAATATGGTGCCGCGGTCAATGTGGTCACCGACGAGTTGGCGGGAGTGTTGGCCCAGACCTTATTGGGCGCGTTTGTCGACGGCGTGCAGGTGGGGGTCACCTTGAAGGGAGGTGTGGATTGGGCGTTACAGAAGTCGTTGGGTCGAGGGCTGAAATTTGAAGTCCGCGGGTCGGAAGAGGCATCCAAACGGCTTGTTCAGCCCAGATTTGAGTTTCGTCTTTCCGACCGGGTGTCATTTGAAGGCTCGCTGCGGTACCAACAAGGCCAGGACTTCGCCGGACAAACCTATGAGACCAAATTGAGATACCGGATCCCTCTGGATTGATACCGGTCGGAAAAACGTCCGGTTAACGTTTTGCGCCAACAAAACAGCAGGTCGACACGTTCGGTTGACGTTTTGCGCCAACAAAACGGCAGGTCGACACGTTCGGTTGACGTTTTGCGCCAACAAAACGGCAGGTCGACACGTTCGGTTGACGTTTTACGCCAACAAAACGGCAGGTCGACACGTTCGGTTGACGTTTTTTGTCAACAAAACGGCAAGTCGACACGTTCGGTTGACGTTTTACGCCAACAAAACGGCAGGTCGACACGTTCGGTTGACGTTTTTTGTCAGCCGAAACTCATCCGACCGGACGCCTCCTTGAACCTTTCCGCCAAACCATTGTCTCTCAGAGGGTCAGCGGAAATAAGGAAGTGACCCTCGGCGAGCTAATTTAGCGCTGGATTGGCCGGGATCCGACTGAGGCAATATCGAGCATATGCCGCACCGACGGGAGTGGCCAAGGCAGCCTAAATTAGCCGAATAGGGTTCACTTATCTATTTCCGCTGACCCTCTCACCAAGTTATTTAACGCAAGTCGGCTACGATCGCCGATGCGCGAGCATTTTCGAGCATGGTGGACCTATTTTGTCAGCATGACGCAGCTATGCTTCCGGGCAAAAAAGCCCATCGTCCCCGAATCTGCCGGCATTTCGGCCCTCTCGCCCGCAAGATCGTGAGAAGTAGGAGCTAAGTTTCTACGCTGAATACCCCAAAACTTTGGCAGCAATCGGCCGCTTCTGGAAACCGTACCATCGCAAAATTGCAGCCGGTTATGTACTATCAACAAACCAACCTTGTGATCCGGACAACTCCCTATTGAATGGGTAGCGACGATCATGATCCGACTTGTTTTCTTGATTACCACAGCTACCTGCTATAGCATGACCTATCTGCGCAGAATCACACTCGGCAGAGCCCGAAAATACGGACCAAAGGAATGTCAACGTTATGCCACTCTACAATGAAGTTCGAGAGTTCACCATGGATTGTGCAAGGGGGGGGGGGGTTGAGACTGAAGATGGATTCGCACTGTTCTTCTCCCCCGGCCTACTAACTGGTTCTACTTCGACAATCAAAATCTACGGACCCACAGTACTTCCAGCGTCGGTCACGCTAGGGGGACTGACGCCCCGCAGCGCAAGCCTGGGCTGGGTAGTTGAAAGTAGCGCCGGCGTAACGACGGCGCACACCGGACCTGAAGTACGTATTCCTTACGATCCAGCGAACCAACCTAGCGGTTCCAATATTTATGTGGCATTTGCCGGTCGGCTGCTCCAATCATCGTGGACGCGTGCAAACAACGACACGAATGACGACCCGGACTCCCGGCTGACCCGTCGAATGGCAACCATTCCTATCGCGACAGCGTCTTCAACATTTGTTTTCGCAGTTGGGGTTTACGGAGACTAATATGACAAGAAACCCAGCGAACTGGTTTTATGCTTCCGTAACTGTCATATTTGTTTTGCTAACAGGATCCGTTCCGCTGTCATGTACATCGGCCTCTGCAACAGCCGACAATTCACCGCCCAACGACGCCCTGTCATCAGATACCATGGATCCTTCGTCGACAAATAGTGGAGCGGCTTCGAAACCGGCGGAGTGTACGTGTACATGCCCTCAATGGGTAGTCACCAACGAACACGGAGTAGTCCTGGGCCCACTTGTGGCAATGAACGGGAAGGGCCCCGTGTTTCTGGACGTTGCCTCGAACTCGGAAATCCCACTCAGATGGAGCGGATGTTTGGGCGCACTGGTTTACCTTGGGTTTCCCAATGCGGATTGTTCGGGCGACGTTGTAGTCGAGGTCGCTTCATACGCGGACAATAGTGATTTCATTGCTGTATATCATGATATAACCGGCCAATGGTATACACCCAGCAACGAAGACGCGACAATTGTCGTCAAGTCGGTACTGGCTCCAGGATGGAACGATTCTGGGTGTATTCCAACCTGTGTTGAAATTGAATATGAACCCGCGTTCGACTACCTGATAAATATTCAAACAACAGCTTTGAGATGGAAACCCGACTCACGGTACACAATTGGCGTGACCCCTGGATCTATAACTGTGAGATGGGCAGCGCAATAAACCTACGACCTGTAATAGGAATCAATCTTATGACTACCGGCGTTCCGCTTCCGCCAGGTGGAATAACCTGGACATCGCCGTCGACTGGAAGTCCATGGATCGATGGTCCTGAAAAGTACCCACCCGGGACAAAGATGTGGTTGTTGACGCCATATGACCGTAGTTACTGCGCATTCGACATGTCGAGCCAAATCGCCGAGAAATTTCCGGACGCAGTACAACCACACAGTCTTGACCAATTGAGCATTGCAGAAATATCACCCAACGCGTTGCATCCGATACAGTCTCCATCGGCTGTTGCCAACTTGGTGCCGCTACCAGGTCCCGACGAGTACCAACCGGGTCTTTTCCTCCGCGCTCCGATTTTTCAGTTATCGAAACCTTGGGTTTCTTACTTTCCTCTCAAACTTCCTGATGGAGTTCGAATTGTTGACGTGAAGGCACGTTACTTTTTTGCGCAGTCTGACTTGAGGGCAAAACCTCCCAAACAGCGAAATTTTCTCGTTAACATTCTTCGGGCAGCAAAATGGGGTGCCAGTCACAACGTGCATCATGTTGTCGCTACGGTGCGAGCGCCCGGCGACGGACAATTTAGCAGCTTGGAATCCGGGCAATGGATAAAAGACCTAGAAACAACGTCCGCTCAAACAACCTTGTATACTGACCGTACGACGATTCTAAATAATCAATTTGGGTATGGACTAGAACTGCGCCTGAACAACGCTGACTCGTTTCCTCCTGGTGTGCTGGGACTTGGCATTTACTCTATCCGGGTTAGCTATATCGATCCGAGTTAGAGCGGGCGTTTAGGTGGATGGTGTTTTTTGATGAATTCCACGCCCTGGCCGCCTTTGGCCGTCTCGCCCGTAAAAATCCCCGCGCCATATTCCGGATATAACTCAGGATTTTTCCGGACGATCCGGCGCAAATTCGGCCGGATCGTGAAATCCCCTAAAAAACACCAGTCACCTAGTTATAAGTTCCCTGAACCACAGTGCCACCTAAATGACGATGCGACAGCGGAAAATACATTTCACCCGGATTTGTCACCAGTCTGCGGCTACGACCGCCGATCCGCCGGCGCCCTCTGGTCGTGCTCTTTACGACGTGCTCAACAGCAAAAAGTCTGCGTCCGCAGGGCTTGGGTCCGCTACCCAGAATTCGCCGGAGTTTCGCCGGTTTCGCTACGAATCCTGGTAAAAAATCCGGGTTAACCTATCTATTGCCGCCGACCCGTTCTGTGCCCTGGCCCGCAGGATCGTAAAAAAGTCCGGATCAGCCCCGTTATCCGAACGCAGTTGGGAAAACGCCCTTCGTTGTGATACCCATGCGATCGGATGATGGGAACTATGCGTAATCGGTTCGACAACAGCACCCTTTTTCTGCAACTTGTGGCAAGTTCAGTGCCGATCATTTGGGTCTGGACGTTGTTGTTTGCACTGTTGTGGGCAGGCGGGATCCCATCCACCATCGCCCAGACGGAAGGTGGACCGGCAGTAGCCGGGTCGCCGTGCGCGGGATTCAACGTGGATACGCTGCTTCTTTCCGGGTGCGATTTCGGCACCTGTGCCCAGCGGGAGACTCAGGCTCAACTACTTGATTTTGTACGTTCTTTTATTGGTCCTACGGTGGACGACGAACGATTAACACAACTGGAATCGGTACTGCAAACCCTTGGACACTTCCAGGCCGTCACCGTTGAGTGCCAGGCCCGACAAGGACATGCACACATTCACATCTCCGGCCAACCCACCTGGGTGATTTCGGAATTGGGTTTTACCGGCAACTCGTCCTTTTATGATGACGAGATCCGTAAGCGGGTGTTTTTGCGACCCGGTACCCTTATGGATCCACTTACCGAAGCCGGAAAGGAGCAACTTGAGCGTCAACGGAACACCATTTTGGATATGTATGTCCGGGCAGGCTTTGTCGACACCAACATCCGCCTCGACAGCCACATCGTTGAACCGGGTCGGGTCCGAATCGACATCCACATCCGCGAAGGGCGGCGAAACCGGATCAACCGGGTCGACATTTCGTTGGCGTATACACCGCCGACACCCACTTCCCAACCGCCTTCCCCGCCAACGCCGAACGCCACCGGCAACGCGGAGCCGTTGGACCGCGTGCCCAGTAAGGCGGCCCCCCCTCTTGCCTCCGCCCGAACCCAACCCGTCGTTCGGTGCCCGCGACTCCGCAGTACCGAACTGATCCGCCTCGGTGGATTCAACGAGATGGATGCGTTTACCGACCGCGCCGCCCGGCTTGCCCGCACCCGGTTACGCGAAGAACTACAACGCCTTGGATTTTATCGCCCCGATGTCCGAATCGACTACGTTCCCGACGAGTTGTTGCTCCGAGTTACCGCGACTTATGCCGGGTGCTGGCTGATCCGTTTCCGGGTTCGCGAAAGCCCGGACTCCGACCAGAGCGCATTTCGCCAACGCGAACGCCCGGAGTGGCTTGCCGTATTGCCCTTCGCGCAAAGCGGTGTGTTCGATTTCGACGAAGCCAATGCCGGGCGAAGTCTGTTACAGGCCGATCTGGAAAATAGCGGGCTTTTGTTTGCCGATGTGCGCTTATATTACCGTGACTTTCGTCCCGGATCGGGTTATGCGGCACCGGACTGGACCATTCCGCCGGAGGTACTGGGGCAAATCCACTATGATGTTACCGAGGGTTATGTTACTGAAATTCACGACATTGAATTTCCGGGCATTTCTTTTTTTTCCGAAGACGAACTCAAAGGATACATCAAAACCCAGGAATACGACTTTTTTGGCACGGGTGGTTATCTCCAACACGAACAAATGTTCGCGGATTTACAGACCATCATCCGGCTTTACGAAGACGCAGGTTTTTATGCGGTTCGGTTTGTTGCCGCAGACGGCACCGATTCGCTGAACCGCACGCAAAAAAAGTCGGGGCGATTTGTCGAATATACCTATTCGCAAGGTATTGTGGGATTTATCGCCCGAAAACCGGAACGCGAAAACATCGTCTATATCCGTGCACCGTTGGTTGAAGGACCTCGCGCTAAAATCGCCGAGGTTCAGATCGAGGGATGTTCCCCCAAAAACTGTGGTCCGTTTCGGGCGATCTGGCCATTGAAATCCCAATCAGCGGTGTCGGAGGCGTTGCTGAAAGATGCGATAAAGATAGGACGTGACTGGTATGATGCGTTGGGCCATTTGAATGCGGCGATTGCTGTCGGATGTTCGGTGAACGGTCCAGAAGGTCCGTTTGAGGTATGTAAAGGTAAAAACGTGGCCCAAGAACAGGTTTGGGTGCGTTTGACCATTGAAGAAGGCCCTCCGGTTCGGGTTGGACCCATCAACATTGTGGGTCATTTCAAAACACGACCGAGTGTTCTGTTGCGTGATTTGCCTCAACCAGGCCGGATATTAACCCAACGGGATATTCGCGAAGCGGAACGGTTGCTGCGTAACTTGGGTACATTTAATACCGTTCGTGTGACCCCATCACCGGTTGTGGACACCGAAGGAGAGCAAACATCGGCCCTGTTTGTACAAGTAGAAGAGGCTGGCGCGCGTTTTTTAGACCTCGCGTTGGGTTTTGAATCCTTCAACCGGGTCAGCCTGACGTCGGTTACCGGTGAGTCAGGGAAAATGCCCATCGCTGCATCGGATGTCATCGCCAACAGCATTGGTATAGCCGACCAAGCGCACAACGTGGTGGTAAGCCAGGTGCCGTTTTCATTACCCGATTTGTTGCTGGTAGCCCAGGCGGAATACATCGACCTCAATCTTGCTGGGCTGGCCAAAGAATTCCGGGTGCCGTTTAAGGTCGGGTTGTCCACCACCGATCCGTTGCGACTCATCGTCGCCGCGCCTACGTTTATCGACCGCCGGTTGTTTGACACCCAATTCCAGTTCCGGTCCACCGCATATGGTTTGTTGGACCGAGCGACGGATCCTTATGACCGAATTGAAACCGGACTGGAGTTGGAACTCACGGAAAGTGTCTGGAAACACGCTTATTTATCCCAGCGCTACAACATCGGGACCACGTGGGTACGCGATTTGGACGATCCGGTGACCGACTATCAGGACCCACTTCTGCTCAACAAACTAACGTTGCGGGCAGCATGGGAAGATTACGACACACCAACCCACCCCACGCGGGGGTTCGGGGTGGTGGTAACACCTGGGTTCATCAACTCCATTGACCTTGGAACCAACAAAAGCACCAATTTTATCAAGTGGGAAGTCGACGGGTCGTTTGCGGTGAGTTTTCGGAAAAAACTGATTCTCGCGGCGATGGCTCGAATCGGCGGCACCTTTGATTTTGAAGGCGAGGACCTACCTATCAACGAACGGTTCCGGCTAGGCGGAGGCAAGGGGGTGCGCGGATTCAAAGACGGAGAAATCACCCAATATTCCAAAGATGGTCGCCCGAAGGACCGCGATGTGTCCACAGCGATTACGGATAGGGTGGACGGTGGCGACTATGTGATGTCCGGCACAGTGGAGGTGCGGTTTCCTTTGTTTTTCTCCCTGGGACCATTCGAAATGTGGGGTGCGGGCTTTTTTGACTGGGGGGCGCTTTCCGAAGGCTTCGGCGAACTTCACGCCAAAAGTTTTCGAACGACCGCCGGCGGCGGAATTCGGATGTTGTTGTTCGGGCGGGTACCGATTCGATTGGATTATGGGGCAAAACTGGAAACACGGTGTGCGATTTATTATAGCCCGAATGTGTGTGGGGAAAACGAAAACACTGGGGAGTTGGACTTCAACATCCTTTATACGTTTTGAGGTTGGCCGCTAAGTTTGTTCCAAACAAAAACCGCGTCCAGTATCATCAGCATCTGGGTTTGTTTCTGGTTGGTACGCATACTCGCCCCGGCGGCTTCGACTTCCACATTCACATAAGGGATATTTTGTGCAGCGCAATAGTAAGATAACGAACCGTCGTCGGTCGCTTGCCCATGTTGTAGTACCACGTTATATCCCATGGTTTTGAATTGCTGAAACAGGGCGGGGGTGGTCACATAATAAAAATCATCCGGATCATTTTCCGCAGCAGCGAACACATCGGACGCTTCTTTTTGCTGCGGTTTACCTTTGGCATAATGATGCACTGTAAGAGAACCTTTCTGCGTGTTGTTGTGAATGGAGATGGCGACAGGGCGGCTTGGGATTTCAAATCGTGCCACCAGTTCTGCCGCAAGTTGGGTTATCGGGGGAACCCACGCCGATCGTGATGGAAACCTTCTTATGTCCAACTCCACAGCAATTCCTTGGTGGGTAAAAATGCGGTTTGGGTCGACGGTAATGGTTTTTGTGCCGAATCGGACGGACACTCTTCGGGATGTTTTGTGGACCAAGGTGTGAAGAACCAACGGTCGGCCTCGCCGAATCAGGAGTTTTGCCGCTTCGATAGCGGTGGTTTCGTTGGCATGAACGCTGATGAGCGCATACGGCGCATCTAGCGCGCCGAAAGAATGGACCGCAACCTGGGAATCGCCAACGGTGTGGATTGTGATTTTCGATGGTTGTAATGTCATGGTTATTCCGCGGGGATTTCCGGCCGTTTGAGCAGCAACGCCTTAAACTCGTGGGGAGCAAGCCCCATACACCGTTCGTCGACGGGCTCAAACCGAATGCCGCCGATGTCTGCGAGTTGGAGTTTTCCGTTCAACAACTCCTCAAACATGTCTTTGGTATAGGCTTTTTTCTCAAGTGTGATGCCATACGATTCCAACAAGGCGCGCAGAGATGCAAACTGGGTGCGGGTAGTCGCAAGCGTCGTGGCTTCCCGGTCCATTTCCAATAGGTCCAGCAGAAATACAAAATCGACCAAAAAACCAACCTCTCCCGCTACTTTCATCAAATGGCCGAAGTGAATACTAAATTCGAGGTGATCGAGGTGGGTCGCGGCGATCGGATAGCTGAGCAGTTGGCCATACTCGGTAACAAATACGCTGCCGCCCGGCCGCACTACATTAAATAGATTCGCGATAAACTTAATCGCACCCAGGTTAAAATAAAACTCATCTGGGGCGTCGGCCAACGATATCCCGTATTTCAGCAGCATCTCACCCGTTTCACCAAGCCTCTGGCGTTGAACCTCGTCCCAGTTTTGGTAACTTTCGGCACCGCTTTCGTCTTCGGTTATCCCGAGCAACTCACGGGTAAGTTTGACCGTTGTAAAATCACCGATCACTTCATTACACAATACGAGGTCCACCGATTCCTGGGGCAACAGGATCAGCTCGGCGTTTCCTTCCCGGAACCGCACTTTGTCGGCCAGACCGTCCCGCGCCAACCTTGCCGCCTGGGCACCGCGTAACGCCGGGGACAGGTCCAAGATGGTATAGGTCACGTTGGAATACAGTTCTGGGTGAAATTTTTGTAGATGGCCTAAGAAACCCGCCGCAAAGTCGCCCGTACCGGCGCCGACTTCAAGAATATGGCGGGTATGTGCACCAAGGTGCCCTCGCGTAAACAGAGATGTCGCGATGCAATCCGCATAGGTGCGTTCGTATAAAATCGGCGATGGGTCACGAAACAAATAACTCAGCGTGGTTTCGACTTCACGAAACTGGGTTTCGGGATCGGACACCTCATTTTCGTAATAGGCATGCGGGGGGGCAATCGGTACCGCGAGTTGTTCAAATGGGTCGACCGGGGGTGGATCGACACCGGGAACCCATTTGGCATACGGCATGGTAGATTTCAGGTACGCTGGCCACTGGTGTTCTTTGCCGAAACGAGACAAAGCCACTTTGGAAAATCTCAGATATTGGCGGGATGAATGAACCCACCCGGCCAACATGTTCAGCACGGCATCTTCGGGATTGGGTTCGGACAGGAGCCCAGGATCGTCTTTGATTTCGTCGACCAAAAATTTGAGCGCACGTTCCCCATCCATCAACCGCCACAAACGGGCTGCCCACGGAGGCACCTGCTCTGACGGAGGACCAGCATCGGCACGCTCCGTCGGTACGTGCCAGAATGTCAACTCGGTGTCTGACGGTTGATGGGTGACCACCCACCGGCCCCGAACAGGAACCATGGCCCATAACAGGGATTCTTCGCGGCTGTCGGGTTCGATAAGAGCCGAATACAGCTCCAAAATCGTCAGAAATTCCGCAAGTTGCCCGTCTTCAAACCGGGAACCAAAATGAGCGATGACTTCGGTTTCGGTGCGGGGTTGATCCCGATGAAACTCAATGAGCGAAACGACATCGGGGCTCATGGACAAAAGATAACCAAACACGTTGTGGTAAGCATATATCTGCCCATGGCGCTGAAAATAGGCGAGATTGGGGGATGCAACAAAGGGCTCATTGGATTTGCGCACGAAATGCCTCAATTGATGGAAAATGACGTCGCCGACAATGAAAGTGGTGTCACCCGGCGGCTACACGATAGAAGCGAAGGCGCAAAATGGTCAAGTGGAGGTCTCGAAAGCGACCCGTTTCCGCAAAACGATGAGCGTTTCGCAATGCGACGTGTGTGGAAACATGTCGTAGACTTTCAGTGTGGCGACCCCATACCCGCAGGCGGCCAGAATTCGGATATCACGCGCTGCAGTCGTGTGGTCGCAACTGATGTAAACAATCGTGGACGCTCCGGATTGACCCAATGAGGTCATCAGGGGCTGGGCGCCCTCCCGCGGGGGGTCCAGTACAATCGTCTCCGGGCGTTTGTTAAGATAAGGGACGAGTTGTGCCGGCGTGGAGAGATCAACCACCGCCGAAACAAGATGATCCATGCCGGCACGGCGACTGTTGGCACGGAGTCGCTCGACCGCTTTGGCCGAACCTTCCAGAGCCATTACCGAAGAAAACCGGCTCAACAGCGGCAACGTGAACGTCCCGGCACCACAAAACAGCTCAAGAACCGACGTTTTCGACACGGCACTGGGTTCGAGGGCAGCCAACAGATCCTCAATGATGGTTTTGGTAATCTGTCGGTTGGCCTGGGCAAACCCATCTGCATCCACCGTCAAGACCCACGGCATGCCGGCCTCGTGGGATACCCACTCAACTGCCGGGTCGCCGGCCACACAAACACTGCGTCCGTCATCAACACAGGCTCCCACCCACCCCGGTCGCATCGCAAGGTTGTGCGCCAATTGCGACGCCAATCCTGGGGCCAGCGGAGCGCGAATCGATGCAGTCAGTCCCGTGTCGCCGGCCATCAACACGGCCGTTCCACTGGCTGAGACTTGAGTTAACGTCCGGAGCTGTTGCGTAAGATCGGCAATGCCTTGAGATAATGCTGGTACGGCAACGGGGCAACCATCAACAGTCACCACGTCGCGGTTTGACAACCCACGAAAACCACAACCCGGGTTGTTGCCGCCTAAACGTAACGCCAACCGAACGCGGCTGCGATAGGACACACTTTCACCACATGTGACAACCACTTCCTGAGCATCGGCCAACAGTCCCCGAAAACCACGGCGAACCAACTCGGCTTTTTCCCGATGTTGGATGTGCAACGGTATGTGTTGCCATTGGCATCCACCGCAACGGCCAAATGCGGGACAGAATGGCGACACACGATCACCCGGCTCAAGAATCTCCACCAGGGTGCCAAACGCGTGCCCTTTGTGGACACGAACGAGCAGAATCCGAGCCAAATCACCAGGAGCCGCTCCGAAGGCGAATACGATTCTCCCGCGATGCGGACCGTCCTGCTCCCGCCCTACGGCTTCACCTCCAAACGCAAGACCAAAGAACCGCACAGTTGTCGTATTGTGCACAAGTCACTCCGCGATCGGCGAAACCACACCCTTTACAAACACCGTCGGCAACGAATGTAGACCCATCGGGCATTCTCCGCTATAGTCGGTCCAGAAAAATCAGGGCGCCACACCTATCCAAACTGAAGTGCCGGTCGCCATATCACCGCGGTGGTTATGAAGCTACAACGTGTGCTCGTCATTTACAAAAAAAGTGTTTATCAGCTCTATGTGAAAGAACGTGGCGAAAAAAAATACATCCGCGCCCTGGAAGCACAACCCACCGCACTAGCTCGAGCGATGGAAGCTCATTATGACAATGAACGGACGTTGGAACGGGTCCAGGCGGCACTTACCAAACGGGGTATCGACTTTCGGTGTGCCTATCGTGCTCGCAAACAGGCTATTGAGGGGGTTGACCTGGTCATTACCGTCGGCGGTGACGGAACACTTTTGGATACGTCGCATGCGGTAGACGACATTCCGGTGTTGGGAGTCAATTCGTCGCCGAAATATAGTGTCGGCCACTTTTGTACGGCCATAGCCGATACCATCGACCCTGTTTTAGACGAAATTTCCGCCGGCAGATTACCTTTGATCGCGGTTCAGAGACTGAGGGTGTCCACGGGGGACATCACACCCGCTGTCCTGGCACTCAACGAGGTATTGTTTGCACACCCGTCACCCGCAGGAACATCACGATACGAGCTGTTTGTAAACGGCGACCATGAAGAACAGAAGTCAAGTGGTGTGTGGATTGCTACGGCGGCTGGATCAACCGCGGCCATCCGGTCCGCGGGCGGAGCAGTGGTGCCTTTGGATTCTCTCATTACGCAATATTGGGTTCGTGAGCCCTATTTTGGCTTCAACTCACCATTGCGGTTACTTGGTGGAACTTTTGAAGGACCCATCGAAATCGTGTCTCGGCTTCGGACATCCATGGCCTATATCGACGGTCACCGAATGCAGCTACCGCTGGGGTATGGGGAAACCCTGCGTATCACTTTGGCGGACCGACCGCTGTATTTGTTTCGACATACCGAAGGCGAGCCACACGCACAATCACGGGAGTTACGCGGGGTAAGGTTATGAACAGGCATCTGTCCGTATTCATGATACTACTCGCCACCTGCGGTTGGTCAAAAGCAGTGTCCGCCGGCGCACAAGATCTGTTTGGATATGGCGCGCGGGCAACCGCGATGGGCGGGGCGGTAGTCGCATTATGTTATGGATTTGAATCAGTATATTACAATCCAGCCGGCCTCGCCGTGGACGCATCAAAACAGCTTACCATCGGATATCAAGGGTCTTTTTTTGCACTGGATGTCGACGGAGGCGCCCCCGGCGCCGACAACGCTGCCGACGTAGACCGGGCAGGCGGTGTGGTCATCGGGGCAGTCGTTCCGTTGCCCTT
Source organism: Myxococcales bacterium (assembly GCA_013360285.1). GTDB lineage: Bacteria > Myxococcota_A > UBA9042 > JABWCM01 > JABWCM01 > JABWCM01. The sequence continues at coordinate 24,983 of JABWCM010000061.1, forward strand.
GCCGGATCCCATCTTCGACCGAATTGTATTGGGAATCGGGTTGTTCGTACCGGATCGGTTGATACTGCGGGCCTACGTGCCCAAACCCTACACACCCGATTTTGTTGTGTTGGGAAACCGCGCAAATACGGTTGCGATTCAGGGCGCAGCCGGCGTAAAAATCACGGACTGGTTGTACGCGGGCCTGGGAGTACGTGCACTTGCAACACTCGTGGGAGATATCAGCGTCGCCCCCAATGCCTTTGGACAATTGGGCTCGACCGTAAAAGACGAATTGTTGGCCACCTACAGCCTGACCGCCGGCTTCCGCGTCGGGCCACTTTACGGATTCAGTGCGGGCTTCGTGTTTCGAGGTGAACAAAAATCCTCGTTTGATCTACCGATTCGAGCCGATCTTGGAGACTCGTTTCCCCTTGAAGTACCGACCATGTACATCCGAGGAATCGCCCAATTTGATCCGATGCAGCTAGGTGGTTCGGTGTCCTGGTCGATGGGGCCTATGTTTTCTGCAGAAGCGGGGCTATTGTATCGTCAATGGTCGGCGTTTGGGCGGCCGATTGAAAATGTGACTCCGGCCACACCCCAGATCCCCTCGCCGCGGTTTGCCGATACGCTTAGCCCCCGATTCGGCGCCGAATCGGAGTGGAGTCTTGGACCAGAATGGTCACTTACGGGTCGGCTCGGGTATGTTTACGAACCGACTCCGGTACCACAACAACGGGGAGCCAACAATTATCTGGACAACGAACGCCATATCAGTTCGTTGGGGATCGCCGCTCGTTATTCACCCACTTCGCTGCAACAATCCCACGACAAAGGTTTTTCGATTCAACTGGATCTCACTTTTCAGCACCACGCTTTGATAAGCCGCAAAAACGTGAAGATAACGCCCAGAAATGTGATCGAAGAGCAGGAATTATCGGCCAATCCAGGGTATCCCCATATTGAGTCGTCAGGGCAGTTGTTTGGGTTTGGTGCTGCATTAACCCTGGGATTTTTATGATGCGGGACCACCTCGTTTTCGCAGTGATGGTGGCCATTGCCGCTCCGGCCGCCAGTCAGGCCAACCCGATGGACGTGTTTGGGTTCGGCGCCAGGGGAATGGCGATGGGCAATGCCGCGACCGCCGTGGCCGACGACGGCAGCGCCAACTATTACAATCCCGCTGGCCTTGCGTTGGCTGACGATTTGCAAATCAATATCGGTTACTTAAGAACCTTTACGAACCTGCGCTTAAATGAACGCGACATGGAAGTTGATGAAAACAACGGGATCATGGCATCGGTCAATATTCCCGGAGACATTGGGCCGGTTCGGCTGGCGTTTGGACTGGGGTTGTTTCTGCCGGATGCACGGGTGAGCCGTGTGCGGGCGTTACCTCAATATCAACCGCGGTTTGTGATGCTCGACAATCGAACCCAGCGGATCTTCATCTCCGCCAATCTGGCGGTTCGACCGATTCCGGAATTGACCATCGGCGGAGGATTGTCGTTTGTGACGCATATGGCAGGCGGTGTAGCGGTAGATGGGACGTTGTTTCCGGAACCGGAGCGTGCTCTGTTGCGGACAGCAGTAGATGTCGATTTTAAGACCGTACGCGCTCCGGCGGCGGGTGTGACGGTCACTCCCCTACCCTGGCTACGCCTTGGTGTGGTCTATCGAGGCGAAGTGAAGGTACAACTGGATGTGGAGGCCGCGGTTTCCGGTGAGATCAAAGAGTTGCTTGGTACCCAGACACTGGCAGGCTCTTTTCAGGTGTCATCATTTAATACCAACCTGTTCAGCCCCCAACAGGTTTTTTTCGGGGCCGCGTTTTGGCCGCTTCCGGAAACCACGCTAAGTTTGGACTTGGGGTGGC
>JABWCM010000062.1 GCA_013360285.1 Myxococcales bacterium
GAATATCGGGAATATTCCGCAAGGACGGGACTGGACAAGGCAGCCTAAATTAGCCGAACAGGGTTCACTTATCTATTTCCGCTGACCCTCTCAGAGAGGCTGTGAAGTTGTATGGGTGCTGGTCCGGAGTCGGTGGGTTTGGAAAAACCAAGGAATATCGTGAGTGTAGCGCCGGCTTTCCGAAACCGAAATGGCTGTACGTCCAAACCATGACGTCCGGCGCAGTGCCACAAACTCCCCGACTTATTTCAGACATTCGGGGTGGGATTTGCAGTCGGCGCAAATGCAGCCTTCGTTGTAGGGGGAACATTTGCCGTCGTTGACGCAATTGGCTGCGGAGCCGCAGAATGAATCGGCTTTACAATCGCTGCAAACACAATCGTCTTCGAGTGTACAGGATCCGTCTTTGAAGCAGCCTATGCAGGTGCAATTCGCCGGGTTTGCGTCGTTGCACACTCCCGCCGGAACGTTGATGTCTTCACATACTAGGGTGGTGGTCGACACACATTGTCCCGATGCATTGCAGGTTTTTCCGGCGCCGCACGTGCCGCATTGACCTCCGCAGCCATCGCTGCCGCAGGCTTTGCCGCTACATTTTGGCACACATTGCTCCAGTATACATTCGGCACACCAACCGTTGTCGAACAATCCCAACGACACCATTTGGGACTTGGTTCCCGTACATCCAGCACCACACAGCGCCTCGACCGCACCTTGTCCTGCACCGTTGGCCGCGGAGCATTTCTGGACACAACTGCCTGATTTATAAGCTGAAATGATGGCGGATTCACACGTGGGTTCCGAGGCAATCACCCCGCAGGCTAAACTGGGGTCCACCGGTAAACCCGGCGCACACACATCGATCGCATCGGCACAATCATTGGATTTGGTTACGCATTTTCCCGATTCACATGTCGCCGAGGCTGGACACGTGCCGCATTGACCTCCACACCCATCGGAGCCACATTGTTTGCCGCTGCAACTGGGAACACAGCCTCCGCAATTGCCGCACAATGTTTCTGAGAACAGGCTCGTGGCGACCAGATTCGATTTGAGCGACTGGCATGCCGAAGAACAAATCGCTTCAACCGCCGCGGTTGCAAAGAAACTGTTGCCGCACATGTCATCACATCCCATGGTGGCGTACGCCGACGACATGGCACTGAAGCACTCCTGGTCCTGTGCGATAAAACTTTGGCACGCCTGCTCGGGCGAAATGGGCAGGTTGGCCACACAATCGGACAGAATGATCTCACACGCTTCGGTATCAAACATACACTGGCCGGCCTTACAAAGACCGCCACCGGCGCAGTCACCACAGGAATTCCCACATCCGTCGTCACCACACACCTTGTCAAAACAATCGGGGATACAGGAACTCAGGTCTTCTTCGTTACCCACATCAAAAGTCGACATGTCTTCAGGGGTCCACACGTCTTCGTCGTCCACAACGTCCGGTGTCGGCTGTGACCAATCCACCGGAGACTCGGTGTCCGGAATGTCGCCGGCATCTTCCCCGCTTGTGGACCCAACATCCCCACCCTCTGCAGCGTCACCGCCGGACGCTCCCACGTCGGACTCGGCTCCGGTGTCGGCAAGAGCCAGCCCATCAGAATTTCCGGAAACGCCGTCGGAATCACCGGTTACGCTATCCGTGTTGTTATTGTTGTTGTTGTTGTTGCCTCCTGGAAGACCCAACGTGCCACCCGAACCCGAACGCCGGTCGCTGCACCCAAACGCAGACAACATCAACAGCACCCACAATACCTTTGAATAACGAATCACTGAACACCTCACGTGTAAGATAAGAACCACAATGCACAAAAGACGGCACGTCATCCTCGCAACTTGGGGCACCCACGTCAAGTAGAACCCGTTCCGCATAGTTGCATCACGTCTGCTACGTGATCAAAACACACGTTGCATATGCCTGAGGCGTGTGCCGACACGTTGCAAACACACAAGCTATGTGACCCAATCACCTGAGCACACGGACGAACACCTGCTGTTTGCCACCCAAACGTATGCCGTTGGTCACCCAAACACCGCCAGTTGTAAAATGAAACACCCCCCACTGGCCACTGAAACACGTGCCCATGGCCACTGAAACACGTGCTGTCGAATAATCAAACACCTACCCACGGCCATCAAGACACCTGCCTATGGCCATCAAAACACCTGCCTATGGCCATCAAAACACCTACTCGAGGCCATCGAACCACCTGCTTATGGCCACTGAGTGGTGTGCCGGAGGTGATCGAGTCGTGTACCGGATACCATTGAGTCGTATGCGACAGGTGATTTTGCCGTGTGCGGAAGTGTTGAGGAAGTCATCTGATGTGTTGAGTCTTAAATCGGTTGGTTGTGGATCGCTTAGGGCGACTCCCTATCGACCTGCCCGAGTGTTCTGCAGGTACCAGGCAGCCTTCTCGATCCCCGATCAAGTCTGAGCGACCCATTCTCTGTAATGTTTGCCGCAAGATAGGCCAGTTTTTGGGGTCATGGTAACGTAAAAACGCCTTATGTAACCTGCGCACCTTGAGTCCCCTAGGTATTTCGACATCTTCGCTGGTCCTTGTCACCTTGGCCAGGGGATTTTTCCCGCTATGGTACATCGCGGTGGCCGTGGCCATAGGTGAAGGTAGATATGTTTGTACTTGATCGGCCTCAAACCCGTTTCGTTTGAGCCACAACGCCAATTCCAACATGTCGGCGTCGGTCGTTCCGGGATGCGCGGCAATAAAGTAAGGAATAAGATGCTGTTTTTTTCCCGCCTCCCGGGAATACTTTTCAAACAGCTCCTTAAACCGATCATAATTCGTAATCGGAGGTTTCATCATCTTGCTCAAGGGCCCTTCGCTCACGTGCTCCGGGGCGATTTTAAGCCGACCGCCGACATGATGGCTCACCAATTCCTTCACATAGTCGGGGTCTCGTATGGCCAAGTCGTATCTTACTCCCGATGCAATGAGTATTTTTTTCACCCCAGGTACCTTGCGGGCCTTTCGATACAACTGCACAAGTGCCGAGTGGTCGGTGTTGAGATTTGGACACACCCCGGGGTAGACACAGGACGGTTTACGGCATGCGGCTTCAATCTCTGGGCTCCGGCATGCCAACCGATACATGTTGGCGGTGGGCCCACCTAAGTCGCTTATCACCCCGGTGAACCCCGGGACTTTGTCCCTTACGGTTTCGATCTCCTTCAAAATAGAAGTTTCCGAACGATTCTGAATGATTCTGCCTTCGTGTTCGGTAATCGAACAGAACGTACATCCACCAAAACATCCACGTTGAATGGTGATGGAAAACCGGATCATGTCGTAAGCGGGAATCTTGGCAGCGCCATACGCCGGATGGGGTTTTCGTGCATACGGAAGTTCGTAGACGGTGTCCATTTCCGGAGTGGTCAGCGGAATCGGAGGCGGATTCAGCCACACATCGCGGTCGCCATGCCGTTGGACCAGCGCCCGCGCGTTACCTGGGTTGGACTCCATATGCAGAATCCGGGAAGCGTGGGCGTACAACACCGGGTCACAGGCAACTGCTTCATAAGAAGGCATCCGGATTACTGTTTTTTGCCAATTGGACCTTCGGGTTTTCCGGGTAAGGGCCAACGCTCCTAACGCAACATCACCGCCGGCAGCCCCGGTTACAGAAGGTAGCGACGCCGAGCATTCGGTTTGGAGCGTGGTTGTATCTACATAGGGATTGACGGGAAGAGCCAACTCTTGTGGGGTATCGATAGAGGTGGAGTCCACCTCTTCAAAACCTTCTCGTGGTATGTTGCTGACATAAGCGGTCCCACGGATATCTCGCAACGATGAAACCGGCTGCCCCGCGGCCAACCGGTTGGCGATCTGAACGATGGCCCGCTCCGCATTTCCGTACACCAACAAGTCGGCTTTTGAGTCGACCAGCACCGAACGGCGTACCTTTTCCGACCAATAATCGTAGTGGGCAATCCGACGCAAACTTGCTTCAATACCACCCAACACAATCGGCACATCCCGAAACGCCTCACGACACCGTTGAGCGTAAACAATCGCCGCCCGATCAGGGCGTTTACCACCCACACCATCGGGAGAATACGCATCGTCGTGCCGCAATCGATGGTCCGACGTGTACCGGTTCACCATCGAGTCCATATTCCCGGCGGTAACCCCAAAAAACAGCCGCGGGCGCCCCAACTCACGAAACGGAGCAACCTGCGTCCAATCCGGCTGGGCGAGGATGCCTACACGAAATCCCGAAGCCTCCAACAGACGCCCAATCACCGCCATTCCAAAACTGGGGTGATCGACATAGGCGTCCCCGGTCACGATGATGATGTCGCACTCCTCCCACCCGAGTTGGTGTTTTTCAGTAGAGGTCATCGGTAAAAACGGAACAGCAGGACGTGTTATAACGGCCTCCGCACCCAACAATGGTGGAGCTGAACCGAGCCCAAAGGGAAATGGTTTCACTGGATTCGAACCGATAGGTGACATACAAACTCACCTCTTTTCTGCGAACGCGGCATCAGGTATGGTGTTGATATGTGTCATGGGTCTTATTTACAACAAGTTGTCTCGACGTGGCCCCAACTGTCTCGGTTTGTGCTTTGGGTCACCCTGATCTTGGTACTGTGGCCTTCTCCAACCCAAGCGCAGGATACACACCCCGACGTCTATATCACGGCTGCATACGGAAACGTCTACCGAACACGGCAAGACACCTATCTTTCTGGACATTTGTTGACAATCGGCGCCCACACCGGTCCGGAAAGCATTCTTTCGGGGACATTTGGTCAAGCTACGTTCGACTTTGTATTGGACATGGATTCCCGCCAGTTGTCTGCATTTGCGCTCACGGGTGAAGCCGGGTTGACGTTTGGCACCGATGTGCTCGGCGGATTTTTGCTCGCCGCGTTACGCACGGGGGTCGATAGGCTGCCGGAACAAAGTTGGACACCGCTCGACCCCGGAGTCTGTGCCGGCGCGGTCCTGTTCGTTGGCCCGGTCGCAATCGGAACCGAAGCCCGCGGCTGGCTTGGGTGGAGCGTTTATGCCGAAGGCATGGAAGCGGAACCCTACTTTGATTTTCGGATTTTTTTGTCGGCGGGTATCTGGTAACCGTTGGATTGGGCTAACTTGACGACCCGGGACGGCGGGTTAGAGGCGCTCCCGCAAAGGTGTCCTTGATTCGGGCGATCGCGTCGATGCGGCGTTCCGCCAACCGGTTGGCCGCTTTCAGTGTGCTCATGTTTTCGTCGCGAGAAATCTGTAAGATCTGCGAAATGATGGTGTAAATATTCTGAACCTGAGCCACGGCCCGTTCATTGTTGTATCCCTGCAATTCGCTTGCAACGTTAATTAAACCGCCTGCATTGATTACATAGTCGGGGGCATAAAGGATCCCTCGGCGTTCCAATTCGGCGGAATGTTTGTCTTCGTCTGCCAAAACGTTGTTTGCACACCCCGCAACAACTGAGCAACGAAACCGCTCGATGGTGTCGTCGTTGACCACCGCTCCCAACGCACAGGGCGCAAATACGTCGCACGGAACGCTGTAAATCTGTTCTGGGGAAACGACTTCCACGCCACGAAACTCACTGGTTACGCGGGTCAAGTTGTCGCTGTCGATGTCCGACACAAATACTTTTGCACCGTCTTTGGCCAGATGTTTCACAAGATGATAACCGACGTGTCCCACACCCTGGACCGCCACGGTACGACCGGCCAACGATTCGTTGCCGCTAATCCACTTCAACGCAGCCTTGGTACCTACATAAACACCCAGCGCGGTATACGGACTAGGATCACCAGAACCGCCAAGCGCTCGACTGATTCCGACAACATAGTCGGTTTCCATTCGAACCCATTCCATGTCCTGAACAGATGTGCCAACGTCTTCCGCAGTAATATAACGACCGCCCAACCCTTGGATGTAGCGCCCATAAGCCCGGAACAACATCTCGTTTTTTTGGGTTTTGGAATCGCCAATCAGTACTGCTTTGCCTCCGCCAAGATTCAGGCCCGCGGCGGCAGACTTGTAGGTCATTCCCCGAGACAGCCGAAGCACATCCCGCAATGCTGCCGCTTCGTCTTCGTAACGCCACATGCGGGTGCCTCCGAGGGCGGGGCCCAGCGTTGTGTCGTGTACCGCAATAATCGCCCGCAATCCGGTTACTTCATCGGCACAAAAGATCACCTGCTCATGGCCTTTTTTTTCCAACTCTTCAAAAATCGACGCCATCCTAACCTCCTGTCGTCGGGTTTGCTTCAGGCTGGGTCCCCGGTCTGGTTCGGGCACCGCGTTCGTCGGTTTCCATACGTTATTTGGTTCGGTTTGAAAACACTGGCTCTGATTTTCATACACTTTTTTTGCTTGGAGGCGCCGGGTGGATACGGCCAATTCGGATCTTCGGGTTGACGATTCGGCACGCGGCTTTATGATGGCCATCGGTTCTTAACTGGAGGATACGGCAATGAGAATGAAAAACCTGGTGGCGTTGGTCACCGGTGGAGGACGCGGAATCGGTGCTGCCGTAGCAGCCGCGTACGCCGAAGCAGGTGCGTTGGTTTTTATCACCGCACGCACGCAGTCCGAACTGGAAAAAACCACTTCTGAAATCCGCGCCAAAGGTGGGCACTGTACGCCGCTTTTTGCCGACGTGGGAAGTTTTCCTGACTGCAAACGAGTAGTCGACCTGGTTGTTGCACGCCACGGGCGTATTGACGTGCTTGTCAACAATGCCGCGATGTTGGGCGCGCGGGAGAGTATTGCCAATACCGACCCGGACCTGTGGACACAAGTACAAAACGTCAACGTTAACGGAACTTTTTTTATGATCCGCCTGGTGTTGCCAATCATGCTCGCACAAAAAAGCGGTTCGATTATCAATACATCCAGCGGTGTAGGCCGAAGAGGGCGCGCCGGTTGGGGAGCGTACGCAGCCAGTAAGTTTGCGATTGAAGGTTTGTCCCAGACATTGGCCGACGAATTGGAAGGAACCGGAGTCCGGGTCAACGTGATCAATCCCGGACCCACCGCTACAAACATGCGAGCCCTGGCGTATCCGAACGAAGACCAGGACCGACATCCGACGCCGGAACAAATCATGGGAGCCTACTTACATTTTGGCTCCATGGATTCCAAACACGAAAACGGCCGCAGCGTGGAGGCCCGTGATTGGCTGTAGCCATGCCGGGTTTGTGGGGTCACGTCACGGCTGGTGCCGGCGCAGGGATTTTTTTGGGCGAGGCGGCAAAAGACGGCCAGGACAAAAATTTCATCTAAAAACACCACACGCCGAGGTGTGTGGTGTTTTTTAGGGGAATTTTTGGCAAGCCGGGTTTTCGACGAATCGTCCAAAAAAATCCTGAGTCATATCGGGAATATGGCGCAGGGATTTTTTTGGGCGAGGCGGCAAAAGACGGCCAGGACAAAAATTTCATCTAAAAACACCACACGCCTAAGTGGACGGCGGGTGTTTGCTTCTTTACAATTCTAGGCGGCGGTCAGGAAACGGGTACAACCCGGACGACAATCAACATACGTGGGTTTTTCCCGCGGAAAATAGGAAGGTAGGCCTGATGAGTATTCAGCGTTTCGCACGGAAAACGTCGTCGACACAGCAATGGGTCGGTTCAGAGCGGTACACGGACGTTGTGGCAACAAATTCGGTCCCAAGCAGCGGAAATGTTGCGCAAACCATCCTTCAGGATTCTTCATCCGGCTTTCTAAAGATGGCCGCACGTACCTGTGTTGTGTTGGCTGCGTGCGCAGGATTGGTCGCGTGCTCCGAAGATGAGTCCACATCGAACAACGGCGGCACAGGCACGGGTACGCTGGCGATTACTATCCAATCACCGACCCAGTACCAGGTGTTTCAGGCACCCAACGGCGTTGTCGACGTACCGCTGCAAGCCACGGTAACGGGTCTTGAGCGTGAAGATGACGTAGTCCAATGTTCGCTTGACGGAGCCAAAGTCGGCCAGTTGGACGCCAGCCGTGCTTATACTTATCCCGCCATTTCCGTGGGTATTCACCGGTTGGCGATTACCGCGGCCCGGGCCAATGGCGAAGTGTACTCAACCGCTGCGGCAAGCGACTCGGTGGATATTATTGTTGTGGGCCCGTGTACGAACGTTACCGACTGCGACGACGGGGACGAATGCACTTGGGAATCGTGCGGCGACAACGGCTTTTGCGAATATTATGCCGCGATCGGCGATAGTTGCGAACCGCCCCCCGAAGATCCAACCGGAGGGTATACCGGTCCAATCTGCAAAACCGACGTGGACTGTGCTAAGTTTGTGGCTGGACAGGGGCCCTGCATCCGCGCTTTATGTAACACAGATACCAACTATTGTTACAAAGAGGAAATCCAGGACGACGGCATCTGCGACGACGAGAATCCCTGCACCGTTGGCGAAAAATGTGTCAACTTGGAGTGCGTGGGAGGCACGCCGACGGTATGTGACGACGGCAATCCATGCACTGTCGATGCGTGTGATCCGGAACAAGGATGCACCACCGATCCCGACGCTTCCGCGTGCAACGACAACAATCCCTGCACCACCGATTCATGTGATGTGGCAACCGGTTGCTCTTATGCGCCGGCAACCGGACCCTGCGAAGACGGCGACGCGTGTACCGAAAACGATCGATGCGCTGCCGGAGTGTGTGTCGGCGGGTCGGAAAAAGTCTGCCCTGACGACGGAGATTTCTGCAACGGAAGCGAAATCTGCGATTCGGCCGCCGGTGGATGCGTCTCCGTGGACGCACCGTATTGTGGCGACGGCAACCCCGACATCAGTTGTGGTGAAGAATGTGACGATGGAAACGATCAGACAGGGGATGGATGTACCCCTGCCTGTGTCGAAGAAGTCCCTCCATGCCTGACAAACGCCGAATGTGACGATGGAAACGTGTGCACTTCCGATTTTTGCGACAGCAGTGTCGGGTGCCAAAATCCGCCGAACGCCGCGGCATGCGACGATGCAAATGCGTGTACCGAAAACGATATCTGTTCTGCCGGCGCCTGTGTCGGCACACCCAAAAACTGCGATGATGGTATTGCGTGTACTACGGACTCGTGCTCCAACGGAAACTGTGTCAATGCGGAAAACGATGCTGCATGTCCTGCAGGTGCAGGCTGTACCGCGGGGGCATGCGACGGGTCGTCAGGGTGTATCACGGTTCCCGTTTCTGAAGGTGGTGCCTGCAATGACGGCAACGCGTGTACAACAGGCGAGACCTGTCAAAGTGGGACATGCACAGGTGGCAGCGCCGTGGTGTGTAACGACGGCAATGCCTGTACACAGGATTCCTGTAACCCGGCGTCGGGATGTACCACGTCACCTTTGAACGGAACGGCGTGTAACGATGGAGACATCTGTACAACGGTGGACACCTGCCAAAACGGAGTGTGTGTCGGAAGCGGCGTGTCACCCGGCTGCCAGCCGACGCCGACCGTTTGCGCGATGTATGGACCAGCGGGAACCATCGTTGAGTGTGAATTAAAAGTGGTATCCCAAACCGCAGCGATGCCGAAAGCCGCCGCGATTCAGTTTAATCTGACCTACGACAACGTTTTCCTTAAGTTTGTTAACTTTGTCGACGAAATTTGCATCGTAGGCGTGGGCTGTTTCGAAGCAGCGCTGACCGGCGCCGGGGCCAGCACGATGTCTACCGGGCATACGGTTACGTCTCTGCCATCCAAACCGTCCGACTGGGCAGGAAAAGGCTCGGTGGTGATTGTGAACCTCACCAATCCGACGATTCCGTTAACCGACGCACATTACGACGCAGGCGGAGCCATTGTGGGTGATCCCGTGATGTTCCGCATTGTGATGGAAATGAAACAAACGGTGGACATCGCCAACGCGAAGGAAATCATCATCGACAAGATCACCGCGGCACAAGCCTCATCGGAAGAGCTGAAAACCACGATCAAAGACAAAACAATCATCACTTCATTGTGATGAACCGACGTTCGGGGGGGCTACGGTCTCAGAGGAATTAAGGAAATGGACATGATTGAGTCAATTTTGAGCCGAATCGCCGAGAACCAAACCGAGGCAATATCGAGTATATGCCGCAGGTTTGGAGTTGGGCGAGGCAGCCAAAAGTGGCCAATTCGTGGCTATTTATCTATTTCCGCTGACCCTCTCAATCCTTCCAAAACAAGAGACGCCAACTGAGCCGGAACGGCTGCCGGGTTGGCGTTTAGGTTACCGCTTAAGTAAGTAAACAGCAGTTGTTCCGACGCACCCACCACGGCGAGCGCACTCACCGACGGCTCAAACGGGCGAAGCAACCCGTGCGAAATTGCAGTCGCGGTAAGTTGTATCGCCCGGTTTGTAATCATGTCTGCTAACTTACGAACGGGCGCCCGCGCTCCGGTCATCGGAGAACGGCATTCCTGTAGATACAGCCGAACCACATCGGGGTAACGAAATATGACGCCGGCGATTTGTGCGCCCAGTTCGGAATAAGCGCCAAGCAACGACCCTCGACTAGAAACCGTTCTCAACGCAACGGCACACCGATCCATCGCGTCGTGGATAACCTCGTCCAATGGTGCCATTAACGTTGCAACAAGCGCGGTTTTGTCGGGAAAATAGCGATAAAAGCTGCCTTTTGCGATTGCCGCTTGTTGCGTGATGTCATCGATCGTCACCCGTTCAATTCCACGCTCCAAAAACAGCGGCAACGCGGCATCGCACAACAAAGCGATCTTTTCGCGACGGTTTTGATCGCGTTTGCCCCCTGGTTTGCCTGGCCGCTCTCCACTATGTGTATCGTCCATAACCCTGTGTTCCGGATAACCCGACCGTTTTTCGCTCGACAAGAGTGGTCCCCTGGTGTAAATGATGACTATGTGGTCACGCTATCAACCCAACTGTTGACAACGCCACTTTACGGACATCGACACATAACACAACGGTGAAACCTGGAGGAAATGATGATCGGAATTCCAATCGCCATCGCCTACGCCAACATGGGAGAATGGCTGGTTCACAAATACATCCTGCATGGTCTGGGCAAAAACAAAAAAAGTTTCTGGAGTTTTCATTTTCACGAGCACCACAACTTAGTACGCCGGATGGAAGGGCGGGACCCCAACTATGAGCGGTCGACGTTTGGTTGGCATGCCCAGGGAAAAGAAGCATTGTCGCTCGTTTTCGCCGGGGCCACACATTTGCCGCTGCTACCCGTGGCCCCGTTTTTCACTGTCACGTACTGGTTGTGCCTTTACCATTATCATCAAGTGCACAAACGATCCCATTTGGATACAGACTGGGCTAAAGAACATTTGCCGTGGCATTACGACCACCACATGGGGCCTAATCAAGACCTGAACTGGTGCGTGACACGGCCGTGGTTCGACCACTTGATGGGTACCCGAAAACGATACCTGGGAACTCAACGGCAGAAACAAGATGACCTGCGGCGAACAACCAAGATGTCAATGAAAGCTACTTAACGTTTCGATTTAATTATTTAACATTCGCGTAGTCAAGTAGATCTCAACCGCAAAACTATCTGTTTTCCATGCCAGAACGGGCGGTCTCCAACAATTGACTAATCGGCGCCGGCACAGGCTTTCGAAAACGGCGCAACTCGCCGATGTACTGCTCCAGTTCTTTTACCACCGGCGGAATCAACCGGTTTGGTAAACCGTAGATCGGATCGAAAGGAATTGCCTCCCGCGCAACCACCCCGACCAAGGCCGCCCACGACGAATCCGGCAGATGGGTTACCGGATAGGGATTGTCGAGAATCAAAGATTTTTTTACGTCTTGGCTGCTGCCGAAAACCGCCTCCATCGCGAGATCCACGAATCGCCCAGGATCGGGGAGATGGTGCAGAAACTTCAGAAGTGTGCATCGTTGGTCCATCGTACCGCGGTAAAAAACGTCGTGAACCAAACCAACACAATCCGTCGCCCCCATCCCGGCCAACCCCTCCAACCATAAAGCTGCGGCGCCGGCTTCATCAAGCCTCAACGTGGGTGGAATCACGACGATATTCGCCCGCAACAAACCTTGGCGTTCTTCGGGTGAATAGTCGACTTTATGCCGACCCAACCTCGGCGTGGTCTCGGCGAGGGTTTCCAAAAACGCGGTGCGGCGTAAACCCGGGTGCACTTGCTGATATTGGGCGGCAAACCACAATCCGGCTCGCTCATCCGCACGGCGCATCACGATCGCTGCCAATTCAAGTGCAAGGGGGGACGGCATCAGTCGTTTCCTCTATCCCGGATTTCTCCTACGTTTGCGGGAAACCCGACTTAACGAGGCCGGATCGGCTTTCCCGTTGTTCCTACGGGCAACTCGTGCACCAGCCGTACTTTTTGAGGTCGTTTGTACTTGGCCAGGGTCTGCTCCGAATACCTCCGGAACTCATCCATATCAAAATGATCGTCAAAAACCACGTCGGCCGCGACCACTTGGCCCAACACGGGGTCGGGGATACCGTATACCATCAATGTTTTGACGCCAAGACAATCGGAAAGAGTTTGCTCCACTTCTGCGGGATATACATTCTCTCCACCGACGAGGATCAAATCGGCGCGCCGAGCCAACACAATCAATCTATTGGAACCATCCCAGCGCCCGACATCACCCGTTGCAAACCAATCCCGCGACGAACGTCGAGGTTGCCGAAGATAACCTTTGAATACCATCGGCCCACGCACTTGAATCTCCCCTTCCGATTCATTGCCTGCAATACGAACCTCGATTCCCGGCAACGGACGGCCGCAGCCGACCTGTCGAACCGGCAGCGGAACAGGCTCCGCGGGGCTCCAGGTTGCGATCTGCGAACAAACCTCGGTCATTCCATATGTCGGCAACGCTTTTATTTTTAATTTAACACACTCTTCCAGCAACTTATCGGGCGTCGGTGCACCTCCCAACAACACAGCGCGCAACATCCGTAAGGGCTTTTGGTGGCCGTTTTGCAACAACAACGTCAACATCGCCGGAACAAGCGACAACAGAGTAACCCCATCACGTTGGATTGCATCTACGACCGTTTCCGAACGAAAACGCTCCATCAGCACCACCGGTTTTCGGGCGATCAAACAACGGGTGAGAACGCTGAGCCCACCCACGTGACAAATCGGCAAACAACAACCCCATCGATCCCGCGGTTCAAAACCTAGGTTCGTGGCGCTGCTTTTGGCGCTCATTACCAGGTTTTTTCGTGTCAAAATGGCACCTTTTGGTCGACCGGAAGTTCCGCTCGTATACACCACAAAGGCCGTGCCCCTTGGAAGTGAATAATCCCTAGCGCACGCGGCCACATACGGTGGTGCAACACCAAGCTGGTTGTCCCAGATCAACACATCCGGCACACTATCACTTAAGCAGTAGAGATGCTCATTTACAGTGAGCCTCGGATGAAGCAGCACAGTTGGTATTTTGGCTTCGAGAAGTGCATACAAAATACGAACCGTTTCGACACGATTCGTCGCGGTCAACGCAACCAAATGCTTAGACACCCTCAACGAACTACGAAAAGCGTCATAAAATGGTTCTACTTCCTGCCATAAGCGCGAAAAAGACCACATTTGGCCACCGGCTACCAACGCGAGAGCGTCGGGGTGTGACCGCGCAGCACAGTGCAACGACAGCGGGTCAGGGGATGGAGATGCCACAACCAATACTCGAAACAGGTTGTACCCAGGCGGTGGTCCGAAAGTGCTCCGACACAGCGGGAAACGGCCAGCGCACAACACCGGCGTGGGGCGCGATTCCGCACGCCGAAATGTCCGGCGCCAACGCCAACGCAAGTTCTGCGTAAAACGCCAATGCGGTTGGGCCGTCAAAACAATGTGTCAACACCACCGAAACACCACGGGCGGTGGCTTGACGGGCGATCTGGTGGGCTCGAAGCAAACTTCCTAACATAAGAGGCTTCAGGACAAAGGTGGAACACACACCAAGGTCCAGCAACCGCTCGGCTTCACCCACAATACGCAACGACTCATCGGCCGCCCACGGAACTTCCGTCGGCCCAAATCCGCGCAACGCAACAACGTTGGTCGGTTGCTCCACGTACTCTGGGTGAATTTGCCGAAGTTGTTCAAGGTAGAGACGCGCTTCTTCGGGGCTCCAGCGACCGTTGGCATCCAATCGTAATGAAAAATCAAAACCGATTGCGTTCCGAAGGCCCTGAAGCAACGGAAATTCTTCAGAAAATGGTCGTTTTCCCACCTTGGCTTTCAGAACAGAAAATCCTTCGGCGATAGCGTCTCGGGCTTGTTTCGGGGCATCCATTTCCAGGTTTGATATAAGATGATTCAGCACAACAGAATGCGTTGGCTTGACGTCCGACAACAATTCGGCAACCGAAAGTTGTCTTCGCCGCGCCACAAGGTCCAAAAGCGCACATTCCAATGCAAATCGCGCCGAAGGGGCGACTTCCGGAACAACTGTAACGGCCTCGCGAACCGCATCCGGTGATTCATCGCGCAAAAACACATGACAGGGGCGAGTTGCACGCAACGCGGCTTCGCATTCAACAGCCGTGTCGAGCGTAGTGCCGTCAAGAGGTGTGGCTTCTCCGATGCCGCGATACCCTTCGTTATCGGCAACAAATACGAGATATCCAGGACGGCCCGGCTCTACCCAGATTTTGCGGATCTCAATGGCGCGAATGATCACAGTACCAACCCCGCGAACAAAAGACCTGCGTAGCCTACCAGCACCTTGGCGGTGCTGGCCAGCGCCATGTTCAGCACAGGTCCGTTCGTGGAGTCACTTACCGTTCGGATCAAGGCCCTCATTCGGGGAAAAAGAAACATTGGCAGCAAAATCACCCATGAAACCCAGCCACTGATCCATAGAAATAGAGGCAGAATCAACGAGACTCCACAACAAATACCGTAAAGCCGGATTCCCCATTTACGCCCGATACGTACAACCAATGTCCGTTTTTTAGCACGACCATCGGTCTCTATGTCACGAATATTATTGACGAGTAAAACGGCGGCCGCCAACAAACCGACGGGCACCGACACCGGCCAAACCAAAAGTGGTAGCGACTGGGTCGCAACCCAAACGGTTCCACAAACCGCAATAGGCCCGTAAAACAAAAACACCAGGAGTTCACCCAAACCATGATAACCGAGGGGCCATGGACCTCCTGTGTACAAAATCGCAGCAGAAATGGCCATTAACCCTAATATGATTACCGGCCATCCCCCAAAATAGGTAAGAATCGCTCCCACTAACGTTGCAGCACAAAATACGACTGCTATTGCCAATCGCATTTGCCGAGGTGTGAACCAACCGGCCTGAGACACGCGGACAGGGCCAATTCGGTCGTTGGTATCCGCTCCGTTGAGATAGTCGTACAGGTCATTGGCTAAATTTGCACCAATAGTTAATAATATAGCACCAAGAAGTGCGAACAAAACCGTAATCCAGGTCACTGAATCGGCGTAAGTAGACACCCCAGCACTTACCAGAACCGGCGCAATAGCTATCGGTAACGTACGAGGGCGTATCGCAACCCACAACCTGCCGACGAACCCACCTCGACACGAATCGTCAAGGACTTGGTTTTGGATTTCGAAGCTCATGGCAGTCTCGGAAACCGATCAAATCGTGGCGAACGTTTCTCGAGAAAAGCCTGTTTACCTTCCTGACCCTCTTCGGTCATATAAAATAGCAGCGTAGCGTTGCCGGCGAGTTCCTGAAGGCCTGCTTGCCCGTCACAATCGGCATTGAGAGACGCCTTGAGGCATCGCAGTGCCAGAGGACTATTTCTCAGAATCTCCCGACACCACGTAATCGTCTCTTCTTCAACGTCGGCAAGCGGTACAACAGTGTTGACGAGCCCCATTTCCAGCGCCGATTTGGCATCATATTGGCGGCACAGAAACCAGATCTCCCTGGCTTTTTTCTGACCCACGATACGTGCGAGGTAAGATGCGCCCAAACCTCCATCAAAACTGCCCACTTTGGGTCCAGTCTGCCCAAAAATCGCGTTGTCGGCTGCAATCGTTAAGTCGCACACCAGGTGCAGCACGTGCCCACCACCAATCGCGTAACCCTTCACCATTGCGATGACCGGCTTCGGAAGGCGGCGGATTTGCATCTGCAAATCCAGGACGTTGAGCCGGGGGACGCCATCGGCCCCAACGTATCCGGCACTGCCGCGTACCCGTTGGTCGCCGCCGGAACAAAACGCCAAGTCGCCGGCACCCGTTAAGATAACGACGCCTACGGCCGCATCATCGCGAGCATCGTCAAAAGCCCGACGCATCTCCATGATCGTGGCCGGGCGAAAGGCATTCCGTACTTTCGGACGGTTGATGGTAATCTTAGCGATGCCTTCGGCTTTTTCATAAATGATATCTTCAAATCCTGAAATCGGTTTCCAATGGGGCTGCTCAAACATCCTATTCTCCAATTTTCCGGCAAAGTGGGTTCGAAGAAAACGTCCCTCGACCATCCGGCTCAAAATCGACACGACCAGGGACACTTCCTGATTTCGGCTGACCTCTTCATTTGGTCGCCCATTCGTCTCCTTGGTTTACAAATCGGCGCGCCGGCTGACTTTGCGCACGGTCAATGGTTGCAACAATCAGTGTGCAACCCGGTGTGGCATAAGCGCGCTGCAGAGCAAACTTCAATTGATGAATTTCGTCGACACGTTGGGAGGAAATTCCGAATGCCGCCGCTGCCAATAAAAAATCAACGTCGGGGGGAGCAACAAAATAGCGGTGAAACAACCCTGTGTTTTCAGGGTGTTGGGCGATGGGCAGAGATTCAAAAATACGGCCACCGCCATTGTCAAAAACAACAACAACCAGAGGCCATCCAGCATGGCGTGCAACTGCAAGTCCCCCCAAATCATGGAGAAACGACAGGTCACCGAGCATCAGCGTGGTCGGACCCCGTGACACGTGAGCGACACCCGCCGCCCCAGAAACCAGGCCATCGATTCCGGCCGCACCACGTTGGTGGAACACCCGAACAGAACGTGGCAACCCAAACCCAACCAGGTCCACATCGCGAATCACAAGGCTGTTTCCAATAATCAAATTCGAGGTTTCGGGAAGGCCCCGAACCACGCAGTGCGCGATACCGATTTCCGACATAGGAAACAGCTCGGGCACCCCATCCATAAACACGCGGCGGTGATCGCGAGCCTCAATCCACTGTTTTGTATACCACTTTTGGCTTGGAGTGACCGTGGTTACCTCAGAGAGACGGGATAGCAACGTGGTTGGATGACAACGAATATGGACACCAGCGGTACCAATCGGATCCACCCAATCCGCAGGGTGAACCACAACACGTGGAATGTGAGGATTGTCAGCGACCCAGCTTCGATACGCGTCAGACACCGGTACCATTCCGCACTCGACAACCAAATCGGGTGCAGATGCAGGGACGGCTTTCCACACATTTGCGGCCCACTGAAGCGAATGTATGACGTTTTCGAGTCCATAGCGAAATATGTCGGAGGAAATCTCCGCGAAAACCGGCCAAATTGACCCAACATTCTGAGATTCGTCGCGTGGGTGCGTAGTGCCATAGGCTGGACCGAACACAAACGCGGGGCACTTGGAATCGTTGACCAGGTCAGCCACCCGCCTGAGTGCCTCGGTCGGTAAAGTAGGTTCGGTGCCGACGTAACCAAAGACGTCGTCGGCCCCTGATGGTGCAGCCCAAGGTCCGCCCTGGGCCTCAAACGGTTTACGAAAACGGGCATTGATATGAACCGGACCCGGGTTGGCGCCGACAGATGCAATTACCGCCTGAGCTGCCCGGCGACGTAAACGAACAAAGGATTCCTGTTCGGGAACAGAAAGTTCAAAAAATTCCCTCACGGCGGTTCCAAACAGCCGAGTTTGATCGATGGTTTGAGATTCTCCGGCGCCGATTAGTTCAAAGGGGCGGTCAGCGGTCAACGCAATCAACGGAATACCCGCATGGTGCGCTTCAATAACGGCCGGAAAATAATGAGCTGCGGCGGTGCCTGACGTACAAATCAACACCGATGGGTTGCCGCTTAAGCGAGACAAACCCAAACCGAAAAAGGCAGCACAACGTTCGTCGACAACAAGATGCTTTCGAAGGCCAGGGTGGCTTTCCGCAGCAATTACGAGAGGTGTGGAACGGGATCCGGGTGAGATAACAACGTCAGTAACACCGAATCGCACAAAAACGTCAAAAAGGTGCCAACACCAATCAAGATGCAGGTTGGCCGGCGTCACACTTCCCGGCATAACACACCCCGCATCAAGGCAAACTTCGTTTCAGTCTCGGCGTACTCTGCAGTTGGGACCGACCCGGCAACGATTCCTGCACCGGCATAAAGCCGCGCCTGACCAGCTTCCAAAAAGGCGGATCGAATCATGACCGAAAAATCACCGTTGCCATCGGCATCCATCCACCCAATGGGGCCGCCATACCAACCACGAGGTTGTGGTTCCAAATGGTCAATCCACGACAAAGCCGCATCCCGAGGGGTTCCACACAACGCGGGAGATGGGTGAAGCACGTCCACTAGGTTCAGGACATGGCAACGGGCAGAGGTCGTCCCCCAAACCGCAGTAGTGAGATGCTGTACAGGACCAGTTTTTCGGATCGACGATTCATTTTGCACGTCAATTGAGTCACATAATGGTCGTAGCGACGCCGTCAACCCAGAAACAACCAGTTGATGTTCGTAACGATCCTTTTGCGAGGACAACAGATTTTCTGCCGGCTCAGCAGATGGGCGAGTGCCGGCGACGGCTTCGGTGTGGACGTTTCTGTCGTTCAGCGACACCAGCCGTTCTGGGCTTTTCCCGACGATGGACATTCCCGGACATGGTCGAAACAGAAACCGCGTCTCGCCTTCCGATGGGGGGCCAAGCGCCAGCGCAAGGTTCGTGGGTGACATCGACAGGGGCAAACGAACCGTACAGCTTCGTGCCAGTACGACTTTGTCAATTGAACCCGCGGAGATGGCGTCCAGTACCGCGTGAACAGCCTTTTCCCAGACGTGGATATCCCCAGGTGAATCAAAAACAGCTACCCGCTCTTCCGGTTGCCAATAGCCCATTTGTCGAAGCGTGCTGCCGTGGTCTTGACGGCTAAGCAGCGTCTGCAACCAATTCAGGTCAACTTTTTCATCTAACCGTGGCCCGTTGGTTACCGCCCAAACGGCAGCATGACGTCCATCGGTGATGTAACCCGTTTCCGGCAACACAAAAAAAGCATCACCCAATGCGGCCATCGGGCTATAAGTTAGCCCGGATTTCCCCCGAGCTTGCGGGCGAGAAATCCGGGCTGACCCTGGCGAAAAAGCAGCGCCTCCCACTATTACCGGCCCCAACGCCGACGGAACATCCGGCTGTTTCACCACGCGCAGCGCTGCCCACAATTGAGAACTATTTTTTGCGACTTGAGCAAACCGCTGCTGTCCATAACCGGAAACCGGAACCGCCACACCAAAACCAGTAATACAGAGATTTTGCGACTCCCAAAAGAAACTTAGAGACTCTGGTTGCAAAGATAACAACGTATTTGCGTCCACGATGGGGGCGGGAAAAACACAAACCGACGTGGCCGCGACAACTGATTGTCGGGGTGCCCATAGACGCGGCGTACAAGTCATTTGACAACCTCAGCCGACGGATACGGCACCGTTCCAACATAAAGTTGTACGACACCAAAAGTAAGCGACGTGAATGAGACGGAGGTCCAGCCGTTGTCTTCCATCAACCCCACAAATTGACGTGCGGGAGGAAATGCGGCTATGGAACGCTGCAGGTATCGATATTCTGCGGCCTTTGACAACCACGCGCCGATTCGAGGCACAAAAACATGGAGATAAAACCGCGCCACATTGCCCCAAATCCCTGTAGATGACGGCTCTGAAAGCTCAAGTACCGCGAGGCGGCCACCCGGACGTACAACTCTGGCAATTTCACGTAACGCAAGCGCACGGTTGGGTATGTTCCGAATACCAAACGCCACAACGGCTGAATCAAACGAATGGTCCGGAAAATCCAACTGCTGAGCATCGCCAAGTTGAAGGGAAACCCGTTCACCCAATCCACCAGCGGTTATCTTTCCGGTGCCAACCGCCAACATCTTGACGGAAGGATCTACCCCCGTGACCCTTGCACCGGGGCAATGCCGGGCAATCGCAATCGCGATGTCGCCAGTACCGGTCGCGACATCCAACACCCTGGTTTCCGAACTAAGTTGAAGTGCATTGATCGCGCGTTTCCTCCAGCCACGGTCCAAACCAAACGACAAAATTCGATTCAATCGATCATAACGATCAGCAATGCGGTCAAACATCGCACCGCTTCCGCCGATGACGTCGTGCCGTAATGTTGTCACTGGACTCCTCCCCACGCGACTTCCGTGTCGACCGACCTTGATTGACGGGTCCTATTGCCAAAAAGAGCCAATGAGCCCATCAACTGAGCAAACTGATGTGGCGTTAACGCCTGTGGGCCGTCCGATAGGGCTGTTTGTGGTTGATCATGAGTCTCAACAAGTAACCCGCACGCACCAGCCGCAAGCCCCGCCTGGGCAAGCGGCAACACGAGATCTCGGCGCCCAGTGGCATGGGACGGGTCGACAATGATGCCAAGTCCAAGGGAAGCCAGGTGCGCCACCGTCCCCAAATCCAGTAAGTTACGAGTAGTCGGATCGAAGCCTCGAACCCCTCGTTCACACAGCAAAACCGTCTGCGCACCTGCCAATAACGCCGCTTCCCCGGCAAGAAGCCATTCTTGAAGGGTCGCCGCCGCACCACGTTTGAGCAGCACAGGTTTACCGGTTTGACCCGCCGCTCGCAACAGAGACATGTTCTGCATGTTGCGGGAGCCGATTTGGATGAGATCGGCGTAACAGGCCACCAAATCTGCCTGTTCGGGAGTGAGTAGCTCCGTCACGGTTCGTAATCCAAACGCCGTCGCGGCTCCCTGCAGCCAGCGAAGGCCTGGCGCACCGTGACCTTGAAATGAGTACGGAGATGTCCGCGGTTTATAGGCTCCTCCCCGGAGAAATTGGGCTCCACAACCCGCAACTCGCCGAGCGGCCTGATAAATCTGGTCTTCACTTTCTACGGAACAGGGACCGGCCATTACAACCGGAGTGCCCGTTCCAAAGTCGACACCGGCGACGGTGAGTGGGAGCATTTGCGAATCCATCCTTGCGTGCTCGGACACTGCCACCAACACACTCTCCACACCGGGAATGTTCCTCACATCTTCTGCAGACACCGGAGCCGAATACGGCTTCAACAGCAATGCCCGGTGACCACTGGCAGAAATATGAACCGGACCGACCCAACAACCCAGCCCTGCCAATTCTGATTGGATTTTGGAGAGATCGGCCCCATTTTCTATATTAACAATCATCGAGTTTATCCTAGCTATTCCTATGGACGGTGGCACGAGCTACTGCAACAAGAAGCCGCTTGGCAGAGGAATCCGGTACCGCCGACAACGCCGCCACAGCGTAGTCGATGTGTTGCTCCGCGATCGTTTTTGCGCGAGGAATTGACTCGGATCGCCTAAAACATTCGGCAATTCGCTCCCTCACGTCGCTGGAACAGACATCCAGAGTCCCCGAGCAGAGAGCCGAAAAGACTGCGGCTGCTTCGTCGTCACTATGTGCCGCTAAGATAGTAGGAAGCGTCATTTTGCCTTCAGACAAATCAGCAAACGTGTCCTTACCGATTTTGGACGGATCTCCCTGAACGTCCAACAGATCATCTACGATTTGAAATGCTATCCCCAAATGATGTCCGAAACGCTTAAACGACTCGGCAGTGTCCTCCAGCCCGCCACCAATGGCACCGGCCATGGTAGCCCACCCGAATAGCGCGGCGGTTTTTCCGCTAATCACATCAAAATAGGTGACCAGATCGACAACCCCTCGTCCACGTTGAGCAAGTTGTTTAACCTCGGCGTCGATCATTTCCTGAACGACGTCCAACATGGTCTCCATCACATGCGGCATTCCGGTGTTGTGAATACATCGGAGTGCCTCCAACAAAAGCCAGTCACCCGCGAAGATCGATGCAGCGTTTCCGTATACCGCGCGAGCTGTCGGAGCACCTCTTCTGGCGTCACCCAAATCCACGACGTCATCGTGAAGCAAGGTCGCGTTGTGAACGAGTTCTACGGACAACGCCAACTGAGTGCTGGCTGGCGAAACGCCGCTGCCACAATGCGACGCAAGCATCACCAGAAACGGGCGAAGCCTCTTTCCTCCCTTCGTCAGCAAATAAGCAGCAGGACCACCGGCCGCGGTCGAGGCTGCAAATTCCGCGATGGAGGCTACTCCATGCTCAATTGCTGCAAGGTCTTGAGCAAGATTTCCCTGTAGGGATGTAATTTGATTGTCAAAATGGACAGCGCCGTATTTTGTGGCGACCTGTTGTAACGACTTCAGTAACCCGTCGGTCATCGATGGCGCTGGGGATTGAGGATGGTTCATGTTTATTTTCACTCTGATGTTTCAAAAAAACATGAAAGATAAATAGCTGTGCTCCAGACACATGTCAACGCTCACTGCGTAAATAACCGTGGGCGAATGCGTAAGATACGATTTTGCAACAAAGTACCATTGAAGGCGGTCAGGTCGAGGCGTATGCTCTGCTTCGGATGCCCATGAGTGGGCGGGAGTAACGGAATGACGGACGGACGCGTTACACGAGCGAGGGCATTGAGAGAAGAACGCCGACAACAGATCCTTTATGCTGCGCGAGGGGTTTTTGCACACAGGGGTTACCACGCATCATCTATTGCGGACATTTTGGGGGCAGCAAACATCGCCAGGGGAACTTTTTACCTTCACTTTGAAAGCAAAAAGACCATCTTCTCCGAGCTGCTTGACTCGTTTACCGACCGACTTTCAGGCGTTGTGCACCGTGTGGATTTGACCTCGGACGTTTCTGCACGAAATCAACTGTTGGCAAATGTACAGCGGATTCTCGCAATTCTATTTGATAATCAAGACTTAACGACCATACTGCTACGCGAGGCTGTCGGGGTTGACACCGAATTTGATACAAAAATTGCCGAATTTTGGGGCCATGTCCACCTTTTGGTAAAGCGTTCACTGAAGACAGGAATCGAGTTGGGCATTCTTCGTTCGATTGACCCCGAATTATACGCCTGGTTTGTCCTTGGTGGTATCAAAGAGGCAATCGCGCAACTTGTGGCAAGGGGAGAGACACCAGATGCCGAACAACGACGACGGCTGGCAGAAAACGTTCTGGATTATACTCTACGTGGCATCTTGCGAACCTGATTGATCTTTGTGGGAACGATTCGCCATTCCCAATACTTCTTCGATCCGTCGTAACCTACCCTCAACCAAAATCAACATAAGAACGATGGCGCCACCGACGATGAACGTAAGTATGACAAACACAAGTGTGCCCGTGTTGCCTAGGGGAGGCGGTGAGTAAGGAGGTGCAGCGGCGACCGGTAGAGTTGAAGAATCAACAGCGATGGCCTGAACCGGCTCGGCGGCGACCTGGTCCGGCTGTTGCGACACATCAATAGGCGGCGCGGGTGCAGGTCGAGGCACAATCGTCGGCAACTCGACCGCCGGCGGCACTGCTTGAGCAACGTCAGGTCTTTTTTCTTCCAATACGATCTTGTCAATAGCGGACCCAAGGCCATCAAGCAGTGCAACAGTGCCTGGAACCAACTGCAAGTCAGAACCCAGTTCCCCTGTGGCTACAAACATGGCATCCGGGTCCTCGGGGTACGGCCTGTCTCCCAATGCTGCCTTGATCTTGGCCGCAACGTCAGGTTTGTCGAGATCAAATGTCGAAAACTCGATCATAGATAAATTGTTGCCATGTCTGGCAAACGTCGACTCTCCAAATGTCTTCAGCGCATCGGCACATTTGGTGCACGTGTAGCGAAAGTAGATCTGCGCCACATATTTTGGTTTACCGGCCGAAGGCTCCGGCGCAGATGGCGGGGGAGGAGTCGGAGCGGCACCCGGTGCCGCAGGCTCCGGTCCGGTTGCAAACTTAGTGGGATGTTCCGATTCGGGAAACGGCGACCCGGTATATGCGTTGCGCAGAGCACTGGAAATACCGTTTGACGTCGAAAACGCGCGAAACGCCAAGAACAATGTCGTCTTTGGCGGAAAATCAAGGGGTAAACCGTGATCCGCAACGACACGGCGGTAGGTTTCCATATTTTGCGGGTCGGTCAGCGGGACCGGTACCAGTGTGATGGCGGACGTTCCTGCCGTAGCCGCCAATTGTTGTGCTAGGGACAGAACATTTTGTGCATCGGGGTCATCAGCGGTGTAAAAATAATAAGCTGTGGCAGTAATGACGCCCCGAACCGGGACATCCACCACCTCTGGTGAAACCAACCCGGTCACCAACGTGACGCTGTGATTAAACGGCCCAGGGAATTTGGCAGTGATTTCAAAATCGAACTGAGCTTCTTGCGTTCTGTCTTTGCCGGTGTCGGCGAACCCAACCCAGCGTAGCACTTCTATGCTGCTCACCCATCGAAGATTGGGGTTGAGCACCTCACCCGGAGCAGCGCGAAGCACAACCGAAAACGGAATGCGTGTACCTACTGGGAGAGTGCCGATCGATATTTCGGGCGGATCGGCAACAACAGCCAGTGTATCCCGGGAAAAACAGAGAAACAGCATCAAAAGCTGCATGAAAACGACCATCTGCCATCGTGTTGGCTCACATGTCTTACCAGAGTCAGACTGGGAAAATATGCTGGTCATCCAAGCGGATTGCCTTTTGGTTAACATAAGAGCTGTCTCCTGTACTGCGAGAACTTTGTTCCATCGCGCATGGTGGCGTGAACCCAAGGCTACTTCCCATGAAGTATGATGAATATTTTGGCGGGGAGACTAGGGTGAGTCAAGGCAGGTCGCAAATGAACTCGTATACCGAGCGTATTGTGTACAGAACAAACCCAAGAAATCTAATATAACACAACATTCAATTCACATAACAACTGCCGCATCGCCCGAACGTAGCACTCACCACACGGCCACGTCGAATGCCGTGCATCCGGTTACAGACCGGCACGCATACAACATTGGTAGTCGTGATTTTCGTTTTTGCCGCAATGTCCTTCGAAATTGGTAGTCGTAGTGGTGTTGTTGCAACAGAATACGGTGTCGTCATGCACAACATCCCCAATCCAGTCGCCTGTTATGAAATATGGGTTGTTGGCATGGGCTACCCACCGGTAATAAAATTCGGCGTAGGTGCATACGTGGGCACCTTCATCGTAGCAGTCATTCTGCGCGTTGAAGAACGTCTGGGTACCCCGCCATCCACTGAAACAGACTCCGCCAATGTTCTGGTAGAAATAAGGGCAACCGGTACGATTGAGACGCCCGTTGAGCACAAGATCCCCATTGATGGTAACCGTGCCATTAAAGGTCTGATCCCCGCTGAAAGTATTACTGGACCGTGTTGCAACTTCCCACCATGTTGTGTTCTTAGCCGCGGTATCTCCCTGAGCAATTTTGCGGAAAAACAACCGATCATTCTCCGCATAACTTGCTGCGATTTGTAACTGGTGGTTATTGCCCGCATTTCCGTGCCGCACGGAAAACATGTGGGTCCAGCCATGACTCTGGTCGGGAACGTCGCCCGTTATTGCTGCTCCGCCGTCTTGATAGACACCGGACTGCAATGCGGAGCCAAAGTTGGAAACCGTCTGTGCGTATCCAAGTACCGCCTGTGGACCCGTGGGACCGACCGGGCCAGTTGGACCAGCGGGACCGGTTGGGCCGGTGGCACCCGTCGGACCGGTTGGGCCAGCGGGACCGGTGGCGCCAGTGGCACCCGTCGGACCGGTTGGACCAGCGGGACCGGTGGCGCCAGTGGCACCTTTAGCTCCAGTGGCGCCCGTCGGACCGGTTGGACCAGCAGGACCTGTAGCACCCGTTGGGCCTGTAGCACCCGTTGGACCTGTAGCACCTGTTGGACCTGTAGCACCTGTTGGACCTGTAGCACCTGTTGGACCGGTCGCACCGGTCGCGCCTTTAGCACCAGTGGCGCCCGTCGGACCGGTTGGACCTATCGGACCGGTAGCACCTGTAGCACCTGTTGGGCCTGTGGCACCGGTTGGGCCTGTGGCACCGGTTGGGCCTGTGGCACCGGTTGGGCCCGTAGCACCGGTTGCACCCGTCGCACCTTTAGCACCAGTGGCTCCCGTCGGACCGATTGGACCTATCGGACCGGCGGCACCAGTGGCACCCGTCGGACCGGTCGGACCTATCGGACCGGTGGCACCAGTAGCACCGGTTGGGCCTGTTGCTCCCGTCGGACCGGTGGCACCAGTAGCACCGGTTGGGCCTGTTGCTCCCGTCGAACCGGTGGCACCAGTAGCACCCGTCGCACCCTTAGCACCCGTCGGACCGGTTGGACCTATCGGGCCAGTGGCACCCGTCGGACCCGTCGCGCCGGCTGGACCCATTGGACCGGTTGCACCCGTATCCCCTTTCGGACCTGTTGCTCCCGTCGGACCGGTGGCACCCGCCGGACCCATTGGGCCCGTAGCACCTGTCGCTCCCGTATCCCCTTTCGGACCCGTTGCACCCGTCGGACCAATCGGACCGATTGGACCCGTCGCTCCCGTCGCACCGGTTGGGCCTGCTGCTCCCGTCGGACCGGTGGCACCCGCCGGACCCATTGGACCCGTTGCACCTGTCGCTCCTGTATCC
>JABWCM010000063.1 GCA_013360285.1 Myxococcales bacterium
CTCCAACAGAACCCGTTCCGGTGTATCAACGAAGCCTACGTCGGCGCCGTGCTCGAAGCGGAAATCGCGACAAAAAACGAAACAACCGGCGATGTCAACAACGCGGTTCGGTGAACGGATACAGAATTTCCGGAACCCACAACAGCGAAAGGAAACGCCAATCGCTGATCTACCGAACGCCTGATGATGTCTACCGAACAGCGAGCGGCGGTGCAGCCAAAATTGTGGATCTATTTCGCGACAAGAAAAAATCTCCGTCCAACGAAAAAGCGGAGTCACCCGCGGTTGCGGCGGGAAACGCATGGCGCTCTTAAACTTGGTTTGAATTTGTCTTGACGTTGGGGTCCACTTTACGTATGGGAAGCGGGACACGCCCTGCACTCCGATAAAACCGCCCTACGGCAATGGGTCTGTGCTCGTAACGAGCTGATTGATGACGGTAACGTCGAAGCCGTCCTCCTGGACTTGCGGTTGAACCTTCCCCTGACCTCGTCGGCGGAAGCCAAACGCAAGGCGATGCAGGGATTGTATACCTACCTCGAATCCCACAAAACCATGATGGAATACCCACGATATCGTCAAGAGGGTTACCCTGTCGCCAGCTCAGCCATCGAAAGTGCCAACAAACGCATCGTCAGCCGACGATGCAAGCAAGGAGGCATGATCTGGACCGAATCCGGCCTGACCGCCATGCTCGCTCTACGTGTCGCCTTCTATAACCGCTGTGATTGGCAACGCCACTGGAAACACCTGGATGCCTCACAAGAAAATGCCTAACCCGGGTGTTTGCAACGCACCCCTACAACAGAAATCCGGGTTTAGGCAATGCCAGTCACTTAAGCGTTTCCACTTGTATTTTTAGGCACCACCTGGGGTCGCGGGCACAGCACCCGCGGACCCAGGCTTTCCGGGCTAATCGCCAAAACCACAGGTGATGACACTAGCGTCAAACTGCCTGTGAATTCTGGGCGCGCGGACCGGAGACGCGCGGAGGCGTGCTTTTAGCCCGCTGAGCACGGCGGAGGGAGCACACCCTTCAACGCACGCGCAGTTTGGCGGTCGTAGCCGAAGGATGGTGAGAAATCCGGGTTAACCCGGACCATCTTCGGAGTTGCCGCAGGTGGTCTGGAAATCCTCTTCGAGGTCTACGCCCAACAACAACACCAACCTATTGACGAAGGCAAAATAGGCGACGGTCATCGCCGCGTCCAGAATGGCGGCGTCATCGAACCCACTGGTTTTCAGGGATTGAATGTCGGTTTCCGAACACTGATCCGGTTGTTTGGCAGCACACTTGGCCCAGGTCAATAACGTTTGTTCGGACTGGGGCAACTCCTGCGGCACCTGGCCCTCAGACAATGCGGCGACAATGGACGGCGAATCGCCCAACTGCCTCGCCGCTTCACCGTGGTGGGCCACACAATAGGCACAACCGTTGGCCGCCGACACCATAACCGCAATCCGTTCGCGGGATATACGGCTCAACGACGACCGCGCAAATACAATCGATTTGTACAACTCAAGATGCGCACGAAGCGCACGGGGGTTTTGCGACTGCACCCGATGAACCGCCGCAATCCCGCCGCGGGCGGACTGAATCGCCGCATACGTCCTGGCCAAATTCCCGGTAGCCACGTCGGGCTCGATAACATCAATCCATGCCATGTCGGTTCTCACAACGTTTTGGGTTTATGGACACTATCTCCACACCACCCAATCCGACGGTCGTTCCAATCGTGGAGCGATGTCGACCAAGGAGGCAATGGAATTGATATGTTGCAATACACGCGTCATGGAACCGCCTCGTTAAGTGAGCAACATAGTGATTCGCGTGACGAATCCGAAAACCGCGTAATAATAGATCGCCCCAGGCTATCAGCACAAGATGGGGCTGACCGTATTGTTGTCCTACATTGAGCGCCCGGCTGGGCCAGGCGCCCAGGCTGGACCACGGGTCAAGACTCCGCTGCCAACCAGCCAGGTGCGATCCAGTTATTGTCCCTCTGCACCTGACGCAACGTCCACTGTTTGTCGCAGATTTGTGATCGTATACACCATGTCGACCACAAAGCGCTTGAACGCCTCGTTCTCTACGAACTGCTTGTAGACCTGCGTGTCGTCCCTTAGCAGTGCCTGCATCACCCGGCTTAGCGCCGCATCGTGCGCCATACGCGCGGTATGCGGCGTATTCGCCTTGGCGTTCTGGAATGCGGCGTCGGCGGCTACCTTGGGCGCTATATCGTCACGGATGCGGCGCGCAACTCGGTCGCTGTCATCGAACAGCGTACCGAACTGGTCATTGAACGCCTTGAGGATGTTGCTCAGTCGATCCAGATCTGACTCAGGTTTGCGGCCACCCCCATCCGTCGGAACCGGCTCGATCTCCGCGTCCTTGTCCTCGAGTGCGATCTTCAGCGCCGCTTTCTTCTCGATGTGGTAGCTGTCCATGTCGATCGCTTCCAAAATACCCTTGGAGAGGTCTTCTTCCTTGGGCGCAGGCAGCTTCGGGATGAGCAGGTCGAGGAAAATCGACAACTTCTCCCACTCCGCGTTGCTGTAGGCGATCACCGACGACAGGAACGCATACGTGCGGCCGAAGGCCTTCGCCTTACCCTTGAAGTCGACCTGCCCGTCCTCGTCGAGTTGCTCCACATACCCCGCCACGCAGGCATCCAGGATCGCGTCGAGCTGCGCGCGATCCGCCCCAGCTAGGAACTTCTCGACCACCGTGAGCACCTGCTGGGGCGCATAGACCTGCGTCGCATCGAGCGCCGCCTTTAGGTCGTGCAGTTTGTTCGGGTCGGTCTCCTCGGCGAGCAGCGTGGTGCGGTAGTAGTCCTGGAAAGCGAGCGTCACGCCCTCGCTGTTGTTCTGGAAGTCGAGCACGAAGCAGTCGTGCTTCTTCGGGTGCGCGCGGTTGAGCCGCGAGAGCGTCTGCACCGCCTTGATGCCCGACAGCGGCTTGTCGACATACATCGTGTGCAAGAGCGGCTCGTCGTAGCCCGTCTGGAACTTGTCGGCGCAGATCAGGAAACGATACGGGTCGTCCCGGATCTTGTCGGCGATGGCGCCGCCCGGGAAGTCGTTGAGCGACGCCTCGCTGACCTTGTCGCCGCCGTATTCGTGTTCGCCCGAAAACGCGACGATTGCCCGATACGGGCTCTTGCGTTCGACCAGATACGCCTTGATGGCGTGGAAATACTGGATCGCGCGCTCGATGCCGTTGCAGATCACCATGGCCCGCGCCTCGCCGCCGATCTTGCCCGCGGCGATCACCTGCTCGTGGAAATGGTCGACCATGATCTCGGCCTTGAGCCGGACCGCATCCGGGTGACCCTCCACATACCGCCGCAGTTTCTTCTTCGCCTTCTTGGCGTCGAACAGCGGGTCACCCTCGATTGCGGCAACCAGTTTGTAGTAGCTGTCCACCGGCGTATACGCCTTGAGCACATCGAGGATAAAGCCCTCACAGACCGCCTGCTTCATCGTATAACTGTGGAAGGGCCGGTGTTTGACCTTGCCCTCGGCGTCCGCGGGCAGCGCCTCGCCGAACATCTCCAGCGTCTTGTTCTTGGGCGTCGCGGTGAAAGCGAAGTAGCTGGCGTTCGTGAGCATCTTACGCGCCGCCATACGCCGCTCGAGCGCCTCGTTCACCGTGTCCTCGGGGTCGGGGCCGGCCTCGTCGTCATCCCCCGCCGTGGCTCCGTCGGCCGAGGTGCGGCCCCCGAGCGCCTCGCTCATCGCCGCCGAGGTTTTGCCACCCTGGCTCGAGTGTGCTTCGTCGATGATGATGGCGAAGGTACGGTCCCGATGCTCGTCCCCAATCACATCGAGCACGAAAGGGAACGTCTGCACCGTCGAGATAATGATCTTCTTGCCGGCGGCGATGAATCTTCTCAGTTGCTGGGTCTTTGATGCGGAATCCCCCGTCACAGCACCCACGGCAGCACCCACCTGCATGAACTGTTTGATGGTCGCCTGGATCTGGCTGTCAAGGATGCGGCGGTCGGTCACCACGATCACGGAATCAAAGACTTCTTTGTCTGACTTGCCAGACCGGTCTGACTGGTCCGACCCGTCCGACTGGCCCAACGCCCGCTTCAGGCCGATCAACTGGTGCGCGAGCCATGCGATGGAGTTCGACTTGCCGCTGCCCGCCGAGTGCTGGATCAGATAACGTTTGCCGACACCATGGGCGCGCACATCCGCCAGCGCCTGCCGCACAAGGTTGAGTTGGTGGTAACGTGGCCAGACTTGTTTGCGCTTCTTCTTTCCCGTACGTGGGTCCTTTTCCTCGACGATCTGCGCGTAGTTTTCGAGGATGTTCGTCAGCCCCGCCGGTGTGAGCACCTCTTTCCACAGGTAGTCGGTCTTGAGACCGTGCGGATTGGGCGGGTTACCCGCGCCGTCGTTGTGGCCTTTGTTGAAGGGCAAAAACCACGAGTCCGTGCCGCGCAGCTCGGTGCACATCCGCACCTCGCTGTCGTCCACCGCGAAGTGCACCACACAGCGACCGAGCTCGAACAACCGCTCACGCGGGTCGCGGTCGCGTTTGTACTGCTCCACCGCATCAAGAACGGTCTGCTTGGTAAGGCTGTTCTTCAGTTCAAAGGTGGCGACGGGCAGGCCGTTGACAAACAGGCACAGGTCGAGCGCCCGGCGCGTCGCGTCCATGCTGTAGGCGAGCTGCCGCGTAATCGAGAAGCGGTTCAGCGCGTGCAGTGCACAGGCCTTGGCGTTGCCCGGCGATGGCGTGCCGTAAAACAGGTCGAAGTGCAACGGTCCGTGGTCGATCCCATTGCGCAACACGTCGATCACGCCGCGTTTGCCGATCTCGCTGGACAGGCGTGTAAGGAACTTGAGGCGGTTGATGTCCTTGCTGTCGGCGTAGTTGGCGAGCGCGAGCTTGGCGAAGGCCAAGGGCTGGGTGGCCCGCAAAAACGCGAAGAGCTGCGGCACGTCGACGGCGTCGGCGCGGTCGAAGTCTTGCGCGCTGCCGACGGTGTACCCGGTGCCGCCGTAGGGCGGTGGCCGCTCGGCGACCCTGTTCGGCAGGGCGGCGAGTCCGTCCGTGCCAGTCATGTGGCGAACGATCAATGTTTCGAGGCCCTTTTCGCTAATGTCGGTGGTCACGGCGTCGCTCCTTTGTCCGACTTGTCAGACTGGTCGGACGAGTCCGACGGGTCCGACGCGGCTGCCGCTTCTGCCCAGGGCCGGGTGCCCTTGCACTCCGGGTAGCCGGTGCACCCCCAGAAGCGCTGACCGGCATGTGCCCCCTGTCGGGCTTCGCGCCGGCGCATGGGCTTGTTGCACAAAGGGCAGGCCGCAGTGGCCTCGCAGTCCGCGGCGGCCCGCGCCTTGACCCGCGTGGCATAGAGCCGCTCCGTGAAGCCACCCTTTTCGGCAAACTCGCGCCCCTGCTGCTTGACCAAGCGCCGCAGCAGAAAGGCCGCCTGGTTCACCGCGCAGAGCATAGCGTTGCCGGCCAGCTCGGGCTCCGCCTTGCCGACAAAATGCGCCAACCCCGCCAGGCCGGTCAATTGCACAGTGCCGGGCTTGGCTGGCGGCAGACCGGGCGCCACATCGTGCTTCAGCCGCTCACGCATGGCCAGCGCTTCCGGCGCATCCTTATGCCAGACCCGCAACCCGTTCTGCATCAGGAAGCTCTTGTAATCCTTGAGCAACTCGTCGTTCAAACTGGCGCGGGCCACGTTCGTCAGTTTGATCTCGGTCTTCCGCGAGGTGGCCGCCGCGCCGCTCCCCTCGGAGATATTGCGCACGCCGCTGCGGGCCGCCTGCACCATCTGATCATGAGTACGCGAGCGCCGGTCAATGAAGCGATTACAGAAGACGACCGTGGCGTCGTACACAGCCTCGGCCACCACATAGGCGCGCAGTTTCTCGTAGCCGCCGTGTGGCAGCAAAACGCCGCCATCGTTACTCATGGCGCATCCTCCGTTTCCCCATCATCGAGCAGGTCGGCTCCGTCCGACTCGTCCGACAAGTCCGACTCGTCTGACGAGTCCGATAGGTCTGATAAGTCGGACTTGTCGGACAAGTCGGACAAGTCGGACGAGTCCGACAAACCGCCCGCCAGCCCCCCCTTCTCCGGCAACCCCTTCGCGGCCTCGCGCACATCGAGTTTGCCGGTCACCACATCGGCGACCAGGCGGGTGCGGTATTCGCGGAGGAGTTCGATTTCGCGTTCGAGGCGGGAGATGGTGGTGTTCACGGGGGCGCAATTCACGTCGATGCTATTGACAATGCGCCGCTGTTCTCCTGCCGGTGGACACAGGATCCGCCACGACTTGATGTGCCCCTGGGAGATCTTTGGCATTGTCCCGCTGGATCCCCTTGCATCGCGCTCGATCTGCCCGCGACCCACGCGCGACAACATTTGATATACGAGGAACTCCGGGACAATTGCATCGGCACGCACTCGCAACCGGTAGATCAAGTCGCAGAGGATTGTCTTGGGTCGAGGTTTTCGCACGATGCACACGTCTCCCACCCGGTCGCGCGTGTTCGACCGGGTAAGCAACACGTCCCCTTCTGCGACCTCAATTTCTGTGGGTATGCTCGCGGATAGCGACACTGGCTTGATGGCGTAGGGATTGAACACGCCACGCCTCACAGCTGAAAGCGTCAGAACCGCCCATTGGTCCAACGCCAACTCGCCCTCGGCCGCGACCGGGCTCCAACCCTGCTCAACCTTCGTTAGCAGACGACCGAACAGGGGCGTTTCCCAATGCTCCGGAATGTCGCCGAGCCAGGGGATGCCGGATGGTTTGAGGGGGACGGAGGGGTCGAGGCCGCGGGTGACGGCGCGGTGGATGATGGCCTGCTTCTGCTCGCCCAGCAGCGCGATCACCTTCCGCTTCGCCCGGATCGCCCGCTCCAACCGCCCGTTCGCCCAGTCCAGAAACCGCACAATCGCCGTCTGCTCGTCGGGCGGGGGGAGAGGGACTCGCTGGTTCCCGAACATCTCGAAGCGAAAGTCCGTTGAGCGCTCGCGAATCCCCTTAGCCAGAGCAAGAATCCATTGCGACTGGGACATCTCCCGGATTAGATGGGCGTAATACCACGCTTCGACTCCCGGCTTTGGCTGGCAGACGTTGTAGACAGGTGTGCCTTTGCCATCGCTATCCGAAACACCGATAGACCCTGCAAACGCATCCATTCCATGAATAACGAGATCACCCTTGCGAATTCCCTGATAGCCAGAAAACACGGTCGCTTCGGTAAAGCCGCTGAGCCTTCGGTTCTTGCGAAGCGTTACCATCCCATCGCGGAAACACGTAACCACTTCATCTTCGTCACGCACTGGGCGGTCCATCTTCGTAAACAGCCACTTGGCTCGTTCACTCGCCCAATGCCCCGGCACCCGCCCAAGCCAAGGCAATCCCGACTCCTTGTACTCCGCATATGGCTTGAGTTCGGCGATCATGGCTTCCTCATAGTCGGTTTGCGGGGTTGGAGCGGTTTCTTTAGTTCCCTCGCCGCCTTTTCAAAGTCCGCATCCACAGCGCGCGGAGCGGCGTCGAGCACAGCGCGGTATTTGCCATACTCCAACTCCGCCTTTGCCTTCGCCTGTTCGGCAGAGACTTTTCCTGCGTGGTCGAGCAATTCGCGTCCGGAGATCTTCAGGAACTCATCCAGTTTGGTTATCCAGTCGCGCATGGTCATGGGCCTGCGTTCCAGCGCCTGGAGTTCGGCGTATTCGATGTAAAGATTCACGATACGACCCAGCACCTGAAGTTCGTTCTCGGTGAGGTAGTTCTTGGCGACCGCGGCGTCTTCCTTGCGCACAATGCCGCCGGGCCGGGTGCTGAGCATCCCCATGAAGGGTTTGGCCGCGTCCGCTCGTTCGACGATGATTTCGGCGGCCGTATGCCCGTGGGTCGCCCAGTGCATCTTGTTCTGCACGGTGGCAAAAAACCGCTGCGAGGACTCGGCGTCCGGCGCATAGTCGACGCTGGTGGCGTAGATATCGAGCACCTTCTGGTAGAAGCGGCGTTCGCTGGAACGGATATCGCGGATACGCTCCAGCAGTTCGTCGAAGTAATCCTTGTAGCCCTTGCCAGGCGGATTTTTCAGCCGCTCGTCATCCATGGCGAAGCCTTTCACAAGGTACTCGGACAAACGCGCCGTCGCCCACTGCCGGAACTGGGTGCCTCGGTGGCTGCGCACGCGGTAACCTACTGCGAGGATGGCTTCGAGGCGGTAATGCCGCAGATTGCGGGAAACCTGCCGTCTGCCCTCGGTGCGAACTTGTAAGTAATCCTTACACGTTGCGGCCTCGGACAGCTCTCCGTCGGCAAAGATGGCTTTGAGATGGAGCGTGACGTTTTGAGGCGTCGTTTGAAACAGTTCGGCGATCTGCGCCTGCGTCAGCCAGAGCGTGTCGTCCTCAAACCGGCACTGAATGCGGGTGCGGCCATCCTCGGTCTGGTAGAGGATCATTTCGGATTGGGGCAACTGCTCGTCACTCACCGTGCCCCCCGATGCAACAGCCCATCCAGCAGCCCCTCGGCTTCTTTCTCGATGGCGAGGATGTCGGCGCTGATTTCTTCCAGCGTGCGCAGCGGCCGTGGTTTGTAAAAGTGGCGTGTGAAGCTGATTTCGTAGCCGATTTTGGTGGCGTCCTTTTTAATCCAGGCGTCCGGGGTGTAGGGCAGTACCTCGCGGCGGAAAAACGCCGCTATCCCATCATTCTCGGGGCCGCCTTCTTCCAAAAGCGGCACCTGCTCGGTGTCGCGTAGGTCGCTGTCGGGCTCGTACTCGACAATCGCGGGTTTGCCGCCGACCGTGGCCTCGAACAGGCCGTGCAACGGGTCGGCTTTGGTCTTGCCGGGTTTGTGCACCTTGGCGATGACCGGCGGGGCGGTCTCCGTGCGCCAACTGGCAGCTTTGAGGATTTGTTTCAGGTCGGCGGTGGCTAGCTTGAGGCCCGCCTTGGCGAGCGCGGCGTCCACACGGTCGCGGAACACATTGTGGTCCTCGAAAAGTTTGTCGCCCAGCGCTGCGCGCAGCGTCGTGGCAGCTTCGACTAGGCGGCCGTCGCGCTCCCAGGTTTTGGGGTCCAGCAGCTTCTTACGCTTGTTGTCGGGCAGGCCCTTCTTCGCGCTGCCGCCTTCCTCGTCGTCGCCGCCGTCGTCGTCACTGCCCCAGTCGGCCAGGCGCTGTTCCAGCTTGGGCGCGATCTTGGCGAACTTGTTAAAGAGGTCGTCGCCAAACTCCTCGTAGAGCGCCCCACGAATGTCCTCGTCACCCGACGTGAAACGCAGCGACTCGATGGCTTTGAGCGTCAGTTGGCTGTGCAAACGCAGCGGGCGCTCGACGGTGACCTTCCAGTAGCCAAACGCCGCGTTGGGGAAAATTTTCGATTCCGGCGTCTCCTTAAAATCGAGGAACGTGCGGCTGATACGCGCGATGTCCTCGGGCGACAGTTCGCAGTTTTTTTTGCCCAGGTTTTTACGCAGCGGTTTGAACCACTGACTGGCGTCGATGAGCTGCACCTTGCCCTTACGATGGGCGGGCTTTTTGTTCGACAGCACCCAGATGTAGGTGGCGATGCCGGTGTTGTAGAACAGATTGAGCGGCAAGGCGACGATGGCTTCGAGCCAGTCGTTCTCGATCAGCCAGCGGCGAATGTTGCTCTCACCCTGACCCGCGTCACCCGTGAAAAGCGACGAACCATTGTGGACCTCAGCAATCCGGCTGCCGAGTGGCGACTTGTCGTTCATCTTCGAGGCCATGTTGGCCAAAAACAACATCTGCCCGTCGCTGGAGCGGGTGACAAGCGACAGCACCTCGCCGTTGTGCATCACTTTGAAGCGTGGGTCGCGCATCCCGTCCTTGCCGCCCATCGCTTCGAGATCCTTCTTCCAACTCTTCCCGTACGGCGGGTTGGCGAGCATGAAGTCGAACTCCTGGGCGGGGAAGGCGTCGTGGGAGAGCGTGGACCATTCCGCGCCGCCGACGATGTGATCAGCGCGTTCGCCCTCGCCCTTGAGCAGCATGTCGGCCTTGCAGACCGCGTAGGTCTCGGGCTGACTCTCCTGGCCGTAGAGCAGGCACCGGACCTGCTGGCCACGTTTGTCGCCGATGGCGGTGAGCGTCTGCTCAGCCACCGTCAACATGCCGCCCGTGCCGCAGGCGCAGTCGTACAGCAGATAGGTGCCGGACCGGATCTCGGCTTCGATGGGCAGAAACACGAGGTTGGCCATGAGCCGCACGGCGTCGCGCGGGGTCCAGTGTTCGCCCGCTTCCTCGTTGTTGTCTTCGTTGAACTTGCGGACCAGCTCCTCGAAAATGGTGCCCATCGCGTGGTTGTCGAT
Source organism: Myxococcales bacterium (assembly GCA_013360285.1). Lineage (GTDB taxonomy): Bacteria > Myxococcota_A > UBA9042 > JABWCM01 > JABWCM01 > JABWCM01. The sequence continues at coordinate 10,341 of JABWCM010000063.1, forward strand.
GCCGGCGGGCGAGAGGTCGATCTCAGGGTCGAGGAACTTGGCAATGAGTGTGCCGAGCGCGTCGGCCTTCGAGAGCGTCGGGAGCTGATTACGAAACTTGAAGTTATCAAGGATGTCCTGGACGTTGGGCGAAAAACCATTGAGGTAGTCCTCGAAGTCGGCCAGAAGCTGCTGCTGGCTGCCGCGGGATTTGAGATCACGCAACGTGAACTTCGATGTGTTGTAAAAGGCCTGCCCGGCGGCGTCGCACAGGGCGGCGCGCTGCTCGGTGATGCGCGCCTCGTCGAGCATTTGCTTGGTTTCGAGCACGTTCTTCTTGCTCGGTTCGAGCACCGCATCCATGCGCCGGATGACACACATGGGCAGGATCACGTCCGGATATTTGCCGCGCTTGAAGAGGTCGCGCAGCACGTCGTCGGCGATGCCCCAGATAAACGAGACGATCTTGTTGTGCGTGGCTTGGTCCATCCGTCAGTCGCGTCCTTCATACTCGTTGAGATGCACGCCGTCTTCGACAGGCCAACTCGATCCCACCGGGCCGGCACTGACCATGGGCGGCGCGCAGTAGACGGCCCGCTGAATGTTGTCGTTAAGCGGCGGCCCGCGCCCCAGGGTTACGTGATCATAGGCTCTAGCATTTGCGGGAACTCTATCGCGATCATGTGCTGCTCCTTACAACCGAAACCGAACATGTGTTGGCCCCGCGGAAACGATCCACAACGGCGCCGAGTGTAAGGACAACCCGAATCGGAATCAATCCCTATGAGGGTCAGCCGCAAGCCGGAAGTGACACCGAAAAAGCTAATTTAGCGCTGGATTTGCCGGGGCTCGACTGAGGCAATATCGAGCATATGCAAGGCAGATGGGCATGGCCAAGGCAGCCTAAATTAGCCAACCTGGGCTCACTTATCTATTTCCGCTGACCCTCTCCAGGACTCCGGTTGCCCTATTGTTGAGACAACACGGGTACCGGAAGCCTCCGGTTGCCGTTTTCGCCAGACAAAACGCCTACCGGAAGCCTCCGGTTGCCGTTTTCGCCAGACAAAACGCCTACCGGAAGCCTCCGGTTGCCGTTTTCCTCCGACAAAACGCCTACCGGAAGGCTCCGGTTGCCGTTTTCCTCCGACAAAACGCCTACCGGAAGCCTCCGGTTGCCGTTTTCCTCCGACAAAACGGGTACCGGAAGCCTCCGGTTGCCGTTTTCCTCCGCCAAAACGGGTACCGGACAACTTTTTTAATCAAATTGATGGGTTGCGGATCGGCCTCCAACGGGGCGGGCGTGATCCAACGACCGTCGTGCTCCGGGGTTGATTGTCTCCACGGGGAAACTCAACATTTTGGGGTTGGTTGTCCCCACTGCCCGTCTTGCTTCACCGGTTGATGTACCTACAAGCCAACGTTTTCGGTCCTTGACACCCTGCGTGATGTTTCCGGACACAGCTAGGGGAAGTTGGCACCGTTATTGCCTTAACAAACAACGTTCGTCGTGAAAACAGTATACACGACGTTCAAACCTAAACAATCAACTAAAAGGAAGGACTCAATGGGTAGTATTCAAGATAAATTTATCAGAACCCGTCTATTTGCCATTAATCTGGCCACATCCAACGTCTCTCGTGTTACCGACATCGTCCCATTCCAAAACGCCATCGAATTTGGTCGTTTGGAATCCATTCAATGTGAGCAGGGGTTGTTCGCAGCCTCCGACGCGGTGGCCAAAGACAAAGAAGAAAACAAAGACAAGATCGAGTTTGCCGACGGCGCCATTACAGAAGCGATTGAAGAGTATGTGGCGCTTTCTCACCATGCCCAGGCCGAAATCGTCCCCATTCGTCAAAAAGACATCATCGCGCTCGGTCCTCAAGAAGTCCGGCGGCGCAAAAACTTTGTTGCCGCCAACTTCTCGATGTCCCCGTCGCGCCTTTCGGAATTGGGCCGCACCAAATCCCTGAGTTACTTAACAGATACGGTCAACGCTTGTACTGAAAGTGATTATGTCTCGGAAAAAACCGTGGCTCCGCTCAAGACCAAGGTCGCCGCAGCCGAAGTGGCCATCAACGCACTGAAAGACGAAGAACTCGACGACGCGCCCCTTTTTACCGCCCTGTACCAAGCCCGAGAAAAAGCCACCCGCACCTACCAGGCATTTCGTTCCGTTGTTCAAGGGGTGCTGCAATTTTCCAACAGCCCCCACACCATCGACCAATTCATTTTGAACGAGGTAAAGAAAATCGCACCGGAAAAATCCGAAGAAGTGGAATTGGCACTCACCCAAGACGCAGCAGCAAATGTGGCGACGACCCCTGTTCCCGCCCCGAGTCTGTAAAGGCCCTCACCTGTCTTCAGCAATGACCGCCAATCCGTGGGCTCTTTCCGGACCTACCCCGAAAACCACCGACAACAGTTCAAAACACCATCTCCCCCCCGTCAAATATTGATCGCTTCCCCGAACGCGTCGCCGGTGGCTTCGTGAATTCCTTCACTTAACGTCGGGTGCGCAAATACGGTGTGTAAGATGTCCGTGGCTCCCGCTTCCCAGGTTTTTGCCAACACCAGGGTATGGATCATTTCCGTGGCTCCGTGCCCCACGATGTGCGCCCCCAGCAATTCCCCATGTTTTTCGCCGAACAGCACCTTCACCATGCCGGTTTCTTCCAATGCCGCCAACGCTTTGCCGTTGGCCCGATAAGGAAACCTCCCCACCCGGTACGCCACGTTTTGTTCTTTCAGTTCCCGCTCCGTTTTTCCCACACTCGCAATCTCCGGCTGGCAATACGTATTGCCCGGAATGGCTGTATAATCGATGTCCGGCCGGTCGAGCCCCGCAATCCGTTCCACACAACAAATTCCTTCGGCTGCCGCTACGTGCGCCAACCATGGGGCGCCGATCACATCGCCTATCGCATACACCCCCGGCACATTGGTGCGATAACTCGCATCAACCGGAATCCGCCCCTTGTCGGTTGCCACCCCGGCAGCCTCCAGGCCAATATTCTCGACGTTCCCCATCACCCCCACCGCCACCAGAAGCCGCTCTGCGGCAATTGTCGTCGTTTCCCCCTTGGCGTCTTTGGTTTGAATGCTCACCCCACCGTCTGTTTTTGTCACCCCTTCTACCTGGGCGCCGGTTATCACCTTGATCCCGCTGGTTTCAAAACTGCGCCGCAACAGAGCCGAAATTTCATCGTCTTCCACGGGCACCAACCGCGGAAATCGTTCCAGAATCGTTACTTCCACACCGAATGACCGATAAAAATAGGCAAACTCCACACCGATTGCGCCGGCGCCGATAATGGCCAGGCTTTTGGGCAACGATTGCGGTACCATCGCTTCCCGATAACTGATAATGGATTCCCCATCAAAAGGCGCAAACGGCAAAGCCCGCGGACGCGCCCCCGTTGCAACGATGATATGACGGGCGGACAGTTCTTTCGCCCCCGTCGCGGTGGGTTCGGCGACGGCGAGTTTTCCGCCCCCTTTTAACGTCGCGGTTCCCACGATGTGCGTCACTTTGTATTTGCGGAATAACGACGCGACCCCTCCCGATAACTTTTGGGCCACCCCCCGGCTTCTCCCGATGATTTTGCCGATGTCAAACCGCAAGTTGTCAAACGACAACCCCAAATCGTCGCCGTGCTCTATGAGCATTCGAATTGTTTCGGCATTTTTTAATAATGCTTTGGTAGGAATACACCCCCAGTTTAGGCAAATTCCACCGAGTGCTTCCTTTTCGACACATGCGCTCCGAAATCCCAACTGAGCTGCGCGAATCGCCGCCGTATAGCCGCCGGGTCCCCCCCCGATTACCACCACATCCCAGTCGTGGGTTAGTTCTTTTGCCATACCCGGCTCCTTCCTACAGAAGCGCCCCCACGGGCGACTCCATGATCCGTTGAAATTCCTGCAACCATTGCGCCCCCAGCGCCCCATCGACCACCCGGTGATCACACGACACAGTCACCGTCATTCGTTGCCCCACCGTGACCTCCATGTCTTTGTTGACAACGGGGGTATACCGCACCGCTCCTACCGCCATGATCAACGAAGCAGGGGGATTGATGATCGCCGTAAACGAATCGATCCCATACATCCCCAAATTGCTGACCGTCAGCGTATTTCCTTGATAATGTTCGGGATCCAACCGGCGGGTTTTGGCTTTTTCCGCCATATCTCGAATGTCTACGGCAATATCCGAAAGCGACCGTTTATCGGCATGACGGACAACCGGCGTAACCAGGCCGTCTTCAAGCGCCACCGCCACCCCCACATGAATGTCCGAAAAATGACGCACCATAGGGCGGCCGCCCCCATCGTCCACCCACGCCGCGTTGACGGCGTTGATTTTCCGGCTCGCCAACGCAGCCGCCCGAACCACCATGTCGTTGATACTGATACGGACTTTGGGACCGCTGGCCAAAATCTGTTCCCGCAGCGCCATCGCCTGGTCCATATCGATATCTTTAGTAAGATAAAAGTGCGGTGCACTATTTTTGCTTTCAACAAGCCGCGACGCGATCACCTTACGCATCTGCGACGGCGCCGAATCTTCAAACGCCGGCGTTACCGACCCGGCCGACAACATCGGCACAGTGATTTGCCGATTTGCAGCTTCCACCACGTCGCGTTTGACCACCCGCCCATCCGGTCCGGTCCCCACGACCCGTTTTAAGTCCACCCCCATTTCCGCAGCCACCCGAGCCGCCAAGGGGGACACCCCCACCCGCCCCACCGCACGGGGGGGATGGGCAACAGTTGGCGCCACCGCTGCCGCCGTTGCCGCCGTCGCCGGGTGGCCCGTTGTGATGGCCGACACCTGAGGCAATGGCTGGGGTGCCGAAGCAACGACGGCCCCCGGAGCAGCAGTCGAAGTTGTCGCCGGTTCCGTCGGCACCGCGGCGCCCAATGCGGCACGCATGGCGGCGATTTTTGCCGACACGTCCGCCAGATCCTCTGTTGCATTGCCGAGGATACAAATGGGGGCGCCCACCATCACCGGTTCTTTTTCCGCGACCAATAACTGCCGCACAATCCCCGCATCCAGGGACTCATACTCCATGATGGCTTTGTCGGTTTCGATTTCCGCCAAAATATCTCCGGGAGAAATTTTATCCCCCACCTTCACCCGCCACGCAGCGATATTTCCTTCCCGCATGGTGTCGGACAATCGCGGAAGTTCAACAATAATAGCCACAGGCTCCTCCTTATCTTAAACGAGATAACAAACCCTTAACACGGCGCGGATGATTTTTTCCGGGTTAGGCAATACGGCTTCTTCCAGATTTTCAGCATAAGGCATGGGTACGTCTTCATTGGTGACCCGTTCAATGGGGGCATCCAACCAATCAAACGCCTGGGTATACACCCGGGTCATGATTTCCGCAGCGACTCCGGCAAACGGCCAACCTTCCTGCACCACAACCAATCTGCCGGTTTTCTGCACGCTGCGTATAATCGTTTCCTCATCCAGGGGCCGGATCGTTCGTACGTCGATCACCTCGGCATTCACCCCCATGGTGGCCAAAGTTTCCGCAGCTTCCAGGGCCGTAAAAATCATTTTATTCCACGACACAAGGGTCACGTCGGTACCTTCCCGCTTTACCGCCGCTTTGCCGATTTCGATGAGGTATTCGCCGTCGGGAACCAACCCAATACGGCTGTATGCGAGTTCGCTTTCCAAAAAAATCACCGGATTGTTGTCGCGAATCGCACTTTTTAGCAAACCTTTGGCATCCGCGGGGTCGGCAGTGGAAATCACCTTGAGCCCTGGGCAGTGGGCGTAATAGGTTTCAAACGCCTGAGAATGCTGCGCCCCCAGCATGTGGGCCGCCCCATTGGGCCCCCGAAACACAATGGGGACCGAGTATTGCCCCGCCGACATATACAACATTTTTGCGGCGTGATTCATGATTTGGTCAAGCGCCAACACCGCAAAGTTAAAGGTCATAAATTCAATCACCGGACGGAGGCCCGCCATCGCGGCGCCCACCCCCAGCCCCGCAAATCCCGCTTCACTGATCGGCGCATCGATGATCCGTTTTGGGCCAAATCGAGCCAGAAGACCACGCGACACCTTGTAGGCCCCATCGTATTCCCCCACCTCTTCCCCCATCAGAAAAACCTTGGGGTCCCGCTCCATTTCTTCGGCCAGCGCTTCATTGAGTGCGTCCCGCAGAGCAAGTTCACGCATGATTCACCTCATTTTCCACCAGCACGTCTTCAAAAGCCCACTCGACCGGAGGCAACTCACTCGTGTCGGCAAATTGCACCACTTCATCCATTTCCAACCTGACCTGCTGCTCAATGGATTCCACGTCGGCCTCGGTCAATACCCCACGCGCCGCCAAAATGGCTTGTAACCCCGTGATCGGGTCGTATTCTTTGGCCTGTTCAACCTCTTCTCGGGTCCGATATTTCTGCGGGTCGCTCATGGAATGGCCGCGATACCGGTAACATAAGGCTTCGATCAAAGTCGGCCCTTCTCCGGCCCGTGCCCGTTGTACCGCACGATACACCGCTTCATACATCCGGAACACATGCTGTCCATCGACTTGTGCCGACGGCATCGCCAAACCGTCCGCCCGTTGCGCCAACGTCGCCGTAGCCGATGTCCGCCGAATCGCGGTTCCCATGCCGTAAAGGTTGTTTTCACAGATAAAAATCACCGGCAACTTCCACACCACCGCCATGTTGGCCGCTTCGTAAAACGCCCCTTGGTTGATGGCCGCATCGCCAAAAAAACAAATGCAGACACGATCTTCCTCATTATAGCGGATCGCAAACCCCACCCCTGCCGCAATGGGAATCTGGCCCCCAACGATACCGTGGCCGCCAAGAAAGTGGACTTTGTTGTCAAACAGGTGCATCGACCCCCCTTTTCCTTTGACCGAGCCCGTCTTTTTGCCGAACAACTCCGCCATAATCCCTTTGGCATCCATCCCCTTGGCCAACGCCTGAGCATGTTCCCGGTAGGCGCTGATCATGTAATCATCGGGGCGGATCGCCAACACGGTTCCTTCGGCCACCGCTTCCTGCCCGATATACAGGTGGCAAAACCCACTGATTTTGCCGCGCCCATAGGCTTTGGCCGCGTCTTCTTCGATACGCCGCATCCGAATCATCTCGACCAACGCGGTTTTGAGCGTGTTGTTGTCCAAATCGGGCACGTCCGGCGCAATCCGATCCTCTGCGGGAGCAACCAGCGGGGGCAATCCTAACGACTCACGTAACGACACCATAACAGCGCAACCTCCAGGCACAGTTGTCGCCCGAAATTCCACACACGCGAAACCTCAAGCCGCACGATTGTCCACAGTCTTGGGGTGGTTGTAAATCCTGACGAGCTGATTGTTTGAAATCTCAACGGCTATAAGCACGTAGAGAGTTTGCGGAAGGACCCAAAGAAAGGATTACATTCCGGTAGGCGGCTGCCAAAGTTCAATTTTGTTGCCTTCGGGGTCGATTACCCAACCAAACTTACCAAACTCCGAGTCGTCGACTTTGTCCATCACCTGACACCCTTCACTTCGTAACGCAGCAAGAAGAGCATGCAGATCCTCGACTCGGTAGTTGATCATAAACGGCGCCCGGCTCGGTTCAAAATAATCGGAGTCGGCGTTAAATAAGTTCCAAACCGTAGTCCCTCCCCCTTCCGGGTTATCGGGACCACGCCACAAAAATATGGCGCCGCCCCAAGTTTCCAGCGGTATTCCAAGGTGAACTCGGTACCATTCCCTCAACGCATCCGGATCTTTTGCTTTGACAAACACACCCCCAATTCCTGTCACCCTTTTCATGTTGTGTTCCTTTGAGCTCGTGAATTGGACAGACTCCCTGCCCATTGGCGGGCGCGATTGTGACAACGCCCGCAAACCCTGTCAAGCGAGCCGGCGCCCCCAACGGTCGGTATCTCTCCACATCGACACCTACCACAAATCAAAACACATATTCCCCTTAACCGGTACCGGGAAACAGAATTCGCCGTTGGTCCCCAAAGAAACACTGATTTTCGGGCTGCATACACTATATGCGCACGCTTTTGCCGCAAAGTTCAGGCTTGCCCCGAAATTCCACACACTGACCGTCACATCGCCCCCGATCGATCCAATTTCCATATCGTAAGATGCCGGCCCCCAGCCAATGGTGACTTCGATGTCTACACTTTTGTAAGTGGTAAGCGAACACGAAAACGAGCCGTTGGAATAGGCGCTGAAGTTGCCGGACACGGTACCCAAGCCGGAAACATACAAATACGCCGAGCCGCCCACCGTCACGTTGGCCCCCTTTTTCTGAAACAGAATCGGTTGATCCACTTCTATCGGCGGTATATTCCACGTCGGAGGGAATGTAACGGAATATTTTTCCCCCAACACCAACTTGCCGATCCACAAATTGACCGAGCCATATGCTTTTAACACAAAGTCGCCATTGGATTGGATCTGGCCCTGCGCGGCAAAGGATTGGCCCAAGATGCTCAGTTTGCCCGATAGAGCGGCCCCCTGATTGGTCACGCTCAGTTCTGCATCGGCTAACTTAAATCCTCCCGGGCTTAAATTGGCCGCCCCCTTCAGTTCGAATCCTTGTCCGGCACTAAACCAACCCGCGATGGTGGTGCTGACCCCGCCAAACGAAAACTTACCTTTCGCGGTCACTCCTCCCGAACTGGTCGCCCAGAATTCGGTGTTTGCCATCGAGAAACCCAATAACGTAATCGATTGGACACCATACAACGTCCAGGCCCCTCCTCCAAACGGAATGGTTCCGGTCATTTTGATTTGATTACCCACATAGGATATCCCCAAACTGCCGGACAAAATCATCCCTTTTTTGCTGTCGATGGTCACGGCCACACTGGAATAAGGGAACCCACCGACGTACATGTTGGCCGAACCGGTCAACAAATAGTTCCCCGACGTATCCATGCTGCCGGAAACACCAAACTTGGCTCCAAACTGGGTCACACTAGACGACAAGGCAAATCCGTTCGGTTTCACGGTCACAGCCGCAGAAAACGACTGCAACCCCGGGAGTCCGGTTTGTGCGGTTCCGGTCAGTTGAAATTTGCCGTCGGATGCGACCTGGGCCGAAAGCCCCAGGTTTCCAAACACGGGTAAACCCATTTGACCGTTCAAATAAAACCCACTTCCCGACAACCCTCCTTGAAAATTTATTACGGGAATGTTCCCAAGGCTGCACTGAGCCCCATCGGCGGAAAAGTTGCAGGTGAAAAGCTGGGTCAACGTTTTGAGAAACGCCCCAAAATCGAGCCCGAACGACCCACCTTCGATCCGAATCCCATCTTCTGAACTCAAAATCAGCCGAACCCCGGTCAGTTGAAAGGGTCCGGCAATCAAATCGCACACGACTTCCACTTCAAACCCCGATCCATCGACCCACCCTTTGACTTCATAGGTTTGTTGTAACGTCAGCGCGGCAAACGACTCGAACAACGGTCCCGCATCTCCCTGAGCCAACACGACTCCCGGGGTAAATCCTTCCCCGACAAAACTGAGTCCGCCATCTTCCACCAAAAACGACGCACTGCCGATCGTAAACTCAAATGCGTCGAGGATTTCAATATGCACCTGGTTGGCGTTGGCCAATACTTCCATTCCTAAAATGGTTTCCCCAAAGCCAACCGGGTCCACCGCTTCCCCCAGTTCCCCATCGACCGATCCCGATGTGAACGCGGCCAGCGCCTGGGCGACGTCGGCGATTTTGTCCAGCGATTCTCCAACATTGACGAGTACTTCGCCTTCCAGGTACAGGTTGACCGGCAAGTTGGGAATCGGAATCAGCGCAAACTCACCACTCCGCCAAACATGCCCCACTTCCACCCGCGGCACGTAGTTGGTTCCGTCCCAAATCGGTTTTTTGGCTTCGACCTGGAAATTCCCACCCATCGATATGCCAAACCCCACTCCTTTCACCAACTGCCCTGTGGCCCCCCCCAACAAGTCACCTTCCAACTCCACGGAAAACGCCGGTTCTTCAACATCAATGGCCAGGCTAAACGAATTGCCCTCCACCGCCTTAAACACAATGCCCGATTCGCCTTCCCCATTGTCGAGCGAAAAATCAAGTCCCGTGTCGGCCAACACATATAGATAGGGTCGACTTGGCGAAATGGGACCTTGAAATCCCAGGGTGAGCAGCTCATATCCAAACGCAAAGCCGACCGAAAATACCGGGGTCTGCGTGGTGGTCCCCACGCCGAACGCGGCCGAGGAAAACGCCCCCACTCCCGCCAACTCCGGCGGCAAGGATGTGGTTCCGATGATCGAAAACGTACCGACACAGGTCACGTTGAACGAAACCGCTCCCGGAAAATCCACCGGCCCAAATGGAGTCACAACCGTTACCTCTCCGGAACTCTGATACCCGTCAGCCGTTTGGGACCAATTGGCCACCAAAGTTAAATCGGCCACACCACCGATATCGACTGTGAGGGTATCGCCGACCAGATCGCAGTTCGAAGGGGCGCTGTAGCCATATCCGATCGGCGGTCCACAGATATCGGCAAAGCCGTCGTTATTGCTGTCCTGGCATGTATACCCTTGGGAAAATTGTCCACCCAAGTACTCACATAACACGCTGCTGATCGCCATACACGGCTCCCAATTGCAGGTTTCGCACCCGTCGGAGGTGCAATTGGCGCAGAAATCCGGCGCATGGCAACAGGTTCCCAACGTAGCCGGAACAAAATATCCGCCGTTTACCTTACATTCCGGGTCCGTTAACTTCACACAAACCGGATTGCCGTCGGCTCCATCGGTACAACACTGGCCCGCATTGGTCGCAATAAAATCCCCGCCTTTGCCATAGCACTCATAATCTTGGGTTTGCTGACACCCATAACCGTTACAGCACTCCCCTTCGATGTCCACCCGATTTGCGGTGCAGTTGATGGTGTACGGACTCGATGGATTGGCGGGAAGGGTGGACCCGACGGTATCCAAAATCGACTGCGTACTCACTGTGCCGCTGTTTTGCCCCACGAGTTGTACCGGAACACCCTGGCTGTCCAACACGATGGTTGGAGTCCACGGAAGGGTGATTTGGTCCACCTTGACGGTAGCGTTGACGGTGGTTCCCACAACGTTTCCGGTCACTTTTACCGGCAGGACATATTCGTAATCATAATCAACGAACAAAACCGTTGTGTGAGAGGAACAATAGGCGGTTCCTACCCCCAGCAGGTCGGGTTCCCGAGACAAATCGATGGTAACCGACAAGGTTCCTTTACACGTCCAATCCGGATCGGGTAAGAAGGCCAAATTGGTGGAACCCCACGCATTAAACGGGCCTTCGAAGTATCCACCCAACGGGCCCGGTGCCGAACAATCGGAAATAAACGTGGGTGAAGTGGGGCTTGGGCAGCCGGAGGTGGGTTGGCAATCGTCGACCGTACAGGCCAGTCCATCGTCGCACACCACGGGGACACCGGATTTGCAGACCCCACTTTCGCACACGTCGTTTGCGGTGCAGGCGTTGGCGTCATCACAGGGAGCCGTATTCGGAGTATTTTGACACCCAATCCCCTCCAGGCAAACGTCGTCGGTACACGGCTGACCGTCATCGCACAACGCGGAATCGGGAGAAAACTGACACCCCGCCCCCACAACACAAACGTCGTCGGTACAGGCAATGCCGTCGTCGCAGGTGCCTTCCGTTTCATAAACACAGCCGGATTGAGGATCACAAGTGTCGGTACTGCAAACCTGGCCGTCATCGCATAGCGACGGAATTGGTAAATAAACACATCCTTCCGTTAGGTGACACGAATCCTCGGTGCATTCGATCCCGTCGTCACACACCGCCACGGAAGGTTCGTGTTGGCATCCTGTTTCCGGGGTGCAGGAATCGATGGTGCACGCAACCCCATCGTCGCACACGTGATCGCCAAACAGGTTTACACACCCAACGATCCCATGACATAGATCTTCGCTGCACGGGTTGTTGTCGTTACACTGGGGCAAAACATCGTTGTCCACGACCCCATCACAATCATCGTCGGCGCCGTTACAGGTTTCGGGTTTCGTAACGGAGAGCGGATCCGAAACCGGTGTATAAGTACACAATAGCGGCAACGTTTTCGGAATTTCACACACCACACAAGCCGTCGATCCCTGTAATGACGCCTCCGATGATCGCCATAGGGCGGTATCGGTCATATCCGCCCACTTCTGCTGACCGATGAGGTTGGGTTCGCCGGACCCGGAATCCCAATTCATATAGGTGATGGGTTCGCCGGACGCCCACGCCCACTGGCCCGTGCCCAGCTCATCGACCAAGCCGATCCACACCCGATCTCCGACCGGTGTACACTTCTGATTGGCGATTTGCCGTACGAAGGCGTTTTCTGCGGCGTTGCGGATCGTAACAAGTTGCCCCCCTTTGTTGTTGCACAACGTTTGGGCGGACTGCCAGGACGCAAACGCCAGATTGATCTTGTCGACGGCGTAACATAACGAACCAAACAGCGTGGCGTCTCCAGGGCAAACCGGCACTTCCATACAACTGTCGGTCGTACAGGCCGAACCGTCATTGCAGGCGGGTAAGCCCACACAATCCCCCGATTCGCTGCACAAATCCGTCAACGTACACGGAGTTCCGTCATCGCATGGGGTGCCGGTGTTGGGGGTCACAAGGCACCCGACGCCGGACTGGCACGTGCTGGTCACACAGGGATTGGAGTTGGGGCACAATTCGGAGGCAGAGCAGGTTCCCGATGGGGAACACGTATCGGTGGTGCAGGGATCCCCATCGTTACACACACAATCGGACACACACGACGCGCAGGTTTCGCCGATACCGCAAATTCCGTCCCCACACACGGTCTGGCAGACCCCGGGGGGGCAAGAAAACCGAAACAAACCTCTCTGGGCGCTGACCAAAAATGAACCGTCGGCGGCCTGTACGGGCTCGCTGCGTTGGATTCCACTCGCGATGAGTTTGAACGTTCCCGCAGGAGATATCCGAAACAGTTTGCCGTCAACTTGGGTAAAATAAAGGTCGCCGCCCAAGATGCCGTTGGTATCAAAAACCAAGTTGGTCCCAAATTCCAACCCCGCGGACTCCGGCACGACGGTTGTGACACTCAGGTTGGAGCTGATTTTGTAAATACCGCCGGGCGCATTGTCGAACCCGTTTAACACACTGCTTGCGGCAAAATACAAATCCGTTCCCCACACGCCGCCTGGCCCAAACGCCAACGCCCGAATGTCCTTTATCGCCGCAAGATTGGTCAAATACCACACCTGCGACTGGACTCCTACCGTAGGGGAGTCACGCACGATCTGGGTGGTTCCGGAGCCTTGCCCGGCAAAAAAAACGTAGTTGCCGAACGCAGCGTTGGACGGAAACGCAACGTTGGAGGTCACGGTGTGAATCGGTGAGCCGCTTGTAGTGGAATAAATCACTTCCGGAGCCGACAGATCGTAGTTAAATCGGTCGACCCGAGCCGGGCTGCCGGAAATCCAATCGGTCAGATACAATTTGTTGGTGAACGCCCCCCCAGGGGCCTGGTCGAGGGTCCAAAGATCGCTGGTGGTGGGGTTGGTGAACGCGATCGTCCCAACAATGTTCACTTTACCGGTAGCCATCGTCACTTTGAACAGTTGCTCATTACCTGGCGCCCCATCCCGAATGCCGTATACATTGCCGTCCAGCCCGTAGGTGATGTCGACGGTTCCTTTTGGCAAACATCCGGTCAACAACGACACCTTGTAGTTGGGGTCGATCACCGTCACCCCGAGCGCGTTGCACCCTGGGAACCCGGTGTAACCACAGGGGCAGACCGCACCGCTGTCACACACGCCATCGTTGTTGGCATCGTTGGGGGAATCCTGAGGGCACAGGTCGCAAGGGTCCAATATTCCGTCGGAATCCCCATCGATTCCGCACCCCGGCCCGCTGCAAGGGGGAAGAGTGGGGCAGCCACAAAAATCCGTGGTGGGACCGTGGGTACACCCCACCGCCGGATCACACCCGTCCGAAGTGCAAGGGTCCAAATCATCGCAGGCCGACGCAACGGGAGAATGAATACATTCCGTTCCGTCACATTCGTCGAGGGTACAGGCGATCCCGTCGTCACAACCGCATTCGGCCGGGCAACTTCCACATCCTTCGCCGGCTTCACAGATCCCATCGCCGCAAAATGGTTGACAGGTATCGGGGCAGTTGTCCCCATTGGCGTCCAGCGTGGGGGAAAGCGGCATCGTTAATGCACGATTGACACCCATGATGACGTCGGTGACGGTAATATCGGTTGAACAATCCAAATCGACTTCCCACGGAGCCACGGCCACGCAGGATGGCATCAGTCCCGGCGACGACAACGCGTTGATCGCCGCCAGAATCAAACACTGCACATCGGTAATGGTGACCTGGGCATCACCCGTCACATCCCCATGAACCGCCGGGCAGACCGCCGCTGCGCGAGATGGGTAAAACGAAACAAAACCCAAAAGAACCCAAGACATGGCCCACATCAAATCGATTGCGGCACGTCGTTGCGCGGATAGCTGTGACATCTTTTTTCTCCTTTCGGAACGTATGGGTACGCCTGTGAGTTTGTGAAAACGGCCGGGTTGCCTCGGTCGACATAAGGCCACAAGCACGCGCAGCAGGATTAAATATTTACGCTACCGTTCGGCTTTACACCTTTTTTTGAACCGTTCGTTGGCGGCCGCAATCGCCGAGTCATTTGGGTGACGCGGCATCAGGTCCGCCAACAAAAACTCCACAGAAGCACATTCGCCTACAAATGCCGTCGGGGGATCTGTTGGGGGAGCGGATTCGATTTGGGTCAACGTTTTTTCGACAAAAGTAAGCGGTATATCGTGGCCACAGGCCTGTTGCGCATCTTTGACAAGGGTTTTCACTTCTTCGATGGTGATGTTGGTCAACTGCTCGGAGTAAGTTAACACCGAAACACAACTAAATTTGGGATCGTCACCCGCTGCCAGTTTGGCCTTGGCTTCCGCTAAATTTTCTTTGAGGCGGGCGGCAACGTATTCCTGATCGGCCGTGAGTTTATCCGAAGGTGCGGCGGCAGGCGCAGATAAACGCTGCACTTCGGGGGTCTGATCGTCCTGTTTACAGCCAGACCAACCCGCTGCCAAATACAGCACCGCTGCTGTCCAAATTCCGCGATTCATCCTGCTACTCCGTCCTGATTTTTTTGGCACCCGCCCAATCCGTAAGATTGTCAATGATGCTGTGGGCAAATAGTTCTGTCAAACACTGATGTTATCTTACCACAATTGTCGTGTTCGTTTCCCATTCGGCGACTTGACGAAAGGAGTGGACGTACTTAGGATTCGGCCACGCTTGGCGAAAACACGTCCGGCGCCGCGTCACGATTTTCGGGCCGACTATACATGTCCCGAATAGATTGAGTTTGTGAAACAAGTTGAGGACGGACTCACTAACTTTTCACAAACTCCATAGAATTTGTGAAAAAATATGGGCGCGTTTTGGGGCCACGAATTTTGCGCCGAATTGGTTTTGAAAACCCGAGTCATATCGGGAATATGGCGCAGGGTTTTTCGGAGCCAAGTCGGCCAAAAGTCGCCGGCACCACGGCGCGCAGCTATTTTTTCACAAACTCCATAGGGTTGACGAATTCATGAGTGTCCGACAAACCAATTGTCCCAGTTGTGGTGGAGGGCTCTCGTTTCGCCCGGGCACAAGTGTGTCGGTTTGTACGTACTGCACATCGGTTGTCGCCCGAACCGACCGCGATTTGTCACTCGTTGGAAAAGCTGCGGAGCTGGTGGATACCCATTCGCCATTGTGGGTGGGCGCCATGGGCACCTGGCAGCAAACCCATTTTACGGTTGCCGGGCGTACGCAGCTTTCCCATCCTGCCGGCGGCATTTGGGATGAATGGTACCTTGCCTTCGATGATGGCCGGTGGGGTTGGTTGGCCAGCGCCCAAGGCAATTGGTATCTGACGTTTAAAAGCGACAGTCGCACGGTTTTGCCGCGTATTGAAGAGTGCCGTCCCGGCACCTCGATTAACATCGGCACCGGCGGCAACTGGGTAGTCCAAGAAGTTGGAACCGCAACCGTCCGCACTGCTGAAGGAGAACTGCCGTTTTATTATTCGTCGGGCGAAACTTATTCCTATGCCGACGTCACCGGCCCCCGCGGCGCCTACGCCACCTTGGATTTCAGTGAAGATCCGGCCGCATTTTTTCTGGGGCGGCAGATCTCGTTGGACGATTTGACCATCCCCGGCGTTGCCGACCAACCTCGCGGCGACACGATTGCCACGGCGACGTTGAACTGCCCCCACT
>JABWCM010000344.1 GCA_013360285.1 Myxococcales bacterium
CCCAGGGAGGCCTTGTTGAAGGGTGCGATGACGGCAACCCATGTACAGATGATGTATGCACACCAGGAGGGTGTATCCACTCAAAAAAAATCGTTCCGGAATGCTGTGGTCCATACGTGGGAACGATCTGTGAAAACAACAGCTTATTTCAGAAAGATTCCTGCGGGTTAAAAGGGCCGCTTATAAAAAACTGCAACGACAATAATACGTGCACCATCGACAGTTGTGATGCCGTTGGCGGGACCTGCAGCAATATCCACGACAATGTCCTGTGCCCCCCCGACTGCAACCCATCGACTACCAAATGCCTGAACAACAATCTCGTCAGTGTTGACAATTGCGGCAACATCACGGTGCTGGAGATATGTGACGACAAAAAAGAATGTACGGTCGATAGTTGCGACGCGGCTAAGTTACAGTGTGTCCACGTTCCATCATCGGAACCACAATGTGTTTGTAATCAAGGACAAAAATTGAGTTGTCAGGGAAATTCGTTGGTCAAAGTGGATTTGTGCGACAATCTGATCGAGGTCGTAAAAGACTGTAACGACGGCGATGCGTGCACGATCGATATGTGTGACGCCCAGGCGGGTGCCTGCAAGACGGTCGCCAATGAAGGACCGCCTTGCAAATGCACAAAGATCACCAAAACATGTAAAGGAAACGCTCTATTCTGGGTCGATGACTGCGGAAATTCCGGAGAGTTGGCGGATTCTTGTAAAGACGATGATGACTGTACCATCGACGGCTGCGACGCGGCCGCCGCACAATGTGCGTATATTCCGTCAAACGCGCCAGAATGTGTATGCAACCAAACCAGTGTGGTCTGTCAGGGCAATGCGCTCGTATTGGTCGACAACTGTGCTAACTTACTAGATGTGCTCGAAAATTGTGACGACGGTGACGAATGTACAATCGATACCTGCAATGCCGAAGCGGAAATGTGCATTCACGAGGCTTCGGGCACCTGTTGTGAACCTCCGGATTTTGCCAAAACATGCCAGGGTAACGCCGTTGTGGCCATCGACAAGTGCGGAAACACCACGGGGATCATCGAGGAATGTAATGACAACAACGAATGTACTATCGATTCGTGTTCACTTGATTTGGCTGCCTGTGAATACACCCCGCTGGCAACCTTTCCGTGTTGTGAGGGACCTACTGGAACTGTCTGTAAAGATGGACAGTTGTTTACGACGGATTCATGTGGTGAGGTGATTGAGTTACTGAACAATTGCAACGACATGGACCCGTGTACCGACGACGGCTGCGCCAATGCCGAATGTACACACAGTGCGTCCGTGGACCCCGAATGTGCCTCTTGTTTTCCATTCACCACAACGGTGTGCGAAGACGGCAATCTGATGTGGGTCAACTCCTGTGGCGGAATGGAGGGGATCGCGGTTTCTTGCGACGACGGAAATCCGTGTTCTGTTGATGGGTGCGACGGAAAAATCCAAAAATGTGTACATATCGGCCTGAATACACCGGAATGTGAAGGCCAGTCCAAACCCGAAAACTGCACCGGAACCCCCGCTTCCGCATGTCTGGATGGGGCGATGGTGTCGATAGACGCGTGCGGAAATGTGGTAAGTATCCAATCATCCTGCTTGGATGGGGATCCTTGTACCATCAACGGCTGTGATCCTGAAGGAACAAGTTGTGTTTCAGCACCCGCTCCCGTGTCGGCCGGATGCGACGGGAGTTGTGGCGAACCGTTCACCCCAAGCTGTAGCGGAAACAACATTGTGTGGCTTGATTCCTGCGGTTTGCCCACCGGTTCGGACCAACCCTGCGATGATGGTGACCCGTGTACGCTGGACACCTGTGATCCATCCACCGCCCAGTGTGTGTATTCTCCAATCACCCCGTGTGACCCCGACGTCGTTGAACAACCCGACACAACCACCGGTGATGGGGGGGTCACCGACGAAGATGGCGGCGCGGATACGGCAACAGGTGTCGACGGTAACCCCGGAAACGACACGGAGAACGACGACGACACCACATCAGCCGACGACGCCGGCAAAAATCCGAAAGACGACTCCAACGACGACGACACAGGAACAGGCAGCACCGTGGATGTTCCGTGGGTCGGCCCGGGAAGCGACAAAGATGTCGCCGGTATTGGCGCTATGGATACCGGGTCGAACGACGCGTTGGACCAATTCGCGAGTTTTTCCGGAAACGACGGCGGATGCAGCGCCACACAGCGAACCGGCGCTGGTTCAAAATGGGTCTGGACTGTTGTTATCTTACTGTCAATCGGCGTGCTAAATTATCGAAATCGGAAGACAACACGTCGATAGCAACTTATTTTCCCACAACAAAGCTGCCTAGCTGAATTCGGCTGTCATGAACCGCGACGCCGGGTGCACGTTTTACTCCGATACGTGATTTGGTTTTGGTCATGTCCCATAGACCAGCGTAGAGCCGCCATTGCCCCTGCGGTTGTTTGCCGGCTCGAATTGAAAACGCATCGCGTATCAACACCCCAGTCGGGGCGTCAGCAAACGTCGTGCTGGTTCCCAACACGAGATGGTCAACCGCCGTCCGCTTCTTCTTCGGCGACTCAAGATGAACAAATACCCCAACTGATTCGGGCACCTGTCCAGTCACACGAAAAAAAAGTTCAAAGTGTAAATTACCGTACTGATCTTGGTCTTTGGGTAATTTCACCCCTTCAAGCCGAATCGGCAGGTCAAACTCAATGTCCAGTGGGGTCACCTCGGACGGCAAGGCTTCAACAACCAACGGCAACCCGTTGGCGTTGGTTATCACAGGATCCGTAACCCTCGGCTCGTTCGTTCCGACCAAGATCGTTGCCAAAACAACCAGAGGCACAGCCGTTGCCTGCATGATGGTTCGTAATGAAGAAACCCCGGCCGCACTGAGCCATAAAAGTACCAGCAGACCGGACAAACTGACTAGGCCTCCGCCCCAAAATGAGCGAGGAAAAAACCTCAACGTGACTTCGTGGTCACCGGCTGGAAGCTCAACCGCAAGCAGGCCATCCACGGAAACGACCGTTCCGACTGAACTGCGCCAACCATGGTGCCAATTCTGATTGACCATCAACCGCGCCGGTGCGGTAAGACTTGTTTTGACGGTAATTTGCTGACTGGTCCAGGAAATCCGGGTGGCGGTGCCGGAACTGGGAGGATCGACGTACTCTTCCTGTGGAAGATCCCCACGTAATCGCTCCGACATCGGTACCGGATAAGCCTCCATACACGACAACGAACCCAGGTTCATTGCTTGATAGTGGGGCACAAGCCACCGGTTACCACGAGACTGCCGAAATGGTTGAGAAAGTTGTAGCGGCGGCGCCTCCAGAGTCATCTTAGATACTACCCCACGCATGTTGGCCGCCGAATCGACGGTTCCCACAAGGAGGAGTACTGCGGGGACGACGGTCAGCCAAGCCCAAAAACGCCGAGTGGGTGCGCGTACAACAAGGTACGTCATGCCCAATCCAACAATCTCAAGCAGAAACAAGGAGGCAGGTAACAGCAGTCTTTCGGGATACCGAAGCATTCCGAACACGGGCAATTCACGCAGCAAAGCAAACAAAGAAGGTGTGGCGCTGTTTCCAGCGGCTGCCCAGACGAACAATGCGGAAAAAATGAGTGGCACCACGAAACGACGAGACAATAACCCAAAAACGGCGGCAACAATCGGAAAAATGCCAAAATACATGTACCCGACTTTTCCGACGATGCCCATTTTTGGCTCGGCATGGTCGAACAACATTTCTGTGAATCGATAATGTTCGTGACCAGGGGACCCCGCGAGCATCCGCGGGGCCTGTGCCAGGGTTTCAAACACGGGCCAGAGACGAAATGCAGCAACGATGACCGAAAATACGGCCGCACATACGAGAAAAGTAATCGCTTGGAGTATCGGTTTACCCTGACGACGGATTTCGACAAGGGACCTCCCGGCGGTCAATATGCACATCAAAGCGGCGATCGGCGCGGCATACGTACCGCCAAATCCAACAATAAACCCGAAGGTCAACGCAGTAATCAGTATGCCGACCATTCGTGCGCGGGCCGCCAAATCGACGCCGAACATCACCAGCGGCAACAACTCGAACCCCAAAAAGTGAATCCATCCGTTGTGATACGAGGTAGCAAACAGACCTTGAAGTGCAAAAATGGGCGCCGCCAAGGCGGGTCCAACCGCAGACTCAGTGCGCAGTCTCGCGTAACGATAAAACCCTTCCATTCCGATGATGATGAGCAGAAACGTAATCAGCGCCTGGGCCTTGAGAGTTCCAAACACCAGGGAAAGCAAGAAGGTAGGCGACGCAAACCGACTCTGCGGGGTACCGAGATTATACATTCCGCCACAGTACCACGGGTTCCACAGCGGCAGGGCGGCATCGTCTAGGACAGCGCGGACCGCTCCTTCTTCGTAAACATACAAAATATGCGCGTCGCGAAAATCATTGAGCCACCCAGCCGATTCAAACATCGGCAAGCAGGCAAAGAATGCAACGAGTGCAAAAAACGAAAGCCGAACCGGAACACGTTCAAACGCACGATCGATGGCGGCGACGACAAGAGAGAATTTGTTCAAAGGACGCTCATTCGTAAGCGAGTCGGGGTTTGCAGGCACTTACGACCACATTGGGCTCCGCATCACGGCTGCGCAAACCGGTGTCCAGTAACATAAGAACAATTCCGGGGGCAACTGCGTGTTTTTTCCAGAACGATTTTGCCCACCTATACTCCGACAGAAAAAAGTCATCGTCCTGCGACCAGACATCACCGGGGAACTGGCGAGCGGCTTTGGCTCGCCACGCCGGTTCACGCTCCTGATGGGATCGGATGAGTTCAGCAGCGGCCGACGTTTTCACCTGGCCGATGGTTGGGCGCGGGTCGGAATTCCAGGTTGTATACGCGGCGGCGACCAGGGTGACCGTTAAGATAATGGCAGGGGCGACGACAGAAAATTCAAGGTTCATCATTGGATTGGGTCGGAAAAGATCGGATGGTTGCGTGCCCCCAGGTATCGGCTGAGAGAATCCCACTGCGCCCCATTCCTGTCAAATGGCCATGCCACCGGTCGCGCAACAATTCAAGTGCCGCTGCACAACCCTTCAAAAGAGCGGAAAACCACCCCGGCGGTCGATCGCCAGCCAAACCCTGGCGTTTACAACGCTGATTCCACAGCAGGCACAGCCGTTGACGTCGATTTCGAATTGGTGTAGGTATTTTTGAAATGGCGGTGGTCGTTTTACCCTTCAATCACATCAGGAAAATCCTATGACGAAACAGGATCTTATCAGCGCCGACCTTTCACCGGAAACGGTGGGGCAAATCCGTAAACTCCTTTTGGAAATCAACTCGATGTTGCCGTTTTTGGTCGCATTTTCGGCCGGAGAACGGCTTCGGTATCTGAAAGCCGGCCCCGAAGCGGTGGAAGCCAGTTCGGATATTGCAAACGCGGTATTGGATCGTCCGGAACATTTTTCTCCCGCCTCTCATGAAGACGCGGCGGAAATCCGTCGCGACGTCGCACTGGCGCGCGCGTTGGCTCCCGTGGCTCAGGCGGTCAATTCGTTGGCGGAATCCTTAGCGGATACAATCTTTGCAGCCGAATCGGATGCGTTCCGACGGGCAACAAAGTTGTACGCACAAATTCAAACCATTACGAACGAAGTGCCCGGGATCGACCAATATGCCGCAGGGATGCGCGCCTACTATGACCGCTCTCCCCGTAAACCAGCCGCTACCGAATAAGAGAAGATTCCAACTACTTGGTAGTAGTTGCCAACTACTTGGTAGTAGATGCCAACTACTTGGTAGTAGATGCCAACTACTTGGTAGTAGATGCCAACTACTTGGTAGTAGATGCCAACTACTTGGT
>JABWCM010000064.1 GCA_013360285.1 Myxococcales bacterium
ATTACCCGCGACGGAAGTACACAAATTGACCGTTTTTTATGGCGCCTGAATGCGTTCAGCCAACAGCGAGGGTGTCCCGAATATGAGGCTTGGTATTATCGTGCCCACGGACATCATCGTAGGGTGACGTTGTTGTCTACCGGGCTCGCTATCGTCGTTCGAAAAGGACTCAAGGTAGTGCTGGAGAATACCGACGAACCTACCGACATCACCCATCGGCGCATCAGAACTCTGGCGGCGCTCAAACAGAAACGAATTTGCGCCCACGCACGTATCCAGGACGAGTCCGGTGGAGAACTTGACTTATTTAACACCCATCTAAGTTTACCCTCATTTCTGGCCCGAGCCAACGGTGCCACCGGAAAACGTTTTGGGGAAGCCGACAACCAGCTTCATGAAGTACGTGCCGTGCTGGATTACGTCGCCTCCAAGAGCAACGGCTCCGGAACCATGTTGGTAGGTGATTTCAATTCCCGCCCCGGATCAAGGGTGTATCAACACGTTCTAGAGCGCGGAAACTTTCGTGACGCATATGCCAGCCACCATGCATTGTCTGCGGAGCAGGTCGCCAACATTCCATCTGCGGGGTTTATGCAAATGAGGTTTCGCCTAGATCATTTATTTGCCAATAATAACATCCACATAGAACGGTTTGAGCTGGCGAATCCGTTCGGGCCGACACATCCCTTCCATGGACTCAGCGATCACGCTCCCATTTCAGCCGTGCTGGAATTGGCGCGGCCGGTAAACCAAAGTGGAGCAGTTAAAGAACACCAGTCAACACCGCCTCAAACTGGCGGATCGCTTCATGCAGTTGTTGATCATCAATATCCAGATGGGTTACCGCCCGATATACACCACCACCGCCGGTAATATAGACCGACTTTTTCTGCAATTCAGAAACCAACCGAGCAACACCATCCTCACCGACGTGATTGAGGGAATCGCTCTTTTCCAGACGGAAATAGACAAGATTGGTTTGCACAGTCGCCAAATCCACTTGAACCCGAGGAAATTCGCTTAACGCGATTGCAAGAACCTGCGCACGCCGATGGTCCTCGACCAGCCGCTCCACGTGGTTATCTAACGCATACATGGCAGCTTGAGCCAAAACGCCCGCCTGACGCATCCCCCCGCCGTACATTTTTCGAAATCGGTACGCTGTGGCGACCGCCTGATAGGTACCTGAAACAACACTTCCAATCGGCGCCCCGAGCCCCTTGGAAAAACACACCGAAACCGAATCGAACGGAGCGGCCAACTCCTTCGGCGTAAGGCCCGATGCAACGGAGGCGTTGAAAAGACGTGCTCCGTCAAGATGAAAACGGAGTGAATGTTGCCGAGCTATCTCGGCAATCCGTTGAATGTTTGATTGAGGCACAACCACGCCGCCACACTCGTTGTGGGTGTTCTCCATGGCAATAAGAGTAGTAGGGGCATTGTGCGGGTCATCATCGGAGCGAATGGCAGCCTCAACGGCACATTCCGGCAGGCTTCCATCAACGGAATCCAGTAGACGTAACTGCACTCCCGCCAACGCGGCAGCCGCACCACTCTCGTGATTGAAGATGTGGCATTTACGATGTGCAATCACCTCGTCCCCGTGGCGTGTGTGCATACGCAACGCGAGCTGATTTGCCATGGTGCCCGAGGGCACAAAAAGCGCAGCTTCTTTACCCAAAAGCAACGCCATACGCTTTTCCAGTGCAATTACGCTAGGGTCATCCCGAAAAACATCATCTCCCACCTCCGCTTTGGCCATTGCGGCGCGCATCGCCCCGGTGGGCCTAGTTACCGTATCACTTCTTAAATCGATCATGGACTAACCCCTGTCGCGTCTTGAACAAATGCCAAAGTGACTTCGCGTGAAACGCTCTCGGCTGAGCCCATTACGACTTCAACTTGAACCGGCGTATGCGAATCCGCTCTCAGCGAGACCTTGTATTTTCCCGGCGCCAAACGCCACAACAAAAGTCCGTTGGCGGTAGTTGCGGGAACACCATCCACAAGTACCTCTGCCCACGCGGGAGAATACCGCAACGTTAAATTACCAAAGCCCTCTTTATCCATCTCGGCATCTAAGTCCGCCAACAGCTTTCGTGCTTCATCGCGCACCTCACGATTAGGGCTTCCGGCCAGCGGCTGTAGTACCGCGTGGGCGTCCATATAACGGCGCAAACTTAACAATGCCAGTGCCTCACTTAACTTGGCAGATACAGTAGGACAGCTCCAATAAGCAAGCCGAAAGAGGACGGGTGCCTCGTGCATGCTGGTCTCGTGACGTACGGCAACTTCCGCGGCGTCATAGAGCTTCCGGAACTGAGGGTCAGTCTCGTAACATGCACGCGCTCGATCGGGCGTCGCTGCCAACTGCTGCGACTGCCCAGCTTCAGGAAAAAAGTTGAGGAGAAGACCCAAAACAACGGCAAACAAGTAACGGAATCCACCGGGTGCATTCCTGCTGTCCATAATCACCATCGGAACCATCCCACTGCTTCAATCGGTTATTTTTGAATATTCGCGGATTTTCTTAGCATTTTCTTTGTGAGACGGCAATTTCGTGGATTGCTTGGATGCAACTTTGCGAATTGTTCCCGGACGCGCATCACCGGGAGCCACCGTATTCCCTGTTGCGGCGGTCGGCGAAAGCAACACATCACTGGTATTTTTGCCGCTATTTGGGACCTGCGAGGACGCAACAACTGATTTCCCATCTTCCGTGGGCACGTTTCGCTCCGCCGTTCCTGCTGCGCCAGACACATCGGGACCAGACGCACCAGCGGGACGTAACGACTGAAGTGTCACCGGAACCAGCAATGATGTGTCATCGGAATGAACGCGCACCACCCCGCCGGATTGAGGCTCAAACGACGTCCGAGTGGGTCTAATTCCTTGCTGTTTGTTTGGGCTGGACGGGCTCATGGTCATCGTCGCGGCCACGGCAATGCCGACTACGGACGAGGCCACGGCATACGGCCAAAGCATCCTCTTTTTGTGCTTTGGTGTATCATGGCCACCTTCGGTATTTGTTTCGACGGACCGAACCGGAACGACAGTGGACGTCGTCCCGCCAAATCGCCCCAATAGTGCCTCCAATTCTCCGACCACTTCGTCCGCGGTCGCCGGTCGATCCTGCGCCTGAGGGGCCAATAACTTGGTTACCAGTTCCCGTACCGGCGCAGGAAGACGTGTTGTTGCCTCTTCTGGGAACCTTGGAGGAGCGGTACGACGCAAATTGGCCAAATCAAGCTGAACCGACACCTCCAGCAGATGCTTCACCGGTACTTCGACCACCCCTCGCTGTATCCGCAATTCAATTTCATGTGGATAAAGGCCGACCAACGCCTCAAATGCCGTAACACCCAGCGAATACAGATCAGTCTGCACATTTGCACGGTTCTCAACAAAATACTCAGGCGCTGCGTATAATCCGGATATGGCAGGGCCAATTTCAGCGGACCGGCGTGTAGCGGAATCACCTGATTGCGGTTTGGCGGTACCCAAATCGACCAGAACGGTTTGACTAGGAGCCCCCAAAGGCACAATCACGTTGTTGGACTTCACGTCGCGATGGACGATACCGGCTTGATGCAACAAACGTAGTCCTCGCGCCACACCCAGAAGCGCTTCGAGCACCATTCGTAATGACGGTGGCGTTCCCAAACGATCAAAACCTTCGTCGATCAACGCCGCCAGCGTCACTCCGTCACAGAATCGCATCACCAAAAAAGGCGCCCCGTCCCGAAGTGCACCTGCCCCCAAAAGCTCCGGTAAATGTCGTTTATCAGATGATGAGGACGAGCTAATACGCATCAGCATCGCAAATTCACGTCGCAGTTCTTCTTTCACAAGTTCAGCGTGATCCAGGTACCCCACGAACAACTGTCGATGTGGTAACTTAACTACCGCACGAACATCTCCCGTAGCCTCAAAAACGGCACAAGATCCGCTGTCGCTCAAGGAACGAACGATTTGTACATGCCCAACGCCGCCATCACCCCGGGTATACACCAAATGTTGCCCAGTAGCCGGCACCAAGTGCACCGAAAGAGGCGGACAGGC
Source organism: Myxococcales bacterium (assembly GCA_013360285.1). Lineage (GTDB taxonomy): Bacteria > Myxococcota_A > UBA9042 > JABWCM01 > JABWCM01 > JABWCM01. The sequence goes on from JABWCM010000064.1 coordinate 4,063, forward strand.
AGGGTTGGAACACGGTACGTCGGCGTACCAAGAAAGAGCTTGGCAGGTCTGACATTTGAGAAAGGAAGGCTCACCCATGGCAGTATCAACAACCTCCGCCTGAAGCATAATGGGAGTTGGTCAACAAGGCAAAGCCGGACCGCCATACGCCCATCTCTCGTCCACATTTCACACAAGATTGCAGGCGGGAGTGCCGAAACGCCGACAGATTCTGGCGTAATGGCCATTTTGCCCCCACGGCGTGGCAGTGCCATGTTGACGACAAAAAAGTCCACCCATCCCAAAAAAGCACACAGATCGCCGGTCATCACCTCCGCCGGGCGAGCCACGAGACGCAGCCTAAGTTAACGGTCTTACGCAGGACCGAACATGCGAAGAGTACCCGTTCCGACCCATCAAATATGTCAACCACCTTTGACTTTCCTCAGCCCGACAAGAAATCGTTGAAGTGGGCGGCTTGCGCACCTGTGGTAGTTCGGTATAGTCACAAGCATGCAACGAACCGTGCTGGTGACAGGAGCTTCGGGCGGGATTGGATCGGCAGTCGCGTGTCGTTTGGCCGACTATGGCGCATCAATACGAGTCTTGGTGCGCGACCCCGCCAAACTGCCGTTATCCGTTGCGAATGCAACAACCAGCATTACCATGGGCTCCGTCTTGGACTCAGCCACAATGCTCGCTGCCGCAGCCGGTGGTGGTTCGTGTGACGCCATTGTCTGCTGCGTCGATTTTCCTGCGGCAGAATACCCAAAACACATGGAAGCCGTGGCAATTGCTGTACAGTGTGCAGCCCGAACCGGAGCCGCGTTGATCGTCCCTTCGCCCAAATTGGCTATTGGCGCTGGTTTTCGGACTCCCGTAGGTCCAGGACGCCGAAGGTCACCCACAACCCGACTTGGGGCGATTCGAGCTCGATCCGACGTCATGGTTCGCGAAAAGGCGTTGGAGGCACGGGTTCCGCTAACCTTACTGCGTCTTGCAGACGTATACGGCCCCAATACCCGAATGCCGATGCTTGTCCCGATAATCGAAGCCGCGTTGGATGGTCGGACGATTATCTGGCCAGGCCCCCTCGACACCCGTATTGAACTGCTGTTCATTACGGATGCAGCGGAAGCGATCACAAAAGCCACATTCAATCCACGCCGGGATACCGACTATACTGTTGCAGGCTTTGCTCCGATCACTGCCAACGATTTTTGTGGATTGGTGGCAGCAAACACAGGCGGACGCTCTCGAATCCGTACTGCGACATCGTTTGGCGTTGGATTTCGCACCAAAATTTCTCAATTTGAACCCACCATGGTTCTTTCTGACGAGGTCCTACTCGCCGCGGAGCCATTTCGCCAAGATTTTGGATATACCCCCACTGTAGATTACGCAACCGGCATTCGCGAATGTTTAAGATGGGTATCTTCTGGCCGCCATGTAGAATCCGTATCGGTGTCCGTCTCAAACCCACCCAAGTCAGATTTTTCGCCTCGATCGTGATTATTTTGCGAAAAATACTTTACGTCATAGCCCTCTTCTGGCACTTCGGAAGACCACCTTGAGATTGGCGGAGATAAAGCCGTATGACACAAAAAGACTCGCCGGACACACTATCTAAGTCACCGCAGGATGACTATCCCCCCTTGAACCTGCTTATTCCGCAGTTAACGATACGGTCCATTCTGACCGGAATGGTGCTCGGAGGCGTATTGTCCTTGTGCAATATTTACGCCGGGTTAAAAATCGGATGGGGCTTCAACATGTCGGTGACGGCTGCGTTATTGAGTTTTGGGTTCTGGGAGTTTAGCCGTGTTGTTTTTCGTACACGCAAATGGAATATCCTGGAAAACAATCTCAATCAAACCGCCGCGTCGGCCGCGGCATCCATTTCGTCGGCGGGACTTGTTGCTCCGATTCCGGCGTGGACAATTCTGACCGGACAATCGCTTCCGTTGCCGGTCCTAATGATTTGGGTCATTTCAGTCTCCATGGTCGGTGTTGTCGTCGCGATCGGGCTGAGACAACAGATGTTGATTACCGATAAGTTACCTTTTCCTGGAGGTATCGCGACAGCGGAAACGCTCAAAGAAATGTACGCGAAGGGCCGAGAAGCATTGGCACGGGTGCTCGCTCTCCTTACGGGCGGTGCCGTCGCAACAACACTTAAACTGTTTGCAGATCTGACGCCGCTTCCTAAGTTAGCAATTCCGGGTGTGTTGAAATCCAGCGCTACCACATCCGGTAAGATAACGTTAAATAACCTTGGTTTCGCGCTGGATCCATCTTTGCTGATGGTCGGGGTCGGTGCACTGATCGGAATGCGCGCATGTGTATCGCTGCTGATCGGCGCGATCATCGGCTGGATCGTGATCGGTCACCAAGTATTGGAATGGCGTTGGGTTGTTCCGGGGCCAGAAAAACCAGACGCGATCTGGTTTAAACAAGTGGTCGAGTGGTTATTGTGGCCTGGGGTGTCGTTGATGGTTGTTTCATCGTTGACATCATTTGCGTTTTCTTGGAAGTCCATCGTTCGGGCCATGCGAGGCGGAACGGGCGTGGCGGGCGACACAAACAACCAGGCTCATACCGTCCCGCGACGCATATTTTTGGTATCGTTGGCGTTGGTACTTATCGCGAGTGTTGTGCTTCAAAACGCCTTATTTGGCATCGGAATCGTGATCGCGGCCTTTGGCGTTGTGTTGTCCTTCGTTTTGGCAATTGTCGCCGGTCGCGTGTCCGGGGAAGCCGGAATTACGCCGGTCGGAGCCATGGGCAAAGTGACACAGCTCATCTTTGGGATAATGGCGCCGTCGAATGTTTCTGCGAACCTCATGGCAGCGAATGTAACCGGAGGCGCAGCAAGCCAATGCGCTGATTTGCTTCATGACATGAAAACAGGTCTGATGATTGGCGCCTCTCCTCGGTTTCAGGCGATCGCTCAGACTTTTGGTGTGCTGGCAGGTGGGATAGCCGGTTCATGGGCGTACACGATCCTGATTCCGGATCCCGCAAAAATGTTGATTACCGACGAATGGCCGGCGCCTGCTGTACTACAATGGAAGGCGGTGGCCGAAGTATTCGCTGTCGGCATCGAAAAAATGCCTCCTGGTTCGCTATCGGCTATCGCATGGGCAGCAGCATTGGGGTTGTTGTTGCCGATTCTCGAAAAAAGTTCGCCGGCAAAGCTGAAAACGTGGATCCCAAGTGCACCAAGTCTTGGGTTGGCACTCGTGATTCCGCCGTACAACTCGTTATCCATGTTTATTGGCGGTCTGGCTGCATGGATCGCTGCGAAAGTTGCCAAAACCTGGGCCGCTCGATTTACGATCGTTTTGGCGGCAGGCCTGATAGCGGGTGAAAGCTTAACCGGGATGGCTATTGCCGTTGTGAAAATGTTTTCCGGAAAGTAATATAACACACTTAAATTACAAGATGAACACGTGGCAACTCCGATGATCTCCCAGCCAGGCATCATTCAACCAAACACACCGTACACCAATCGAAACACTCACCGTAAGGACCTTATTGTTTTTGCTGTGCTGTGCACCATCGTATGCGGTGTATGTGGCGGTGCATGCCATTCGCGACCAGAACCCCCGTTCCGGCCATCTCCTGAGCTGGCTCCAACCCGGCAACAGATTGAGACAACCGGATCGGTGCCCACGGTCGTCCAGGGTGGGGTCACCGAAAACACTCTCATCACACCAACCACCCAAACGCAGCTATCTGCTCAGCCAAACGCCGTCTTCAACGTAACCCGATACCTGTCGGATCCTTCGGAGACAAAAGTAATGGCCGACTTCGACGCCAAACGATACACCGAGGCAGCAATCGCACTCTCAGCTATTGCCGACAGTACCCCGAGTGCAGAAAAGCGGCGCGCAGCGAGTCTGCTGGCCGGGTTGGCCGAGCTTCGGTCCGGACAAGTTGCGAATGCTGCTGGACGGTTCGTAGGCCTAGTTGAAAGTTACCCATTGCTGGCGGATTACCACAAACGATTTGCTGCGGAGGCTTTTTTGGGGGCGGGTGATTATGATTCGGCAATTCGGTGGAGCAGAGAGGTCGATTCGAATGGACCCAATGCTGCCGAAGCGTCTCTCATCGGTGCGAAGGCGTTGGCGAAAAAAAAAACCCAGGACTGGCCGGCAATAGAACTCATTTTGGAAAAACACATTCAAAAACATGGCAGGTCAGCAGAAATACAGTTGCTTCTGGCTGACGCTCAAGCACAGCAGTCCCAAAAACTTCAAGATGCCATCTTATCTTACCGCTTGATTTTGGCTAGATGGCCACTTTCGCCTCAAAAAGATCGAGCGATGACGAAACTCAAGAAACTAATAACGAAGTTACCGGCAAAGGATCGAGCCAAATGGGAACAACCGAACGACGTGGAGAGTTTGATGCGCGGCCGCAAGTTGTACGATGCACACAGGAGTTCGGATGCCATCGCCGAGTTGACCAAAGTGGCTGCAACGCTTCCCAAGGGAAGCGACGACCGATGCGAAGCGCTTACCTTAGCGGCTAGAAGTTACGATAAGTTAAGAACCCGTAAAGAAGGGCATCCACTTTATTCCAAAGCGCGTGCCGAATGTGCACGCAGCAAATGGATGGCCGACATCCTGTTTTTTGGGGGACAGAGTTTGTTTCGATCTGGAAAAAACAACGAGGCGCTGGACTATTTTGAGTCACTACATGAACTTTTTCCGGACGTCTCCTACAACGACGACGCACTTATTTACGAAGCACAGATCTACGGAGAACAATCGTCCTTACAAAAACGCAAACAAACGCTGGAACGTGCGCTCCGAGACTACCCCGAGGGCGACATGCGCGACGAAGCAAGCTGGTTGTTATTGTGGGATGCGTATCAAAGCGGCGATATGGATGAAACCGTTCGTGTTGCCGACAGATTGCTGCAAGACAATCCCCGGGAAAACTTGCCGTGGTCTGAAGGACGTACGTTGTACTGGAAAGCCAGGGCACTTTCCCGCATGAAACAAACCGAAGGGGCACGTCTTCATTATCGAAAAACACTAGAGGAATACCCGCTAAGTTACTATGCTCATCTCGCCTATGCTCGGCTTGTTGAGCTGGACGGACCGGATGAGGCCGACCGAATGTTCCAGGAAGTCGTGTTTCTTGACCCGGCACCAACCCGTTCCGTCACCGATAACGCCGACCCGGCGTTGTTTCAACAAGAACCGTTTTTGCGGGGAACTGAACTCATCCGCGTTGGATTGCTGCAGCTTGCAGTCGAAGAGTTTTCGCGGCTTAAAACGGACGAAGCGGAAAACACAGCGTGGGCCGTGGCCCAGCTTTATGACTCGGCCAACGCGCACAATGTTTCGCACAACATCGCGAGGCGTAAATACCCGGGTTTTCGCCGTCATTACCCCAAAGGGCCACACGCGCAAAAATGGGCCATCGCGTACCCCCGCCCCTACCTAACCGAAGTAACAAAAGGGGCGAATGAGGCGGCAATTCCCGAGGGACTCGTTTATGGAATCATGCGCGAAGAGAGCGGGTTCAACCCCACCATCGAAAGTTGGGCAAATGCAGTGGGACTGATGCAACTGTTGGTGCCGACAGCGCAAAACCTCGTTTCAACTGCCGAGTTGCTCCCCGGCGAAAAAATCGACCGCACCCGGTTACACGACCCCGAACTCAATGTGCGCCTCGGCGCACGTTTCCTGGGTCAACTAAGCCGAAGACTGGGGCATTTTGCACTAGCAGCGGCCGGCTATAATGCGGGATTGGGCGGCGCTCAGTCGTTCCTAAACAGTCGCCCCGGGCTACAACTAGATGAGTTCGTTGAGTTTATTCCATATCGCCAAACCCGACGCTATGTGGCCAGCACCATGAGTAGTTTCGGAACCTATACCTATCTTTACTCTCAGAAACCACTGCTGCTTTCTCTGGACGTACCCAGTCCCGGTAAGGTTGCTCCCTAAAAGCAGTATTTCTCAGGATTTTTCCCGGCGATCCGGCTCAAATTCGGCTGGCCCCAAATTCCCCTAAAAAACACCACACACCTAGCTGAGGGATAGAGCGAAATGCAGGTTAGGAATTTACTCGCAACGTAAACTTTTTGGATTGTCCGGCGTCACTAACGTGTTCTCTCACTGGCGGTTTTGGCCGGGTGCTGATATTTCCGCCCTTAGGAGCCATGATGACCCCAATCCAAACTGTTCGCCCCATTTACCGTGTAATTCGCCGAGTGCGTCTACGGATGGTGGCCATGGCGGTGGCAAACCGTGTCGTGCTGATGTTGGCGCTGGGGTTGATCACATCGACTGCCACGGTCGCGGGAATCCGATCAGGACTCGTTTCAGCGAACGGCTGGCAAGCCATTCCGTGGATCTTGGGAGCTGCTAGTGTTTTTGGGGTAATCTGGGGCCTTTCCATCAGAATTAGCGACCTTATCGCAGCAAAATGGATAGATGACGCAAATTTATTTGCCGATCGCCTTGGCAATGCTATCTCATTCGCCACAGTTACCGCACCCACACCCTTTATGGTTGCTGCCATACACGATGCAATCAACCGCCTGCCAACAGCAAATCCGGCGGTTGCAGCTCCGTGGAAAAGGCCGCGCCATCTTTGGACGTTGGCCTTGGCAGCGGGAGCGTTTGCATCGTTGGCGGCTCTGCGGCCACCACTGGAACACCGCGAAGGAAATGGGTTCTTTACCGCTACGTTGTCGCCGCCCCCAAAGGAACTTAAGGCTAAGTTACTGCCGGGAGAGGAACAGGAACTGACGCAGACCATTGAAGCACTCCGAGCCCAGCTTGAGGACCAGACGAACCAACACGACCTCAGTGAAACCCAGAAGTTGCTGGCCGAGTTGAAAGAGTTATTGGAAGAGATCCGCGCAGGAAAGACAAACCCTGAAGATGCAATGCTCCGGCTCGAGGACTTGGAGCGACGATTCGACAAATGGACAAACGAAGAAGGCCAAAAGTTAGATGAGATCAAAGAGAAACTTCGTCTTGCAGCAGAAAAAATGAAAGAAGATACAAAGGCGTTGGAGCAACTTAAGAACGCCCTAGATCAAGGTGATCTCAAAGCTGCTGCTGAAGCGCTAAAAAAAATGGCGGATCCCAAACTGACGCAACGAGAAAAGGAACGACAGAAAAAGGAGTTGGAACGCCTTGCCAACGCCCTGAAGGACGAAAAGACCCGGCAGATGGAACAACTAAAATCGGAAATCGATCGCCTGCAAAAAAAAGAGGAGCAAAACCGCCTAAGCAGCCGTGAACAAGACCGACTTGCCAAAAAAAAGAAGGAACTGGCCCAACTACAGAAAGAGAAAGAACAAAATGCGAAAACCAATGCCGAAAAGCAGTTGGAGCGACTGACAAAAACATTGGACCAGGCCGCGTCGGAACAACAACGGAATCAAGGTGACGAACAAAACGGCGAGGAGCAAAGTGCCATTGATCGAGCGGCTGAGGAAATGCGACGTTTGTCAGACGCGGAACAGCAAAAACAAACCATGCGGCGGATGCAGAGAAAGATGGGGGCAGCGAAAGACCTCGCAAAACGATCAAGTATGAAGCAAAGGGGAGGAACACAGGGAGAAAACGGGGCGAGCCAAAATGGCGGGCAGCAATTGGGGCAAGACGCCCAACAGGAACAGGACTCAGATCGTCTTGGTCAAACGAAACGGCGTAGGCTGGAGGAGTTTATGGCTCGTTCCGGCTCGAAACCGTTCAAAGGGAACGGCGGCGGACACAACGGCGAAAAAAAGCCCGCCATGATGGACGGTATTCCCGGCAATGGTGCCAAAACCGCCATGGGCAGCGATCCGGGTGACTCTCAGGGTCAACAGGCGGGCGGTCAAGGCGAGGGTAGTCAAGCCGGCAGCGAACCGGATCACAGAGACCCGCTCGGAGAAACCACAGGCTTGGACAGCAAACGGCAGGATACTTTTGTTGCGGGACAAAAAACAAAAGGCCCCAGCCGAAGTGAAACCATTTTCGGAGCAGCCGGAGAAGGTTTTGCAGGCACATCATACAAAACGGTTTATCACGATTACGAAAGCGTCATCGAAGAGGACATGCTGCGGGAACAAATTCCGGCCGGACATCGACGTTATATCGAGCGCTATTTTGACATCATCGGCCCACAACGAGATCAATAATCGCTAATTTTATAATCAAACAAACTCACATAGGCGGATTATGGGCACTGTGCAACAGCAAGTGGAAGAGTTCAAACGTGACTACACATTGATTCAGAATGAGGTCCGTAAGGTCATTGTTGGACAACAGGATGTGTTGGACGGTGTGATGGCCGGTATGCTTGGCGGTGGGCACTGCTTGCTGGAGGGAGTTCCAGGTCTCGGCAAGACCAAAATGGTTCATGCATTGGCCGAATCTCTCGACTTGTCTTTTTCACGAATCCAATTTACGCCGGACTTGATGCCGTCAGACATCATCGGTACCAACATGATTGTAGAAGATCAACAGGGACGGAAACACTTTGAATTCCAGCCTGGTCCGGTGTTCGGCAACATCCTGTTGGCGGACGAAATCAATCGGGCAACACCAAAAACACAGTCCGCGCTGCTGGAAGCGATGCAGGAAGGTCATGTGACCGTTGCCAAACGACAGCACCAAATCGATCGCCCCTTCTTTGTGCTCGCAACCCAGAACCCGTTGGAAATGGAGGGTACCTATCCACTTCCTGAAGCCCAACTGGACCGATTTCTGTTCAAACTCCGTGTGCCGTTTCCAACTCGAGCGGAACTTCACGCCATCGTGACACGAACTACCCATGGGGGCGAGGCCACAATCCAGCCCGTGGTGGGAAAGGCACGTATTTTTGCGATGATCGCGCTCGCAGCCGAATGCGAAGCAGCCCCACACATAGTCGATACAGCCATTCAAATTATCGAAGCAACACACCCCGAACACCAAACAGCTCCACCAATTTCAAAAAAGTACATCCGGTTTGGAGCCAGTCCACGTGGCGGCCAGGCGATCATTCGCACTGCCAAGGTGTTGGCTTTGCGAGCGGGAAGATACGCTATCGCCGATCAGGACGTGTATGACGTGGTAAAGCCAGCGTTACGCCACCGTATTATCCTAAATTTCGAAGGAGAAGCAGAAAATATCGATCGAGACCTGATTCTCGACGAAATCGTCGACGTAATTCGCAAAAAAAAGCGGATTTAGACCATGAGCAACCAACCAACCAACCTACAAATACGCAACACTTTCGACGAGGAGTTCTTAAAACGGCTCGAGAAGCTGCACATCATGGCCCAAAAGGTATACGCTGGCCAAAATCGTGCAGAACGACGATCCAAGAAGATTGGAAGTGGTATCGAATACGCCGACCACCGTGACTACGCACCTGGCGACGATATTCGATACTTGGACTGGAATGTCTTTGGACGTACGGAAAAAATGTTGGTTCGCCTCTACGAAGAAGAAGAAGACATTTCGGTATACGTTCTTGTAGACGTGAGCAACTCCATGATGATGGGGCAACCTCCAAAACTGGAGTACGCATACAAAGTTACCGCTGCACTATCTTATATTTCCTTGTCCAACCTGGATCGCGTGTCCGTAATACCGTTTGCAGAACACGTTACTGCACCCATGTCGCCAGTACGCGGAAAAGGACAAATTTTCAAAGTTTTCGATTTTTTGTCCCAAACAACTATCGGCGGCGCAACGAACAGCAAAGAAGCATTTAGGTCGTTTGTCCACCGATACAAACGCCGTGGCCCAGCGATTGTCATCAGCGACATGTACGAGGAGCAAGGTTTTGCGGAAAGTTTGAATGTTCTTCGATATTACAAATTTGATCCGATGGTGATTCATATCTGGGATGAAGCGGAATTGAATCCGAACCTTCGCGGCGATCTAAAACTCATTGATTGCGAATCTGGGCGAAGTCGAGAAGTCACAATTACACGCGCTTTGGTGGACAAATACCGGAAGGCACACGCACTGTTCATGGAAGAGTCAGAGAATATCTGCAGAACCAGACAAATTCCCTATTTTCGAGCGTCGATTCAAACGCCGTTTGACGACTTGGTACTGCAAATTTTTCGGCGAGGGGGGGTGGTCGCGTGACTTTTTCGGCACTGACCCTAGAGCAATTCTGGACCTTGCTGGGCGCTTTCGGGGGCGCCGTCGTCGTTTTGTACATCCTCAAACTGAGACGTAGGCAGATCCGCGTACCGTTTGGACCACTCTGGGCTCGTGTGCTACAGACAGAGCAAACTTCTGCGCTATTTCGAGCACTCAAGCGAGTTATCAGCCTTTTTATTCAGCTTTGCGTAGTTACATTGGTGATTTTGGCACTTGCGCACCCTTCAATCCCCGGAGGGCAGTTGACCGGGTGCACCGACATTGGCGAGGAAAAAAAAACCGACGTGGAGCCATCGTTCACCGTGGTTGCTGTTGACACATCGGCGAGCATGAACGCAACCGATGTGGCCGGTGGCCGGTTCAACGCCGCTTTAAACGCCGCGAGACGAGTCTTGTTGGACCGCATCGATGGCGAATCGATCATGGTTGCGGGACTGGATACTCGGTTTCGCCCACAATCTCCATTTTCTACGGACGTAGATTTCCTGACCCAACAGCTTCTTCGAATACGGCCTTCCGACGCGGGTTCAGACCTGTCTGTTACCCTTGCGGGGGTTCGCGACGTGCTTTCGGGCAAACCAAACGCTCGGCTTGTGCTGATAAGCGACGGAGCGCTGGACCAACCGAACGACCGCGATGTGGAAGGGCTGAAAATCGTACATGTTCCCATTGGTGAAACCGGGACTACTCATACCAATCTTTCCATCGTTAAGTTACACGTCCGTCCCTACTTGGATGACAGCTTAAATTACGAGTTATATTATGAAGTAAAAAACTTCGCTGAAAAACCGGCCAAAGCGTCGCTACTTCTTTATGCCAATCCGACGGGTCGGGTGGCAGATGATTTTGTCCGCCGTGGATTGCTCGTGCGCACCGAAACCCTGGAAATTCCAGCAAACCAGTCCGTGGTCGGATTCGTTCCAAACGTGGAATATCCTGGGCATCAGCTCATGGGCAAACTCGTAGCAGTGGAAACCGACGGCTTTAACGATGTGCTCCCAACCGACGACGTTGCGTACGGACTTGTACCGGAACGAAAACATCTTCATATCCAGTTGGTTACCGAAGAGAATTACTACCTTGAGGCGGTTCTCTTTGTTCGCGAAAATCTCTCATACACCCGAGTTCATCCCGATGCATTCCGGGGAACAGAAGGATTCGACGTAACGATCCTGGACCGGTTCGTCCCGTCCGCACCCATAAAAGGAAATGTATTGTTTATCGACCCGCAGGGGCCCGGCCCCTCTCCCATTGCTGCAGATGGAACAGCAGCCCTTCCCGAATTAACCGAAGTGGACACCAAACACCCACTCAACTGGAAAGTATCGTTGGTGGATCTCAATATCGGCATCATGCAGAAATTGCTTCCGAAAACCAGCGACAAGGTTATCGTTCGCAGCAGCGAAGGTGACCCAGCGATTGTTGTGTCGGAGACCAACAACCTGAGGGCGGTAGTTTGGGCATTCGACATCAGGATGTCCGATTTACCGCTGCGGTACGCGTTTCCGGTGATGATCGTCAATACACTCAGGTGGTTTCATCAGGAGGACGATGCGCTGTTGACCGGTCGACGTGCAGGCGCGGACTGGGCTGTACCAGTGTCTACCACAGCAAACACCGTAACGGTGACGCTGCCCTCAGGCGTCAACGTCCCGTCACCGGTCGTTGATCACAAGGCAATTTTATTTGGAGAACATATGGGGATTTACAGTGTTGTCGACGGGGACAAGACCCTCCCCATTGCCGGCAATTTTGCCAACGAACGCGAGTCGGATTTGGCTTCGCGTATTGTAGGTGGAGAGAAGTGGGCGCCACGGACCAACACGGTGTACCAACGCCCGACGCCCACTCTTATCGACGAGTGGCTTGTCGCCGACCTTTGGAAACTGTGTTTGTTTGTCGCACTTGGCATTCTTGGTGTCGAGTGGGCTACTTATCATCGGCGATGGACCGTCTAAAGGCAATCTATGCGGTTCGGCAAGTTAGTCGCATATCTCCTGGTTATCGTCCCAACTGCCGGCTTGGTCTGGTTAGGATTGCAATATGGTGAAACCGGTTTGTTTTGGCTCAAACAGTGGGACATCGAGCTGGCTCACCCGGACTATCTTTGGGCCGCGTTGATCGTGCCCTGGTTGTGGTTGGTTCGTATCCACACATTAAGTGACCTTCCGTTGGCTCAACAGCTTCTTGGGGCACTAATTCGTTCGGTGATCGTCTTAGCGATCGTTTTTTCCTTAACTGAGCCGTATACAACACTAAATGATCCCGTCCCCATTTCCACTGCAATCCTTGTAGACGTATCAGATAGTATATCCGACGAGTCGTTGGCGAAAGCACAACAATTTGTGGACGAAGCGTTTCTTCACAAAGGAGATACCGACGTTGCGGTCATTACGTTTGCAGCACGACCTACCACGTTGCCTAAACCCGCAAATGGCACTGGGACACCAACAATCGCCCGGCATTCACACGACGGGGCAAACACCGACATCCAAAGTGCCCTCCGATTGTCGTACGGAATGTTGCCGCACACCGCTGACAAACGGGTCATCGTGGTGAGTGACGGCAACGAAACGCGCGGAAACTTCTCAAACGAAGTGGCTACCGCGGCATCTTTCGATATCGCCCTCTTTTCACACGACCTTGGTGGCGATACCATCCCTGGCGAATTGCTGGTTCGTTCTGTAGAGGTTTCACCAGATATAAAACCGAGGGTCCCGTTCGGTGTGACCGTGACGCTGGAGGCAAATCGTTCCATCGCAGCCCAGTGCTCGTTATCGATTAACGGCGAAAAGATACACAACAAGGACATCGCGCTTGTTGCCGGGAAACAGCCGTTACATTTCGACAACGTAACCGTTCCAAAAGGCGGGGAAAAAAATCTCGAGGTCAACTGCCAACCAGAAATTCCAAACGAAGACCGTTTTCAGACCAATAACACCTATAAAGTCATCGTCATGGTTCCCGAAAAACCACGAATTTTATACGTGGAGGGCAACCCGAAACAAACACGAGATCTCTACGCGGCACTGGCGGGGGAGTTCGACGTGGAAGTACGTGGCCCGTCCGGAATACCCGGATCGACCAGCGAGATGAGTTCGTTTGACGCGATCATTGTGAGTGATGTACCGCAAAAGGGTCGTCTCCACTACGAAAACTTCTCTTACAATCAAATGGGCGCCGTCCGTAACTACGTCTCAAACGGGGGTATCTTTATTATGGCGGGCGGCGAAAAAAGTTTTGGACCGGGGGGTTACACCGGGAGTTTACTGGAACGCGAAGTACTTCCGGTCACGCTGGAAGCGGAAAGAAGCAACGACATTCCTGGATTGGCACTGGTCTTGGTTTTGGACAAATCGGGCTCCATGAGTGGAACCAAAATGGAACTCGCCAAGGATGCTGCAAAAGCAACGGTTTCTGTCCTACAACCAGATGATCTGCTGGGAGTGATAGCCTTTGATGCCCGCTTTGACACAACCGTGTCCCTCGAGCGAGCCGCCAATTTTTATCGCATTCAATCCAAACTGTCGCGCCTAACCGCCGGCGGCGGAACGAGCATCTTCCCAGCGCTCGACGCTGCTTTTGAACAACTGGTCGAAGTCGAAGCCCAACTGAAACACGTCATTTTACTGACGGACGGACAAGCGAGCAGCGACGGTATTTTGGACCTGGCAAGGCGAATGATGGCGGCCAAAATAACTGTTACAACCGTTGCCGTTGGCGACGACGCCGACAGTGGTCTCTTGGCAAACGTCGCGACGATCGCCGGCGGGCGTTTCTATCGCACGAGAGATCCGCGTAACATACCAAAAATATTCATGAAAGAGACCGTCGAATTGGGAAAACAAACCATCGTCGAGGACCGTTTTCAGCCCCGTCTAAGTCCGCGTTTTGCTCGACTTCAGATGTTTCGGGGACTCGGAGGCTTACCTCCATTGGACGGCTATGTGAGTACCAAGGCCAAACCACGGGCAGAGGTGCTGCTGTCTAGTCACAAAGGTGAACCTATTCTTGCGCGAGTACGAATTGGCACTGGCTGGTCGTATGCCTGGACCAGCGATGTAAAAGCCAAATGGGCCTATCCGTGGGTAAACTGGGCGGGATACCCAAAATTCTGGCGCCAGTTGATCCGTGGCTCCATGCCGTTTGATCAAGAAATGTCATTCCCAATGACAATGCGTATTGAGCGCGGTGTACTGGTCACTGAGCTGGACGCCGTTGGTGCAGACGATCAGTTCTTAAACGGACTGTCCGTTCGCGCAACCCTAACACAACCCGACGGAACAGAACTGCCTTTCAACTTGCGGCAGGAGGCAAGCGGCCGGTACGAATGGAGGCTGCCAATCAACGATTTTGGGCTTTACACCGTTTCAGCAGAGCTGTTTCACCAAGGAACAGACGAAGGGACGATAGGAAAAGCGGAAGCATTTGTTACCAATCCCTATCCTGAGGAACATGCTCTCGCTCTTCGCAACAACAGCCAATACCTGAACACCGCGGTAAGTTTGACAAACGGAAAAACAAACCCCACTTGGGCCGAATTTTTTGCGCCGTCAAAACGAAAGACCGCACGTAAAATACCTCGGTGGGGGGATCTCTTGTATCTCTCGCTCGGTTTGTTTGTGGTAGACGTACTGTTAAGACGTGTCAGACTGTGGGGAAAAACCGACTTGGGCTAACGTCACGCCAACTCATATCGATTTGGTGAACTCCAACGGAACTTCCCTCCCCTCGCCAAACTCCATAATCCAAAAACGGGGTTTGGGGTCGGGATGCACCGCCAGCGCGGCTCGAATGCGATCCGGTCCCTCGGTTTGCCCATCGTCAGCAAGTCGAAAAGTACCATAATGAATGCCCACGCTCGTCTTTGAACCCAACACAGCATGGGCTTGAATCGCTTCTTCAGGAGACATATGAACTCGTGACATAAACCATTCTGGACGAAACGCACCGATTGGCAACAACGATATATCAATTTCGGGAAAACCGGTGGCAATTTGTTTAAAATGCGGTCCAAACCCAGTATCACCAGCAAAAAAAGTGACGGACTGAGGCAGCGACAACACGAACCCCACCCACAACGTCTGATCCCGATCCCACAATCCGCGGCCTGAAAAATGCTGCACCGGAACCGCGGTGACTTCAACCCCTTCCTGCACCTGAATTGACTGCCACCAATCGAGTTCAACTACCCGGCTCACACCCGCTGACTTCACAATGGGTCCGTTCCCCAATCCCGTCGCCACCCACGGTTGAAACCTTTTGGACAATTTACGAAGTGTTGGCAAATCCAGGTGATCGTAATGATTGTGGCTCAGTAGAATTCCGTCTATTTTGGGCAAATCATTGAAACGAATACCGGGAGGGCGATGCCGTTTGGGTCCAACCGACGCAAAGGGACTACAGCGCACGGACCAAATAGGGTCGGTCAATATGTTCAGACCATTTCCCTGCAATAACCAAGTAGCGTGGTTAACGTGAGTCACTCGAAGCCGTTGACCATCGACGACAGGTGGTGGTGGAGGACCATACGGCGCGTCAATGAATTGCTCCCATGAACCGGGTCGTCTTGTGAGGCCCCATTTCACCAGACTTATGCCGCCGGCATGGGTTGTCGTGACTAAATTAAGAAACCTGCTACCCACTTTTCGACCAGCAGGATACAGGTCTGGGTCGTTGAACCGGCGATAGATATTTCCCACGCCCACCACATCGCCGTGTGTTGCCATGAGTGTTCCCGGTTAAGCCTTAACAGACAGTGTCTTCAGCAAAGCTCGTTTACGCCTCCATTGCCACCACGGCAACGCCGCCACTTGGGCAAGGCGCTCAGCTCGTAATCGCTCGGCATCTCGTTCTTCTGCAACCATCATGAGTTCTTCACGAGCACAAGTACGAGCCGTACGCTCATGTTCCAGTCGCTCACTTTCCGTCACCAAACGATCACTTAGTCGGCGAAGTTCGTCGTTCAGCTTCACACGCTGAGATGCTTCCTGGTTTGCGCGATCACGTTCGTTGTGCAACTCGTCAGCCATTCGCTGCAAGTCACGCTGGATCCGCTCGCGGTCTGCCACAAAACTGCGTACGAGCATTCGCAAACGTAACGCCTCCCCGTAGCTACGCTCCCTTTGTACATCCAGCGTCCGCAATTCATCATGTAGCCTGCCGAGTTCAACAGAATGTGTCTCAACAACACCGCCGACCCAATCGCTAATCAGCGCCAGAGCTTCGGCAACGGTGGCCGGCTCAGACGCGGGAGTCGGGGCAATGGGTTGGATTCGATCAACGCGGGTGGTTTCGGGTTGGGATTGTGACAAAGCCATGCTCAAACTCCTTGCAAAGGTTGACTTTGTGATATTGCTTGAAGTTTGCGTCGGCGTCCAGAAAACGACACAAAATTATCGACGAAAATCGACACACGACTGCGCACGTGAGAATGTAACAACGACTCCGCCCGGTTGGATGAATTTCTGGTAATTACGGCACGGCGACGCCAACCAGCATTCCCGCCTTGTTGTCTGATACCCACGCAACACCGTTGTGAACCCAGACGCCGTGTGGGGCGTCGTCCAATGCGGCGCCGGCTTTGGTCGACAAATAACTGCCTCCAATCAAAGACGGCTGGGCAGGATTGTTCATGTCAAGAACCCCCAGTCCCCCATCCAGGGCAATGTATAATCTCTCATCATGAAAATAGGAGTCATAAAAGGCATAACCCCCTTCTGCGAAAACGGATACTTCTTGAGGACTTGTGGGTGAAGAAATATCCAGTGTAATGACGCCGGCGCCCCAATCGGAGTAAAATAAGTGGTCACCGGCAATGGTAATCCCCAGCCCCCACGGCTCGTGCCCCAACGTTCCCTGGTTAAAATAAGTCCCAACCTGGGTAATATTACTAGGGTTTGTTGCATCAAATATCCGAAGTGTTCCGTCGGCTTGTCCAAAATAAACAAAACCATCTGCAGCGGCGAGGCTGGCAGCAGCGCCGTCTGACTCGACGTCCACAACCGCACGATTCCCAACTAACTTAGGGGTAGGCGTAGTCACATCAATAATTTCAAACCAGCCCTTCGCAACACCGTCTCCTCCACCCACAACTACACGGTCTGTTCCCATTTGACCCAAAGCAATGATTTCGTTTCCGTTAGTATATGTCCCGACTACCTGGATGTTGTTCGGGTCGGACGCATCGACAGCATGCAGGCCGCCCGAATAGTCGGTGACCCAAGCCCGAGTGCCATCGGCTATAACATCCCACGCTTTGGTCATTGGTAACGTGGCCAGTTTGACGGGATTCTTTGGGTCTGAAACATCAAATACGTGCAATCCCGACTCCTTTCCAGTAACAAATACCAAGTTTCCGCTTCCATGAATGTCTTCTGCGTAGTCAACCTTTGAATGAGCAATAATTTCACCAAATTGCCCCGCCGGAATGACTGACGAGGCGTCTGCATCTGCGCCGACCAGAAAATCCGACACGTTTTGCCCGTCTTCGTCGGAAACACCGCCACCGTCACAGGCCGCCGATCCTACTCCAAGGACTGTCACAATACCGAATGACACCACCACTTGTAACGCAATGTACAACCATCTCGATTTCATTTTTTCATTCTCCTTATTCAGATTTCGCCGAAGATTCAGCGACAACTTCATGTTCGAGCTGATCGATAATTTGTTGCTCGGAGAAATAGGACGATAGGCATCTGACGCGTCACATTGCCCGCTTTTCTGGCAAAAATCCACAACGAAACCGTCAATGCGCCTACGTATGCTGGATGCGCCGACCGTGAAAAATGCCATTGGGGAGCCAATATGCGTGTGAGTGCCCCAACTTACTCTCTCACCTCAAGGTGTATAAAGAAACATGGCAGGTTGCGCGCTGGCGTCACCTCGACTTCCACCGGAAACGAAACCGCGTCCGGTCCCTTCCAGAATAGCGGCAGATCCAAAAACCGACGCCGGCATCGGCGGAGCAGCGAGTATTGACACTTCTGGTAGTCCCAAACCAGCACCACCTTTGGCGACAACGATGACTTCTGCAGTATTCAGTGCACCTGACAACGTGTAACCGCCTGCAACAAGAACGATGTTCGACGAAGCGAACGGAATCATCGCCGGAGCGCCGCGTTTGTCCGCCATCTGAAATGGGATGTAGGTAACCGCATTGGTCTGCGGATCCCATTCCAGCACGTCCTTGCTGGCGTTTGTGTGTTTTGTGTCCTTGAATCCCCCCGCGATATATACTTTCTGAACACTATCTAGATAAACTGCCCCATGCAGAGTTCGTTCACCAGCAGCAGGCAACGGAATAACACCGCTTGACTGAACCGACCCGGAAAGTTGAAATAGTTCCGCATTGTTGACCACCGTATCTCCCACTTCACCGCCAATTGCAATAGCAGCTTTGGCTTCCGGAACGAAGGTCAATGTGTGAAACGCTCTATTTTGCACAGTGGGGATAGGCACACTCCCGGAACTCTTCCACAAATCCGACTCGGCACTGCCAACCGCACCACCGACCAAGAGAACCGCATCCAGTTCGGGTGCATATATCGCGGCATGTTTTGCACGTGGCCGCTGCATCGGAACACTTGTGACGTCCACCGCAAAACCCTCAGCGGGATCGATCAACACGGTCGACGACACTGGGTTCAGCGATCCAACGGTGCCGGTCAGCCCACCGGCCACAAGAACTTTTCCGTCGGACAAAACAGTTGCCGTGTGAAACACTCGACCCTCCGGGAGGCCATTGGGCAGCACCGTTAGTGAACCGTTCGCGGGATCGTACACCTCGATATCGGTCTGCAGCGCACCCAGATCGCCGTCGGTAGGGAACGCGGGAATCGCAGGGGGTTTCGCACCACCGACAATTAATATACGTCCATCTTTCAGTAAATTAGCGGTATGGCCATAACGTGCATGAACCGCCTGCGTCGGTTCGCACGTCGCTACGTTGCGAACACCAGCCCAACTTCCCTGCGAATGTACCCAGACGGACACGGAATCGACCCCCGGCGCATATGCCACGCTCGTTCCAGTTGCAACCGGCATTGATTGACCTTTAGCGATCGCCAAAACCCGGGTTTGAATACGTGCCAGTCCTGCCGCCGCGTCCAGCGCCAACGCCGACGCGTTGTCAAGACTAGAAGCCGCCTCGTCAACCACCTGACCGGTGTCTGCATTCAATACCTGCAATACCAC
The DNA here is from genome assembly GCA_013360285.1 of Myxococcales bacterium. Lineage (GTDB taxonomy): Bacteria > Myxococcota_A > UBA9042 > JABWCM01 > JABWCM01 > JABWCM01. The sequence goes on from JABWCM010000064.1 coordinate 23,358, forward strand.
TTCAGTCGCCGGATCAAACGAGCCGTCTAAATTGCCACTCAGCACGTATATTTTTGTGCTTCCCTGCGTAAACACAAACTCCAATGCACTTTCACAGACTTCGGCTGGCGGTTCGGCCACATCACCCGCAGCACAACCGTCTCCCCCACACACGTCTTCGGCTGCGTTGTCGCCATCATCGCCACTGCCACAACCAAAACCGACGCCCAGAATCAACAGAAAACATCCAAGAGTATGACAACAAAACCGCATGTTCCGGTCTCCCAACTCAGCACCATCCGTAGGCAATCATACGTAATCTTACCAAGCGACACAATCGACCGTATTGCCACGACAAGCGGTCACGGTCGATAATCGGAGACGCCCGCCAATGGCATCGGGTCATACGATGCACTCCAAACTAGTCGGCCCATTGTACCATGGAGGTTTGTGACGCCCATCATGTATCAAGCTGCTCGAAAATCACGGATACGCATTTGAATCGACGAAATACCACGCCACTCGTTCTCTTCGGCGTGAAACACAACGTCGAGCATGGAACCCACTTCAGGACATCGCTCAGCCATCCGAAACGCTATACACCTACGAATTGAACCGTCTTTTTCGACGGTCATCCGCACGTGTTCGTGACCAACGACCCGAATCTCCGTGACGCGCACATTACGAACCAGGAAAGCGGGGCGCGGATTTCCGTTACCAAACGGAGCCAGATGTTCTATGTCATCAACCATACTGCGTGTGACAGATTCCAGTGAGACTTCAGCATCAATAAGTATTTTGGGGATCAAGTCGTCCTCAGACAGCATGCCCGCGGCGACGTTTTCCAGCGCATCTCGAAAACGCGGCACATCACTTGACGCAATCGTGACTCCTACAGCGTGGGCGTGCCCACCGTAGTTTTGAAGATACCGTCCACACTGGTCCAACCCCTGGACCAAATGAAACCCAGCAACGCTGCGACCAGAACCCTTGCCGGTAACACCATCTACCGCAATAACCAGAGTGGGTCGGTAGTATTTTTCGACGATTTTTGAAGCAACAATACCAGTTACGCCAGAATGCCATCCTTCTCCGGCCAAAACAAATGACCTTCTTAGATTTCCACCCATTTCTATCACTTGGGCATCAGCTTGCTGGACCATTGCCTTTTCAATCGAACGCCGGCGGCGATTTTCGACATCGACTTCCTGGGCAATCGCTAGCGCATCTTCAAACTGGCCGGCCATCAACATTTCTACACCTTTGGTCGCAGAACTCAGCCGCCCTGCAGCATTGATTCGTGGACCTAGCTGAAATCCGACGTTTCCAGCACTCACTTTAGACCCAATTCCGCTAACTTGACAAAGCGCACTAACCCCCGCCCTTCCGTTCATACCAATCTGACGTAGACCATGATAAGTGATAATCCGGTTGATTCCAGTAAGCGGAACCACGTCCGCGACAGTGCCAATCGCCACAAGATCCAAGTATGAGCGAAGATCAGGCTCTCTCTTTCCAAACCGGAAACTCTCAGCAGACCTCATCTTGGCACGGAGTGCAATCAGCAGGTAAAATGTCAGCCCGACCGCTGCAAGCTTCTTGTATGGAAATTCACATTGGTCCTGTAACGGGTTCACCACTGCCGCCGCTGGCGGGAGTTCACTTTTGGGTTCGTGATGGTCAACCACGATGACATCAACGTTTCGTTTCGCCATTTCGGCAACCTGACGGACTCCGTTTATGCCGCAATCTACTGCAATAACAAGGGTAGTGCCTTGATCGGCGATATGCTGCAGCGGCTCGCTAGACAACCCGTAACCATGAACAAAACGGTCGGGAATAAAGTAGGTGACCGGGCACCCTAAGTCTCGAAAAAAACTTAATAATAGTGTTGTCGATGTTACGCCATCGACGTCGTAGTCTCCCCAAATTGTAATTCTTTCACCGCGGTTGATTGCGGCCATGATCCGAGTGACTGCATTCTCCATTCCCCGCAGCAAAAAGGGCGATGTCAAATCAGCCAACCTTGGCTCAAGGAACCTCTTGGCGTCGCTGGGATCATTGATGCCTCGATTGAGCAACAAGCGCGCAACAAGGGGTGACGTGTTTGTTTCACGAGCAAATTCTTCAATGCAAACTTCGGGAGAATTCAAGATGATCCAACGATTTTTCATGGCGACGTATGGTAATGGTACTTGTAGGAACGTCAATCAGGATTGCACAAACAACGTGTAATCGTGCATATCACAATCTGGTTGCCCTAATGTGGCAGCATGACAACTCAACCCGGATTTGTGACCGCTCCTCGACTCACCCGTCCTCCGCGGCGACCGCCAAACAGCGCGCGTATTGGGGCGATGTTCCCGCATCCGTGCTCGACAAACTGCAAGCTGGCCTCAGCATAGCTACGGTCGGCGCCACCACAATTTGTGAGCATTTTGCCAGTTTCACTTCAAATCCTGGTGAGAAATCCGGCTTAATGAGTATACTGGCATCGATGCCAACGAAGCAGCTCACATCATTCGACCTCACCGAACACTTTCGGCCCTCCGCCCGAAATCTGTTTGCTGGAGTTTCCATGAACGGCCGAGCATTCTCAGGCGCTCATCGGTTAACCAAACTTTCCGCAACGATAGTTCAACAAGAATCAACCCAATTTCCGGAGAGGAACGTAACGATTTCACGCAGAGGCGGGAAGGTGGTTTCAACCGCTACTATCCAACGTCAGCCATGCGCAAGAGGCAAACAATGAACGAGGATTACCTCTCTGAGTTCGAGAAATTAGTTGCGTGCGACACATCCGGACCTCGCGCCGGTGCTGCAGTGATTCCTTACTTTATCGACCAGTTCTTTTATGGCGAATATGGAATCCTACAACAGGCCACCTATGAACTCGACGATGACTGTACGAACATCATTGGAATCAAAGGTCCAAC